>NZ_CP017781.1:0-348125 GCF_001856665.1 Rhodobacter xanthinilyticus | reverse complement strand
GCGCGAGGCTGAGCGTCTCGGGCCCGGCGGTGCGGCCGGCGAGGACGCGCGTCACGGCGGCCTCGAGATCCTGCCCGCAGCTCGCGGCATCGACGCGCGCCTCGAGCTCGAAACGTTGATCGGTCATGCCGGCGGGGGCGGTATAGACCTGCGCATGAGTGCCCTCGGGGCGGTCGCCGAGCGCGGTGAGATAGCCGCCGAGATCGGTTTCGGGGGTGCGCGGCCGGTCGGCGGCGATATGGCCCGCGCCGCCATGGGCCGAGCCGTATTCATAGATATTGAGCCCGGCCTCGGCGGCGCCCTGCCAGACCAGAACGACCCGGTTGAGCGCCTCGAGGCCGGTGACCGAGGCGCTGGCCTCGAGGGTTTCGTCGGGGCCGAGGCGCGCGCTGAGCCGGGCCCGCGCGGCGAGCGCGGGGATCGTGCCCGTCCAGTCGCCCTGCGGATCCAGCGTGGCGGTAAAGCGCAGCGCGCCTTGCGCGATCTCCACGCTCTGCCCGGCCCGGCACGGCGCATGCAGCGCGACGGCGAGCATCGCGGAGGGGGCCGGGGTGAGCGTCAGGGCCGCGGGATCACAATGCGAGAAGCTCGCCTCCGGCGCCTCGGTGAGCGCGGCGAGCCGGACCCCGCCATCGGCGGCAATCGCGCGCGCGGGCAGGCTCGGGAGCTCGGCGGTGCTGCCGATCCGGGCGGAGAGTTGCGTGACATTGGCGAGCGTCACGAGGCGGGGATTGGCGGCCACGGCGGTGGGTTCCGGGCCCAGCGTATTGGCCGATTGCATCACATGGCCCGTCGCGGCGGCGAGCAGGAACGTCGCGCCGACCATCATCACATTGCGCAGAGTTTGCCTGTTCATCTCCGCCTCCAGCCGAATCCCTCGTCTTTTCAAAGGCTAGGGGCGGAAAAGGGCAAAGCGATGACCCGGTTGTGGCAATGTTTCCATTTTTTAAACCTTTTCACCGCCCCAGATCTGGGAGGCAAGGCGTTGGAAACACTCCAGATATGGAAAGCGGCCCCGAGGTCGCCCCCGGAGCCGCCTTGTCCATGCCGCAATCGTCTCAGAGACGGCCGTGGCAGTGTTTGAACTTCTCGCCCGAGCCACAGGGGCAGGGATCATTGCGCGAGGGCTCGCCCCAGGTCGAGGGGTCTTTCGGGTCGAAGCCCGGCCGCGCGGCGGCGGGTTCGGGGGCCGCCGGGGCGGGGGCCGGCGCCGGGGCCGTGCCGGGCTCGGCGGGCGCGGGCGGCGCGAGGCCGGCCTGTTGGGCGAGGATCGCGGCGCGCTCTTCCTCGGTCAGCGGGCGGATCTGGGCGAGACGTTTGGTCACCTCCGAGCGCAGCCCGTCGAGCATCGTCTCGAAGAGCTGGAAGCTCTCGGTCTTGTATTCCGACAGCGGGTCGCGCTGCGCATAGCCGCGGAAGCCGATGACCGAGCGCAGATGCTCGAGCGTGACGAGGTGCTCGCGCCATTTCGTGTCGATCGTCTGCAGCAGCACCTGTTTCTCGATCAGCCGCATCGTCGGCGCGCCAAAGCCCTCGGCCTTCTCGGCCATATAGGCATCGGTCGCCTTCTCGATACGCTCGCGCAGCGCGTCCTGATCGACGCCCTCTTCCGCCGCCCAGGCCGGGATCGGCAGATCGACGTTCAGCTCGGCGAGGACCGCGGCCTGAAGGCCTGCGGCATCCCATTGATCAGCATAGCTTTTCGGCGGGGCATATTGATCGACCAGATCGTCGATCACCTGATAGCGCATATCCTGCGCGATCTCGGCGATATCCTCGGCCTGCATGATCTCGCGGCGCTGGCTGAAGATCGCCTTGCGCTGATCGTTCATCACATCGTCGAATTTCAGAAGCTGTTTGCGGATGTCGAAGTTGCGGCCCTCGACCTTCGCCTGGGCGCGTTCGAGCGATTTGTTCACCCAGGGGTGCACGATCGCCTCGCCGTCCTTCATGCCGAGCTTCGAGAGCACCGAATCGAGTTTGTCGGAGCCGAAGATCCGCATCAGATCGTCTTCGAGCGAGAGGAAGAACAGCGAGCGCCCCGGGTCGCCCTGACGGCCCGAGCGGCCGCGCAGCTGGTTGTCGATGCGGCGGCTTTCGTGGCGCTCGGTGGCCAGAACGAAGAGCCCGCCGGCCTCGAGCACGCGCTTTTTCTCCTCGGCGTGTTCGGCCTCGATGCGCGCGCGCACCTGGTCGGGGTCGGCCTCGGGGTTGGCGGCGAGCTCGGCGAGCACCTTCATCTCGACATTGCCGCCGAGCTGGATATCGGTGCCGCGGCCGGCCATGTTGGTGGCGATGGTCACCGCGCCGAGGCGGCCGGCATCGGCGACGATCTGGGCTTCCTGCGCGTGCTGGCGGGCGTTGAGGACGTTATGGGGGATGCCCTCGGCCTTCAGCATCTCCGAGAGCATCTCGGATTTCTCGATCGAGGTGGTGCCGACGAGGATCGGCTGGCCCTTCTCATGGGCTTTCTTGATCGCCTCGATCACGGCGGCGTATTTCTCGCGCGCGGTGCGGTAGACGCGGTCGTGTTCGTCCTTGCGCTGCACCGGGCGGTTGGTGGGCACCTCGACGACGCCGAGGCTGTAGATCTCGGCGAATTCCTCGGCCTCGGTGGCGGCGGTGCCGGTCATGCCGCCGAGCTTTTCATAGAGGCGGAAGTAGTTCTGGAAGGTGACCGAGGCGAGCGTGACGTTCTCGGGCTGGATCTGCACGCCCTCTTTCGCCTCGATCGCCTGATGGAGCCCGTCGGAGAGGCGGCGGCCCTTCATCATCCGGCCGGTGAATTCGTCGATCAGCACGATCTCGCCGCCCTGCACCACATAGTTCTGATCCTTGTGGAAGAGCTTGTGGGCGCGCAGGGCCTGCGTGACGTGGTGGACGATCGTGGTGCTTTCCGGGTCGTAGAGCGACTGGCCCTCGGGCAGCACGCCGTCTTCGCGCAGACGGCGTTCGATGAATTCATTGCCCTCTTCGGTATAGGTCGCGTTGCGGCCCTTTTCGTCGAGGGTGAAATGCTCGGGCGCGAGCTCGGGGATATATTTGTCGAGCGTGATGTAGAGCTCGGAGCGGTCCTGCGAGGGGCCCGAGATGATCAGGGGCGTGCGCGCCTCGTCGATCAGGATGCTGTCCACCTCGTCGACGATGGCGAAGAAATGGCCGCGCTGCATCATCTCCTCGACCGAGCCCTTCATGTTGTCGCGAAGGTAGTCGAAGCCGAGCTCGTTGTTGGTGGCGTAGGTGATGTCGGCGGCATAGGCCACGCGCTTTTGCTCATCGGGCTGGAAGGGCACGACGACGCCGGTGGTCAGGCCGAGCGCGCCATAGACCTTGCTCATCCATTCCGCGTCGCGGCTGGCGAGGTAATCGTTGACGGTGACCACATGCACGCCCTTGCCGGCGAGCGCGTTGAGATAGGCCGGGAAGGTGGCGACGAGGGTCTTGCCCTCGCCCGTCTTCATCTCGGCGATATTGCCCTGATGGAGGAAGATCCCGCCCATCAGCTGCGTGTCGAAGGCGCGCAGGCCGAGCGCGCGGCGCGCCGCCTCGCGGCAATTGGCGAAGGCCTCGGGGAGCAGCGCGTCGAGGCTCTCGCCGCTTTGGGCGCGGCCTTGCAGCTCGCGGGTTTTCTCGATGATCCCGGCATCGGAGAGTTTCTCGAACTCCGGCTCGAGCGCGTTGATCTTGGCGACCAGGGGGCGCACCGATTTCACCTTGCGGTCATTCGGGGTTCCGAAGACCTTTTTTGCGAGAGTTCCGAGGCCCAGCATGTTTTCTCCGCGGGTTCGTCTGACCAAATCGTGTGCAAAGCGGCCTTGCCGTGTTCCGAAGGGCCGCCTAGAACGGCTATCGAATACGGGGCGCGCCTGCTTTCACAGGACTTAGGCGATGTAAGGGGCCGCCGGGAGAGTGTCAACGCCGCGGGGTGCCGCGGCCCCATATGGAGTGGCTTTGATGCCGAAACTCACGAAGATTCTTGGTGCGGCGACGCTGGTTCTGACGCTGGCCGGTGCGGCGCAGGCCGAGGGTCTGAAGGCCGATCAGGTGGTGGCGACGGTGAACGGCAAGGATATCACGCTCGGTCAGATGCTGGTCGTGCATGACAGCCTGCCCGCCGAATATCTCAGCCTGCCCGATGACGTGCTCTTCAACGGCATTCTCGAGCAGCTGATCCAGCAGACCGCGCTCTCCGAGATCGGCGAGGGGATGATGACCCACCGCGACGAGATCGCGCTCGAGGTCGACCGGCGCGCCTATCTGGCCAATTCGGTGCTCGATTTCACCGCCAAGGGCGCGGCCACCGAGGAAAAGGTGATGGAGGCCTACAAGATCCGCTACGCCGAGGCCGAGCCCTCGCGCGAGTATCACGCGGCCCATATCATCGTCGACACCAAGGAAGAGGCCGAGAAGATCAAGGCCGAGATCGACGGCGGCGCCGATTTCGCCGAGGAAGCCAAGAAGAACTCGAAAGATGGCGCGGCGGCCAATGGCGGCGATCTGGGCTGGTTCGGGCTCAAAGCGATGGTGCAGCCCTTTGCCGACGCGATCGCCGGCATGAAAGACGGCGAGATCGCCGGGCCGGTGCAGACCGAATATGGCTGGCATGTGATCAAGCTCTATGAATCGCGGCTGGCCGATGCGCCGAAGATCGAGGACGTGCGCGCCGAGATCGAGGGCGATCTGCGGCAGGAAGCCGTCGAGAAACGCGTGAAAGACACGATTTCGGCCGCCAAGGTCGAGAAGATGACCGATGGGATCGACCCGGCCGTCCTGAAGGACGCGACGGTTCTCGGCCAGTAACGCGCGGGAGGCGGCGATGGCGAAGAAGACGGAACTGAAGGCCAAGATCGAAAAGCTCAAGGCCAAGGTGAAGAAGCTCAAGGGCGATCTGGGCCATGTGGCCGAGGAGGTCGCGGGCGAGGTCGGCGCGGTGATGACCAAGGTCAAGGCCGCGAACCCCGTCTCGCCGCTGGCGCCGGCGCGGTTCCCCGATCTGCCGGTGATCGAGGGCGTCGAATTCGCCGCCGCGCCCGCCGGCGTGCGCTATGCGGGGCGCACCGATGTGATGCTGGCCAAGATCGCGCCGGGCGCGGCGATCGCGGGGGTGTTCACCACCTCCTCGACGCGGGCGGCCTGCGTGCTCGATTGTCAGGAAAAGCTGAAAGCGCGCGTGCCTGCCGATGCGGGTGCGGCGATCGTGGTGAACTCGGGCAATGCCAACGCCTTTACCGGCGCGCTGGGTCAGGAAGCGGTGGATGCGGTGACCGGCGCGGTGGCGCAGGCGCTCGGGATGCCGGCGAGCCGGGTGTTCTCCTCCTCGACCGGGGTGATCGGCGAGCCGCTGCCCTATGAGCGGATCACGGCCGCGATCCCGGCGCTGACGGCCGCGCTCGACGCCGGCGGCATCGAGGCGGCGGCGCGCGCGATCATGACGACCGACACCTTCCCGAAAGGCGCCGCGGCCGAGATCGAGGGCGAAGGCGGCGTGATCAAGATCGCCGGGATCGCCAAGGGCTCGGGGATGATCGCGCCGAATATGGCGACGATGCTGGTCTATATCTTCACCGATGCGAAGATCCCGGCGAAGAACCTGCAAAAGATGCTCTCGCGCAATGTCGACGAGACCTTCAACGCGATCACCGTCGACAGCGACACCTCGACCTCGGATGCGCTGATCGTGGCGGCGACGGGGCGTTCGGCGGCGGCGGAGATCACCGATCTGCGCTCGAAGGTCGCGCGCGATTTCGAGGCGGCGCTGCATGGCGTGATGCTCGATCTGGCGCAGCAGGTGGTCAAGGATGGCGAGGGCGCGACGAAATTCGTCGAGGTGCGCGTGAGCGGCGCCGAGACGGCGGAGGATGCGCATAAGGTCGCGATGGCGGTGGCGAATTCGCCGCTGGTGAAGACCGCGATCGCGGGGCAGGATGCGAACTGGGGCCGGGTTGTGGCCGCGGTCGGTAAATCCGGCGCGAAGGCGGATCGCGACAAGCTGCGGATCAGCTTTGGCGACATGGTTCTGGCGGAGAATGGCTGGCGGGTGCCGGATTACTCCGAAGAGGCGGCGAGCGCCTATATGAAGGGGCAGGAGCTCGTGATCGGGGTAGATCTTGGGCTCGGCAAGGCGAAGAAATCGGTCTGGACCTGCGATCTGACGCACCGCTACATCGATATCAACGCGGATTATCGCTCGTGAGCGGCGGCTGCGGCCCGGAGGGGGCGCCCCCGCCCCCCGCGCCTGCGCGGATCATTCTGGTCGCGGCCGTGGCGCTGATCGACCCCGACGGGCGGGTGCTTCTGGCGCAGCGCCCGGAGGGGAAATCGCTTGCGGGGCTGTGGGAGTTCCCCGGCGGCAAGGTCGAGCCGGGCGAGAGCCCGGAGACCGCGCTGATCCGCGAGCTGCATGAGGAGCTCGGCATCGACACCTGGCACAGCTGCCTCGCGCCGCTGACCTTTGCGAGCCATGCCTATGACGATTTTCATCTGCTGATGCCGCTTTATGCCTGTCGTCGCTGGGAGGGGATCGCGCATCCGCGGGAGGGGCAGAGGCTCGCCTGGGTGCGGCCGAACGACCTGCGCAGCTATCCGATGCCGCCCGCGGATGAGCCCTTGATCCCGATTCTGCGCGATTGGCTGTAATATTCGGTTAGTTTGCGCCCGCGGCATCGCAATATTATTTCGAGAAGCGGCGTTTTGTTGTTTACTCTTCGTAAATAATTTGCGACTACCGTGGAAGCAGATGAGATTTGGGAGGATGTCTGATGCTGCGGACTATCACTGTCGGAAGCTGCGTCTCGGTCCAGGGGACGTTTGAGGCTCAGCTCGATAACGGCAAGATCGTGGTCCGGGTCGATGATCGGCTGTATGCCGGGCGGCCCGTTTCCCGGAAAGCCGCTTGAGGAATGCAAAAAGGGGGGCTCGCGCCCCCCTTTTTCAATTCTGATGCGCGGGGAGGCAGCCCTTACAGGCTGCGCTCCACTTCCTCGCGCTCGAAGATCTCGATGACATCGCCCGGGCGGATATCGTCGTAGTTCTCGAAGGCCATCCCGCATTCCTGGCCGGAGATGACTTCCTTGACCTCGTCCTTGAAGCGCTTGAGGGTCTTGAGCGTCCCCTCGTGCACCACGACATCGTCGCGCAGCAGGCGCACGCCGGCCGAACGGCGCGCAACGCCCTCGGTGACCAAGCAGCCCGCGACCTTGCCGACGCCGGAGACCTTGAAGACCTCCTTGATCGCGGCATAGCCGATGAAGTTCTCGCGAACCTCGTTCTTGAGCAGGCCCGAAGCGGCGGCTTTGATGTCGTCAACCAGATCGTAGATGATCGAGTAGTAGCGGATCTCGACGCCCTTCTGGTTCGCCGAGGCGCGGGCCGGGGCGTTGGCGCGGACGTTGAAGCCGATGACCGGCGCGCCCGAAGCCTCGGCGAGGCCGATATCGCTCTCGGTGATCGCGCCGACACCCGAATGGATGACGCGCACGCGCACCTCTTCGTTGCCGATCTTCTCGAGCGCCTGAACGATCGCCTCGGTCGAGCCCTGCACGTCGGCTTTGACGACGACCGGCAGCTCGGCGACGTTTTCGTCGGCCTTGGCCTTCGCCATGAGCTGTTCGAGCGTGGTCGCGGCACCGGCGGCGGCGCGTTTGTCGCGCGCGGTCTGGATCCGGTAATCGGCGATCTCGCGGGCCTGGGCCTCGGTCTCGACAACGTTGAGCACGTCGCCCGCCTCCGGGGTGCCGTTGAGGCCGAGCACTTCGACCGGGACCGACGGGCCCGCCTCATCGACGCGCTCGCCCTTGTCGTTGATCAGCGCGCGGACCTTGCCCCACTGCTCGCCGACGACGAAGATGTCGCCTTTCTTGAGCGTGCCGTGCTGCACGAGAACGGTCGCGACCGGGCCGCGGCCCACGTCGAGTTTCGCTTCGATAACAGCCCCTTGCGCGGCGCGATGGGGGTTGGCCTTGAGCTCGAGGATCTCGGCTTGCAGCGCGATCGCCTCGAGCAGGCTGTCTAGCCCCATGCGGGTCTTGGCCGAAACCTCGACCGTCTGGACCTCGCCGCCCATCTCTTCGACGACGACTTCATGTTGCAGCAGATCGGTGCGGACCTTTTGCGGGTTCGCCGAGGGCTTGTCGCATTTGTTGATCGCCACGATCATCGGCACGCCGGCCGCTTTCGCGTGGTTGATCGCCTCGATGGTCTGCGGCATGACCGCGTCATCGGCGGCCACGACGAGCACGACGATATCGGTCACCTGGGCGCCGCGGGCGCGCATCGAGGTGAAGGCCGCGTGGCCGGGGGTGTCGAGGAAGGTCAGCACCGCGCCGGTCGCCGTCGTCACCTGATAGGCGCCGATGTGCTGCGTGATGCCGCCGGCCTCGCCCGAGACCACGTTGGTCTGGCGGATCGCGTCGAGCAGCGAGGTCTTGCCGTGGTCGACGTGGCCCATGATCGTGATGATCGGCGGGCGCGAGACCAGATCCTCGGCCTTGTCCTCGACGGTATCGATGACCTGTTCGACATCGGCGTCCGAGACGCGGACGGCTTTATGGCCGAATTCCTCGATGATGAGCTCGGCGGTATCGGCGTCGAGGGTCTGGTTGGCGGTGACCATCATGCCCATCTTCATCAGCGCCTTCACCACATCGGCGGCGCGTTCGGCCATCCGGTTGGCAAGTTCGGAGACGACGATGGTTTCCGGCAACTGCACGTCGCGGACCATCTTCTCGGCCTTCTGGCCAAAGCCCATGGCTTTCTGGCGGGCCTTCTCCTGCTTGCGCTTCATCGCGGCGAGCGAGCGCTGACGGCCGCCTTCGCCTTCGATCTCGCTCAGCGAGAGCTTGCCCGAGCGGCGGCCTTCGTCGCCCTTGCCGCGGGTGTTGCCGCGGTCCGGGGTCGCGCTGGCGCGGTCATCGCGGTCGCGGTCGGTCTTGCGCGGGCCGGTCGTCGAGACGCCTTTCGTCGCGGCGCGCGCGGCGGCGGCCTCGGCGGCGGCCGGGTCGACCGGGGCGGCATCGGCCTTGGGAGCGGCCTTGCGAACCTCTTCCTTCTTCTTCTCGCGCAGTTCGGCCTCGCGCTTCTTGCGCTCTTCCTCTTCCTGCTTGAGACGCATCGCCTCTTCGCGCTCGCGCTCTTCGCGTTCCTTGGCCTCGGCCTCGGCGCGACGGCGCTCGCGTTCTTCCTCGCGGGCCTTTTCATCGGCGACACGTTGCGCGGCCTCTTCGACCTCGCGGGCCTTGGCGGCCTGCAACGCCTTCAGGCGGCGCTCCATTTCCGCATCCGAGATGCCGGCAGGGCGTTTGGACGGGTCGCCCAGATGAGGCGAACCGCCAGCTTTCTGGCCAGCCGCGCCGGGCTTCGGCACGACCACCTTCTTGCGCTTGGTCTCGACCACCACGCTTTTCGTGCGGCCATGGGAGAAGCTCTGCTTCACCTGACCGGGGCGCGCGCCGCCAAGACCCAAGGGTTTTTTACCGTCCGTATCGCTCATGCCGTCTTCATATCCTTCCAGGCGGGCTTGCCGCCGTCCTGCTTGCGCATGCCCGCAAGCCTTGCCGCTTCGTCTATAACACGTCGGGTGAGTCCGCCAGCCGCAAGCGCGCCGTGTATGGCATGATCGCGGCCGAAAGCCAAACCCAATTCCGAACTTGTCAGGCAGCCGAACCAGCGCCCGCCTTCGGGCGTCCAGAGCTTGCCTTTTCCGCGTTCCGAGCCGTCGGAGGCCTGGAACAGTACTTTTGCGCGTCCCTCGGCGAGCCAGCCCTTGACCTTCTCGAAGCCGATGACGGCCTTACCCGCCTTGCGCTCGAGAGAGATAAGCTCGATCACGCGGTGCGCAAGCCCTGCCTCGACCATATCGGCCAGATTTTCCGGCGCCTTCGCGGGCGCCTTGGCGGCGCGCGCAAACAACCCCTTGGTCGCCGCCTTCTCGATCGCGTCGCGATCGGCGGTGACCCAGATCCCCCGGCCCGGCAGTTTCTCCGCCAGATCGGGGTAGATCAGCCCGTCGGGGCCGAGCACAAAGCGCACCAGCCCGGCCTTGGGCTGCACGTCACCCGTGACGATGCAGCGCCGTTCCGGCTCGATACGCGTGTTTTCCCGGCCCCCGCGGCTCATCTTATTCCTCGACCTCTTCCTCTTCGGCCTCGTCCTCGGCCTCGAGCTCCGACGGATCGACCCAGCCGAGCTGGATCCGCGCGGTCATGATCAGCGCCTGCGCATCTTCGAGCGAGAGATCGAATTTCTCGAGAATCCCGTCGTCCTTGGTGCGCTTGCCCTCGACCGTGGTCCAGCCGCCGGCGAGCTCCCAATCCGCGCAGGTCGCGAAATCTTCGAGCGTCTTGATGCCGTCCTTGGCCAGCGCCTCGATCATCTGGGGCGTCAGGCCCTCGAAATCGAAGAGCGACTGTTCGACGCCCATTTCCTTCGCGGCTTCGATCGCCTTGCGGTTCTGCTCCTCGATGAAGTCGCGGGCGCGGGCCTGCAGCTCCTCGGCGGTGCCTTCGTCCACGCCCTCGATCGACAGCAGCTCGTCGAGATCGACATAGGCCACTTCCTCGAGGTTGGTGAAGCCCTCGGCCACCAGCAGTTGCGCGAAGAATTCGTCGAGATCGAGCGCGTCGACGAAGAGCTTGGTGCGCTCGGCGAATTCGGCCTGACGGCGGCTCGATTCCTCGGCCTCGGTCAGGATGTCGATGTCGAGCCCGGTGAGCTGGCTGGCCAGACGCACGTTCTGACCGCGCCGGCCGATGGCGAGCGAGAGCTGTTCATCGGGGACCACGACCTCGATCTTGCCGGCGTCTTCGTCGACGACGACCTTCGAGACCTCGGCCGGTTGCAGCGCGTTGACGAGGAAGGTCGCCTGATCTTCATTCCACGGAATGATGTCGATCTTTTCGCCCTGAAGCTCGCCCACGACCGCCTGCACGCGCGAGCCGCGCATCCCGACGCAGGCGCCGACCGGGTCGATCGAATTGTCATAGGAGATCACGGCGATCTTGGCGCGCGAGCCCGGGTCGCGGGCGACGGCCTTGATCTCGATGATGCCATCATAGATCTCGGGCACTTCCATCTTGAAGAGCTCGGCCATGAACTGCGGATCGGTGCGCGACAGGAAGACCTGCGGGCCACGGGTCTCGCGGCGCACGTCTTTGACATAGGCGCGGATGCGGTCGTTCGGGCGATAGCTCTCGCGGCCGATCTTCTCGTTGCGGCGCAAGATCGCTTCGCCACGGCCGATATCGACGATGATATTGCCGTATTCCTCGCGCTTGACGACGCCGTTGATGATCGTGCCCTTGCGGTCCTTGAACTCGTCGAACTGACGGTCGCGCTCGGCCTCGCGGACGCGCTGCAAGATCACCTGCTTGGCCGATTGCGCGGCGATGCGGCCGAGATCGACGGGCGGAACCTCGTCGATGATCTCGTCGCCGACCTGCGGATCGGGCTTGTATTGCTTGGCCTGGGCCACGGTCAGCTCAGCCTGGTAATTCTCGAGCGCCTCATCCTCGACGACGGTGCGCACGCGGGTGAAGGTGGCGCGGCCGGTCTTGCGGTCGATATGGACGCGGATGTCCATCTCCGAGCCGTAGCGCGATTTCGCCGCCCGGGCGAGGCTGTCTTCCATCGCCTGGATCACCAGATCCGGGTCGATCATCTTCTCGCGCGCCACCGCCTCGGCGGTTTGCAGAAGTTCCAGCTGGTTGGCAGAGGTGATTGCCATCTCTCAGATCTCCTCGTCGGGGGAATTCTTGTCGTCTTCTTCGGTTTCGATATCGTCGAACTGGCTCTCGTCGATGAGGCCGGCATCCTTGCGCTGGCGCAGCATCTCGGCGATCAGCTCGTCGGTGAGCACAAGTTTGGCATCGGAGAGCCAGTCGAAATTGAGGCCGATGGTGATCGTCTCACCATGGTCCTCGATCTCGAGCAGAACCTCGTCGCCCTCGGTGCCGCGCAGCAGGCCCTTGAAGCGGCGGCGCCCGTCGATCTGTTCGGTGGTCTCGATCTTGACCTCGTAGCCTTCCCAGGCGTCGAAATCCTTGAGCCGGGTCAGCGGCCGGTCGATGCCGGGCGAGGAGACCTCGAGGGTATAATTGTCCTCGATCGGGTCTTCGACGTCGAGAACGGCGGAAACGGCGGTCGAGATCGCGGCGCAATCGTCGACATCGATGCCGCCCTCGGGGCGGTCGGCCATGATCTGCAGGAGCGGATGGCGCCCGCCTTGCAGGCGGATACGCACCAGCTCGAAG
This sequence comes from Rhodobacter xanthinilyticus, assembly GCF_001856665.1. Lineage (NCBI taxonomy): Bacteria > Pseudomonadati > Pseudomonadota > Alphaproteobacteria > Rhodobacterales > Rhodobacter > Rhodobacter xanthinilyticus. The sequence continues at coordinate 335,880 of NZ_CP017781.1, read as the reverse complement.
CCGAGCCCCTCGATGGTGGGGCCGACGATCTCGGCGAGGCGCCGGTCGATGGCGGTTTTGGCGATGAGGTCGGTCATTCCGATCCTTGAAACAAAAAACGGGCCCTTGCGGCCCGTCACACTTCTCCGGTGGGCGTCAGGTTTGGACCCCGGCGCGCCGCTGTTGAGGGGGATATAGGGCAAGCGCCCCTTGTTTGCAAGAAAAATGCGCGCGGCGCGGATCTGTCAGCCGCGCATCCGGTCCATGGTCTGCACGAGCGCCGCGCTGATCCCCGGCTCGGAGAGCGCATGACCCGCCGCCGGCACCATCCGCAGCCGCGCGCGTTTCCAGCCCTGGGCGAGCTCATAGCTCGAGATCGGCGGGCAGATCATGTCCATCCGCCCCTGCACGATGGTGGCGGGGATATGTTCGATGCGCTTGCGGTCGCGCAGGATCTGGCCGTCTTCCTCGAGGAAGGCGCCGTTGAGGAAATAATGGTTCTCGAGGCGCGAGAAGGCGCGGGCGTAATCGGGCGGGGCCTCGCCGGGCAGGCCGTCGTAATCCACGCTGGCCAAAGCGTTTTCCCACAAAGCCCAGTGCCGGCCATAGCGGGCTTCTTCCATGTAATCGCCGGAAAACAGCCGCTTGTGATAGGCGGTGATCAGATCGCCGCGCTCGGCCGGCGGGATCGGCGCGCAGAAATCGTGCCACAGCTCGGGGAAGAACTGCCCCGCGCCGCCGCCGTAGAACCACTCGAGCTCGCGGCGCATCGCGAGGAACACCCCGCGCAGGACCAACGCCTCGACGCGCTCGGGGTGGGTTTCGGCATAGAGGAGCGCGAGCGTGGCGCCCCAGCTGCCGCCGAACACCACCCAGGAGGCGATGTCGAGCTCGCGCCGGATCCGCTCCATGTCGTTGATCAGATCCCAGGTGGTATTGGCCTCGACCGAGGCATGGGGGCGCGAGAGCCCGCAGCCGCGTTGATCGAAGAGAATCACCCGGTAATGCGCCGGGTCGAAATAGCGCCGCATCTGCGGGCTCGAACCGCCGCCGGGCCCGCCATGGCAAACGACGACCGGGCGCCCCTGCGGATGGCCCGATTGCTCGACGTAGATCTTGTGGCCGTCGCCCATATCCAGAAGCCGTCGATCGAAGGCTTCGATCGGCGGGTAAAGAAAGGCGCTCGATGTGCGCTTTTGCCCTGCGGTTCTGTCCATGATCGGACTATATAACGGCAATGCCGCGCCGACCATGGGGCGCGGGAGGGAATTCGAAAGGCACAGGCATGAGCGCACAAAGCAGCATCGACCCGGGCGAAGTGGCCAAATTCGAGGCGATGGCCGCCGAATGGTGGGATCCGAATGGCAAGTTCAAGCCGCTGCACATGCTCAACCCCTGCCGGCTGGATTACCTCACCGCGCAGATCGCGGCGCAGTTCGGGCGCGATCTGCGCGCGCCGCGGCCCTTCGAGGGGCTGACGATTCTCGATATCGGCTGCGGCGGGGGCTTGCTCTCCGAGCCGATGGCGCGGCTCGGCGCGACCGTCGTGGGCGCGGATGCGGCCGAGGGCAACCTGCCCGTCGCGCGGCTTCATGCCGAGCAATCCGGGCTCGAGATCGATTACCGTCACACCACCGCGGAGGCGATCGCCGCGGGGGCGGAGCGGTTCGACGTGGTGATGGCGATGGAGATCGTCGAACATGTCGCGGTGCCGCAGGCGTTCATCTCGACCTGCGCCGAGCTCGTCAAACCAGGCGGGCTGATGCTGTGCTCGACGCTCAACCGCAACCCGAAGAGCTATCTGGTGGCGATTCTCGGCGCCGAGCGGGTGATGCGCTGGCTGCCGGTGGGCACGCATGAATGGTCGAAATTCATCACCCCCGACGAGCTTTACGCGCTGATCCGCGCTGCGGGGCTCGAGCCTGTCGACCGCAAGGGGATGGTCTTCAACCCGATCACCTGGCGCTGGTCGATCTCCGAGCGCGACCTCTCGGTCAATTACGCCACCGCCAGCGTGAAACGATAAGGGGCGCCGCAGCGCCCCTTTTTTCAGATCAGGATCACCTGGGTGCCGACCTTGGCATAGCCGAAGAGTTCCTTGATGTGCTCGTTATAGAGGCCGATGCAGCCGTTCGAGGATTTGCGGCCGATCTTGCGCGTGTCGTGGGTGCCGTGGATGCGGTAATACTGCCACGAGAGGTAGAGCGCATGGGTGCCGAGCGGGTTGTCGGGGCCGGCGGGCACGAAATCGGGCCAATCGGGGTTGCGCTGTTTCATCGAGGGGGTGGGCGACCAGGTCGGCCCCTCGACCTTGCGGATCACCTCGGTGCGGCCGCGGCGGGTCAGCTCCTCGGAGGCGGGCACCGAGGTCGGGAACAGCCGGTAGACCGACTGATCCTCGGACCAGAAATGCAGGCAGCGCGAGATCGTATCGACGAGGATCGCGCCGTTCGTGGTGTTCGAGAAATAGGGCCGCCAGTCGAGCTCGCGGAAGCTCGAGATATTGCGGCGCATGTTGGTGTTGGCGGTCTCCTCATGCGTCTCCAGCCCGGCGTCGAGCGCCTGGGCGAAAACGGCCGGGGCCGCGAGGCTGGCGCCTGCCAGGGCAGCCGTGCCGAGGAAGGCGCGACGATCGAGATATTTGCGCGCGTTGGTCATTGAGAACTCCGTTCCGGCCCCCCACCGGGCCGATTCCGGCGCAGCATTATTGCGCCTTTGCCGCAGGTGCAAATCAAACCTGCGTCAGAAGGCGGTTTCACGAAACTGTGGGTTTGCGCGTCTTCAAGCGAGTGTGTATGGCTCGCGGATCAATTCTGGGGGTCTGATCCATGAAATCCGTTATCGCAGCCGCCTTTGTGGGGATGATGGCGCTCTCGGCCTGCGCGCCGGAGGGACCGAAGCTCGGCCCCGATGGCCAGCCGCTCCCCGAGCTTTACACGATCACCAAGAAAGACGCCGAGGTGATCCCGCAGCGTGTGCTCGAATCGGTCAACAGCCTGCGCGCCGCGCGTGGCACCGCGCCGCTCGTGCTCAACCCGAGCCTGACCGCCGCCGCGACCGCGCATTCGGCCGATATGGCGGCGCAGAACCGGCCCTGGCACTGGGGCTCGGACGGCTCCTCGCCGCTCGACCGGGCCAAGCGCGCGGGCTATCCGGGCGAGGTCGTGGGCGAGAATATCTCGGAGACCTATGAGACCGAGATCCAGACGCTTTCGGCCTGGATGGGGCTCGCCGATACCCGCGACGTGATCTTGAACCCGGCCGCCTCGCAGATGGGCTTTGGCTGGTTCCAGGAGCCCTCGGGCAAGATCTGGTGGACGCTGGTGACGGGCCGCTGAGGCCCCGCGCCGCCGGAAATGAACAAGGGCCCCCGCGGGGGCCCTTTTCGTTACGGGAAGATCCAGATGCCGGTGCCCGGCGTGATCATCGAATAGATCTCTTCGATCTCGTCATCGGTGACCGCGATGCAGCCCGCCGTCCAATCCTTGCCGCGGCCGCGGTTCTTGCCGGCCTGACCGTGGATGAAGATATCGCCGCCCGGGCGCTTGCCCTGCGATTCGGCGAAGGCCACGTCCTGTTCGTTCGGGTAGGAGATGCCGAGCGAGAGGTGATAGGCCGAGTTCGGGTTGCGGTGGCTGATCAGGTAATAGCCCTCGGGGGTCTTGCCATCGCCCTCGAAACGTTTCGGGCCGGTCGGGTTGCCGCCCAGCCCGATCTTGTATTTCTTGATCACCTTCGGGCCCGAGAGCAGATACATCTTCCGCTCGCCCTTGAAGACCTGAATTTGCGTGACCCGGGGGCCGTTGTAGCGGCGGAACTTGCCGCCGGCGCTGTCGCCCCCGCCGCAAGCGGCCAGAAGCGCGGCCGTGGAAAGCCCGAGAAGAAGCGTGCGGCGCTGCATGATGATCCTGTGAACCTGCTCGTTTTTCCGAAATCTACCGCAGAGTCCGGTTTTGCGGAAGGCTGCTAGCGCCGGGTGAAGCGCGCCGCAAGCTCGATATGCGAGGACCAGCGGAACTGATCCACGACGATCAGATCGGCGATTTCGAAGCCCGCGGCGGTGAGCGCCGCCGCATCGCGGGCGAAACTGACCGGATTGCAGGAAACATAGGCGAGGTTGCGCGTTTTCGAGGCACAAATCTGTTGAACCTGCGCCTCCGCGCCGGCGCGCGGCGGGTCGATCACGATTGCGTCATAGCGCGCGAGCTCATCGGGCAAAAGCGGGCGACGGAAGAGATCGCGCACCTCGTGGGTCACGCGCTTGAGGCCCTGCGCCGTGCGCCAGCCGCGGTCGAGCGCCTCGAGCATCGGCGCGGAACTTTCCACCGCATGGATCTCGGCCTCGTCGGCCAGCGCCAGCGCAAAGGTGCCGCAGCCCGCGAAGAGATCGGCCACGCGCGCCGCGCCCTTGGTGGCCGCGCGCACGAAGGCCACAAGTGCGGCCTCGCCCGCATCGGTCGCCTGCAGGAAGGCGCCGGGCGGCGGGGTGACGCGGGCGCGCCCGAAGGCCTGACGGGCGGGGCGGCGCTCGGCCACGGTCTCGCCCTCCCAGCTCAGCCGGGCGAGATCATGGCGCGTCGCGAGATCGGAGAGCGCCTCGAAGAGCGCCCGGTCCATCGGCTTGCCGCCGCGCGCGGCGATCTCGACCCCCGCCTCGGAGAGGGTCAGCGCGAAACTCACCTCGCCCTTGCGCGAGGCGCCAAGCGCGGTCGCGGCCTCGACCGCCGGGATCGCTTCCATCAGCTCGGGGCGCAGGATCAGACAGCCGGGCACCTCGACGAGCGTTTCGGAGGCGCGGGCATGGAAGCCGACGAGCACGCCCTTCTTGGTGCGCCGCCCCGAGAGCGTGGCGCGCCGGCGCGAATGCAGCGGCGAGGTCTCGACGCGGGCGACCTTGGCCGCGATGCCGCGCCCGGCCAGGGCGGTCTCGACGACGCTCGCCTTCCAACCCGCCACGAAGTCATCGGAGCCATGTTGCAGCACGCAGCCGCCGCAGGCCCGGTAATGCGGGCACGGCGGTTTGACGCGCGCGGCGGAGGGGGTCTCGATCTTGGGGCTCGCGATGCGGCCCGCCTCGGGCTCGCCCTCGATCACCTCGCCCGGCAGGACCATCGGCGCGTGAATGGCGCCCTCGGGCCCCTGGCCCACCCCGTCGGCATGCAGCGAAAGTCTCTCGATCGTCAGGCGCATGGCTCTCTCCTTCTCGGGCGCCCGATTACGCGCTCGCGCGGGCCGCGCCAAGCGTTATTGCGCCTCCTCCTCATCGGTGCCGAGAAAGCCGCCCGATTGCCGGCTCCAGTAGCGCGCGTAAAGCCCGCCCTTGGCGAGGAGCTCGGCATGCGAGCCGACCTCGACGATGCGCCCGGCTTCGAGGACGAAGATCCGGTCCATCTGGGCGATGGTGGAGAGGCGGTGGGCGATGGCGAGGACGGTTTTCCCGGCCATGATTCGACCCAATGCCAGCTGAATCGCGGCCTCGACCTCGCTGTCGAGCGCCGAGGTCGCCTCGTCGAGGACAAGGATCGGCGCGTCCTTCAGGAAGGCGCGGGCGAGCGCGATGCGCTGGCGCTGGCCGCCCGAGAGTTTGACGCCGCGCTCACCCAGCGCCGCCTCATAGCCGCGCTTGCCGTTGTGATCGACGAGGCCCTCGATGAACTCATGCGCCTCGGCGGCCTTGGCGGCGGCGATCATCTCGGCCTCGGTCGCATCGGGGCGGCCATAGAGGATGTTCTCGCGCGCCGAGCGGTTGAACATCGCGGTCTCCTGCGTGACCATCGCGATCTGCCGGCGCAGGCTCTCCTGCGTAACCTTTCGGATATCGGTCCCGTCGAGCAAAACAGACCCTGTTTCGGCGTCATAGAGCCTTAGCAGCAGCGAAACGAGGGTCGATTTCCCCGCCCCCGAGGCGCCCACGATGCCGATCCGCTCGCCCGGTTTGATGGTGAAATCGAGCCCTTCGACGCCGCCGCTCTGGCGCCCATAGGCGAAGCCGACCTGATCGAAGCGGATCTCGCCCGAGACGCGGCCGAGCGAGACGGCATCGGGCGCATCGGTCAGCGCATGGGCGACGGCGAGCGTGCGCATCCCGTCCTCGACCTCGCCGATATTGCCCCACATCGCCATCAGCGCCTGCGAGACCCAGCCCGACATCTGCGCGATGCGGATCGCGATCGCACCGGCGGCGGCGATATCGCCCGCGGTGGCGGCGCCGCGCGCCCACATCGTCACCGCAGCCCCGACGAGCACCACCGGCAAGAGCCCCGAAAACGCCATCTGTGTGGCCCGATACCATGTCTGCACCGTGCCAAATTCGCGCGCGCGGGTGCGGAAGGTGGCCATCGCGCCGAGCGCGGCGCGGTCTTCGTGCTCCGCATGGGCGAAGAGCTTGACGGTCTTGATGTTGGTGATCGTGTCGACGACCTGGCCGGTGACCATCGCCCGCGCCGAGGCGCGCTCCTTCGATCGCGCGCGCACCTGCGGCAGAAAGACCCGGATCAGCGCGAAATAGCCGAACATCCACAGCGCCAGCGCAATCGCGCCAAAAGGGTCTATTCCAGCCAAAAGCGCCACCGATCCGAGGATCGAGGCGAGCGCGAACATCACCGTGTTGACCATCTCCGAGGCAACATCGGTGACGGCGCGGGCGGTCTGCATCTGCTTTTGCGCGATGCGGCCGGCGAAGTCGTTGTCGAAGAAGGTGACCGATTGGCCCATGGTCCAGCGATGCAGCCGGGAGAGCACGAGCGGCAGGATATTGGGGTTGATGAGCAGGTTCGAGCTCGCCGAGGAGGCGCCGAAGGCCAGCGGGCGGAGCACGAGGTAAAAGAGCACGAATCCGGCGGCGAGGGGCCAATGCTGCGCCAGACCGACACCGGGATCGGCGCCGGCAACGCGGTCGATGACGAGGCCGAGAAGCCAGGCCGAAACCACCTCCATCGACCCTGCTACAGCGGAAAACGCCCCGGAAACGAGCAGCGCAGGCCAGGCGCCATGCAGGCTCCAGCGGAAGAAGGCGCCAAGGCGGGCGGGCGGGGGGCCATCGGCCGGGCGGAAGGCATCAATCATCGGTCTCTCTCGGTTACCCGCTGGATATAGCCCCACGGCGCCTCAGGAAAAGCGCGCGAGAAGGGCTTCGCGGGAGAGGGTGAAATCGGAGGCGAGCCAGCGGGCCTCGATCTCCTTCAGGGCGCCGCCGAGCGCCGGGCCGGACAGGGCGGGCATGAGGTCGGCGGCGGTCACCGGCAGGCGCGCAGCAGCGCCGCGGGCGATCGCCGCTTGCCAACCCGCCGCCATCTCCTGCCCGAGCGACGCCGAGAGGATGAGCGCGGCATCTCGGGCGGCCTGCGGGCCAAACCGATAGGCCGATTGCGCAAGCGGCAAGCCCGCCTCCAGCGCGGCATGGATCTGGGCCAGCGCGCGGGTCTCGGATTTCGACAGGCGCAGTGCCTCAGAAGGCTCTATTCCGCCCAAAATCGCCAATCTTCGCAGAAAATCGGGCGCCAAATCCGCCTCAAGATGCACGAGCGGCGCCAGACCGCGGGCCTCCGCCCCCGGCAGGACACGGGCGAGGACACCTGCCGCCTGCATCGCCGCGACCGCAGGCGCCGGATCCCGCGCGGCGAGCAATTTGCGCATCTCATGCCCGACGCGTTCCCGCGAAAGCGTCTCTATTCCAGCGCAATTCGCCGCACAGGCCGCGAGCCCTTCGGCATCGGGGCCCTGCGCCGGGTCGGCATACCAGGCCGTGAACCGGAAGAACCGCAGGATACGGAGGTAATCCTCCTGAATCCGGGCCTCGGGGGCGCCGACAAAGCGCAGCCGACGCGCGGCGAGATCGTCGAGCCCCTCGCCCAGCGGATCCAGAACGGAGCCATCCGCGCGCGCATAGAGCGCGTTCATCGTGAAGTCGCGGCGCGCGGCGTCCTCGGCGATATCGCTGGAGAAAGCGACCGTCGCATGGCGCCCATTCGTCTCTATATCACGGCGAAACGTGGTAATTTCATGCGGTTCGTGATCCGCGACGACGGTCACGGTGCCGTGCTCGATCCCGGTCGGGATGACCTTGAGACCGGCGTTCTGCGCCAATGTGATCACACGTTCCGGCAGGGCATCCGTCGCGATATCCATATCGCTCACCGGCGCCCCGATCAGGTCATTGCGCACGCAGCCGCCCACCAGATAGGCCTGATGCCCGCCCGCCTCGAGCATCCGCAAGACACGTTGGACATGCCCCGCCTGAACCCAGTCGCCGCGCAGTTTCATGGCGTCATCCGATCACTCAGCGCCCGGAGCATGCGGGCCGTCGCCCCCCAGATATAGTAGGGCCCATAAGGCGCGACGTAATATTTACGCCAAACTCTCTGCCAACGCCGCCGCTCAACCCGGAAGTTTTCGGGCGCGATATGGCCGAGCGGCACGGTGAAGACCTCTTCGACCTCGCCGGCCTCGGGGCGCGGGGTGAAGTGTGTGATCACACGCGCGAGAATGGGCGTGACGAGAAAGCCGGTCACGGTTTCATGCGGCTCGAGACGGCCGAGAACCGCGACCGCTTCGGAGGGCAGGCCGATTTCCTCGCGCGCCTCGCGCACGGCGGCGGCCTCGAGGCTCGCGTCCTCGGGGTCCAGTTTGCCGCCCGGGAAGGCGATCTGGCCGGGATGATGCTTGAGATGGGAGGCGCGTTTGGTGAGGTAAAGCCGCACCCCTTCGGGCGCGGCTTCAAAGGCCACCAACACCGCCGCAGGGCGCAATTTTCGACCCTGTTGCAGCGTAATTTCAGGGTTCAGGTCGTAATCCGACGAGGGCCGCCCCGGACGGGCCAGAGCGGCCAGAACCGGGGCAAGCGGGTCACTCATCGGCGGGCTCCCTGGCGCTGCCGTCGGGGTTCACCACCGCCTCGAAGCCGAGGCTCTTCGGGTCGAACTCGTAATGCGCGCCGCAGAACTGGCAATCGGCGGTGACCTTGCCATCTTCGGTGGTCATATGGCCGATATCCTTGGCCGAGTAGATCGAGAGCGTGCCGCGCACCCGGTCCTCCGAGCAGGTGCAGCCGAATTCGACCCGCTGCGGGTCAAACACGCGCGGCGCTTCCTCATGGAAGAGGCGGACGAGCAGCTCGGTGGGCTGCACGGTCGGGCCGATCAGCTCGAGCTCCTCGACGGTGCCGAGCAGGTGGTTCACCCGGCCCCAGTTTTCCTCCTCATCGCCCTCGAGGATATCGCCATGCTGCAAGAGCCCGGCCTCGCCCGACCCCTCCTTGGCGGCGAAGGGCGAAGCCTTCGGCATCACCTGGATCATCACGCCACCGGCGCGCCAGCGCTCCGGCTGGCCGGGCAAGGTGGTGCGCCCGTAGGAGAGGGCAAAGCGGGTCGGAAGCTGCTCGGATTGGGCGAAATACGTCTCTGCACAGGCGGAAAGCGAGCCTCCGGCGAGCGGCGTGATGCCTTGATAGGGCAGCGTCCCCTCGCCCTGATCGATCAGGATCGCGAAATAGCCCTCGCCGATCTGGCTGAACGGATCGGCCTCCGGGTCGAGCCGCTCGGCGTCGAAGCTCGCCCAGCCGCGGATGCGGGCGGGTTGGCCGTCGTCGGTCGGGCCGTAATAATCGGTCGCGAGGATGCGGATCGGCCCCTTGCCGCGGATCTGCAGCGAGAGCTTCCAGCGCAGCTTGATCGTCTGGCCGATCAGCGCGGTGAGCAGCGCCACCTCCGCCACCAGCGCCTCGACGATCGGCGGGTAGTTATGTTGGGCGAGGACTTTCTCCAGAACGCCGTCGAGCCGGGCAACGCGGCCGCGCACATCGGAGCGGTCGAGCTGAAACGGCAGGACGGTATCGTCCCAGGCGATTTGCGAAAGCGTGGTCATTCGGTTTCCTTGGGGGTTTTCCATCAGCCCGAAGGCTGGCATACCGCGCCTATATAGGCAGGGCAACCGAAAGACCCAAGGGGCGAGGAGGCCGGGATGATCCGCAGATTTGGCGAGGCGATTGTGCGTGAGCGCGCCTATAAGCGGCGGCCCGGGGTCTATGCCGTGCTGGTGCGCGGCGGCGAGGTGCTCGTCACCCATCAGGCGCGGCCGGTGCCGGAATATCAGCTGCCCGGCGGCGGGATCGACCCGGGCGAGCACCCGATCGCGGCGCTGCATCGCGAGGTTTACGAGGAGACCGGCTGGCGGATCGCGCCGCCGCAGCGGATCGGCGCCTATCGGCGCTTCACCTATATGCCCGAATACGACATTTGGGCCGAGAAGCTCTGCACGATCTACGTCGCGCGGCCGGTGCTGCGGCTCGGGCCGCCGAGCGAGCCGGGGCACAGCGCGGTCTGGATGGCGCCGGCGGAGGCGGCCGAGCTTTTGGGCAACGCGGGCGACCGCGCCTACCTCGCTTGGGTTTTCTCTGGCAAATAGGTCACACTCGCGCCACGCCGCGCCCAGATTTAGCGCCGAGCACCAATATTGGGCGAAATGGTTAATAAAACATCTAGAATTAGGGGGTAATTTCAGTTATCCCCAGAAGTAGCAGTTAAAGCCGACCGTAGAGTCCGGCGTTTTTTTGAGGCGGAGTAGTAGTATGGTAAAGTCGGTTGACTTTGCCGTCCGTGATGTCATGGGCGGCGTGTCGCGTGGGGTGGTTTCCGGGGATGGCGCGAGCGATTTCATCTAGGTCGGGGCCGGCGACAACATTTCTCTCAATCTGAGAAAAACCAGCATTCTCAAATATGTGCATGACGGCGAGGATCTTCAGATCGTGCTCGTCGATGGTCGGACGATCACGCTTGCGGGCTTTTTTGACGCGCCCGCCGGGGTTGAGAACCGGCTGTTCATCTCGGCCGACGGGGAAATCACGCCGGTGACCCTCGAAGAGACCGGCGACGGGGTGATTTTCGCGGAATATGGCGCCCCGGAGCTTCTGGGAAAATGGAGCCTGAACGATCAGCTGGCCTTCTATGAGGGCGAGGATCTGCTGGCGGGCGCGGTGGATGACGACACGACCGGGATGGCCGCCTTTGCGCCGGCGGTTCTGGGCGGGCTCGGCACGGCCGGGGTCGCGGCGGGGGCGGGGCTTGTCGGCCTCGGGCTGCTGGCGGGCGGCGGCGATGATACCACGCGCACCGATCCGACCGATGGCGGCGGCGGCGATGGCGGCGGCGATGGCGGCGGCGATGGCGACGGCGACGGCGATGGCGACGGCGATGGCGACGGCGATGGCGACGGCGACGGCGATGGCGGCGGTGATGGCGGCGGCGATGGCGGCGGCGATGGCGGCGGCGATGGCGACGGCGGCGGCGACGGCGGCGGCGACGGCGGCGGCGACGGCGATGGCGACGGTGACGGCGATGGCGGCGGCGATGGCGACGGCGACGGCGATGGCGGCGGCGATGGCGGCGGCGATGGCGACGGTGACGGCGATGGCGGCGGCGATGGCGATGGCGATGGCGATGGCGATGGCGATGGCGATGGCGATGGCGATGGCGATGGCGATGGCGATGGCGATGGCGATGGCGATGGCGATGGCGATGGCGATGGCGATGGCGATGGCGATGGCGATGGCGATGGTGATGGCGATGGTGGCCCCATCGTGCCGACTGTCAACAACCCCGATGCCCATGACACCCTGACCACCAACACCGAAAACCCGAGCGCGACGGTCTCGGGCACCGGCGAGGCGGGGTCGACCGTTGTCGTGCTGCTTGGCGGCCAGACGGCCGAGACCACGGTCGGCGCGGACGGCACCTGGGAGGTCTCCTTCGAGGGCACCACCCTGCCCGCCGACGGCGATTATACCTCGACGGTCTTCGTGACCGCGCCCGATGGCACGCTCTATGAGCTCGACGGGCCGGATTTCCTGATCGACATGACGCCGCCGCCGGTGGCGATCACCGAGGGCGCGGAATCGACCGGCGACATCGAAAACCTTGAGGAATATCAAGACGGTATCACCGTGGCCGGCTCGGGCGAGCCGGGCGCTGCGGTTACCGTCGAGGTCTCGGGCGAGAGCCAGTCGACCACGGTTGCGGCCGATGGCAGCTGGAGCGTGACCTTCACCACCGATCAGCTCCCGCCGGGCGAATACAGCGCCGAGATGACCGTCACCTCGACCGATGTGAACGGCAATGTGACCACGATCACCGATACGCTGATCGTCGACACCGTGCCGAACGCGATCGATTTCGACACGGTTGCGGGCGATAATGTCGTCAACGCGGTCGAGATCGCGGGCAATGTCGTGGTTTCGGGCACCTCGATCCCGGGCGCGGTTCTGGCGGTGACGCTCGAGGGCGTGACCCATCAGGCGACGGTGGATACCGATGGCACCTGGTCGGTGAGCTATGCGCCGGGCGAGCTGCCCTCGGGGAGCTATGCCACGACGATCACCGCGACCACGATCGACCCGGCCGAGAACGCCTCGAGCGCGAGCTATGCGATCACCATCGACACCGAGGCGCAGGTTGCCTTCGACCTCACCCCGGTGACGGCGGACGGGGTCGTGAACGCCGCCGAGGCGGCCTCGGGCTTCACGCTGACCGGCACCTCGGAGCCCGGTTCGAGCGTTCTGGTGACGCTGGGCGGGGCGACGGTGACGGCCACGGTCGCCGCGAACGGCACCTGGAGCGCGGATTTCTCGGGCACCGGCCTGACCACCGGCAGCTATACCGCGACGGTTTCGGCCACCGATATCTATGGTAACACCGCCAGCGCGACCCGAGATGTTGTGGTCGACAGCGAAACCTCGGTGGCCTTCAACGCCACCCAGGCCGGCGATAACAAGATCAGCGGCGCCGAGGCGCAGGCCGGCGTGGTGCTCAGCGGCACCGCCGAGGCGGGCGCGAGCGTGGCGGTGACCTTCGAGGGCACGACCCATACCGTGACCGCGGGCACCGATGGCGCCTGGAGCGCGACCTTCACCGCCGCCGAGGTGCCCGCGGGCACCTACAGCTCCACGGCGACGGTGGTGGCGACCGATCTGGCGGGCAACACCGCCACCGCGAGCCATGTGGTCGCCGTCGATACCGAGGTCACCGACCTCACCCACGCCACCGCGACGCCGAACGCGATCAAGGCCGATGGCGTGGTCAACGCGGCGGAGGCGGCGGGCGGGCTTGTCGTGACGGGCACCGTCGAGGCGGGCTCGAGCGTGATGGTCCAGATCGGCAACGGCGCGGCGGTGGCGGCGAAGGTGGCGGCCGATGGCAGCTGGAGCGCGACGATCCCGGCGGCGCAATTGCCCGCGAACGAGGTCTCGAACGTCGCGCTCAAGGTCACCGCGACGGACGCGCTCGGCAATACAGCGACGCAATCGAGCACCGTCAATTTCGACACGGTGGTGACCAATTTCGTGCCCTCCGCCACGGTTTCGGGCGATGATGTGGTCAACGCGCAGGAAGCGGCGCAGGGCTTTGTGCTGACCGGCACGGTCGAGCCCGGCGCGACCGTGGTCGTGACGCTCGCAAGCGGCGCGACCGGCACGGCGACGGCGGGGGCGAACGGCCAATGGGCGGTGACCTTCCACGGCGGCGACCTGACCGGCACCGCCGGCACGATGACCTATTCGGTCAACGCCACCGACCTTTACGGCAACACGGCCTCGGCCACGGGCGATTTCTCCTATGATCTCGTCGCGCCCGACTCGCCCGATATCATCGCCTTCACCCGCGATACCGGGGCGCTTCTGGGGATCCGCACCGATGTCGGCGAGGGGGCCTATGAGATTTCGGCGGTCGCCGCGAACGGCACGGTCGATGCGATCGAGGAGAGCCATTACATCAACTCGAACGCGGGCTACGGCGCCTATGACTTCTACGAGACGGTGCCGAATGGCTCCTATCTCGTCGTCTCGGATACCGATGGCGCCGGCAACGAGACCTCGACGCTTCTGGTGGTGGACAACACCGCCGCGGTGACGGTCGATCTCGAGCGCACCGGGCTGACCGAGTTCGATTTCGGCACGATCGACCTGAGCTTCGCCCCGCAGGCGCAGCTCACGATCACCGAGGCGCAGCTCATCGAGCTGACCGGGCCGGATAATACCCTGATCATTCAGGGGGATGCGGCGGATCATGTGACCGCGATCGGGGCGCAGGACAGCGGGCTCGATACGGTGATCGGCGGCCATACCTACAGCGTCTACACGCTGGGCGATGACGGGGCGAGCCTGGTCATCGACGATCTGATCACCACCCAGACGATCTGAGGTGGGGATCATGACCCGGAAAAGCCGCCCCGCGCCGCTTTCCCGGGCCAGGCAAACGGCCCGGGCGCTCACCTTGGTGGGCGCCTTGGCGAGCCTGGCGGGATGTATCGAGGGAACCCCCTTTCCGACCGGCCGCTCGCCGTTCAGCGCCTCCGAGCCGGGCGCGCTGACCCCGGGCAAGCCGGGCACCACGGCGCAAACCTCGCTGATCATCGCCGATCTGGCGGGGCGGCGCTCAGCGGTTGCGGGCGGGGGGTATGGCGCCGTCGCGCAGGCGGTGCTGACGAATTCCAGGGGCTCCGCGCAATCGGAACTGCGGGTCGCGCGGCTGACCGCGAAGGCCAAGGCGAAGAACTGGCTGCCGCAGATCGGGCCGAGCGTGAGCCTGACCTCGCTGGGCGATCTGGCGACGCAGCTGGTGATGGAGCAGGTGTTCTTCGACAATGGCGCGAAGAAGGCCGAGCGCGATTTCGCGGCCGCCGATGTCGAGGTGGCGGCGGTGACGCTCTCGCGCGAGCTCAACGATACCGTTTATGACGGGCTGAAATACTACGTCACGGCGCTGAAGGCGCGCGATCAGGGCGCGGTGGCGGCGCGCTCGGCGGCGAAGATCGGCGCCTATGAGGCGATCATGCGCGAGCGGGTCGCGGGCGGGATCTCGGATATGACCGAGGCGCGGGTTCTGGCGCAAAAGCTCGCCGAGATGCAGGCGACGGCGGCGGCCGACCGCGACGCCGCCGCGACCGCCGAGGCGCAGCTTGGCGCGATGACCGGGGCGCCGGTGGCGCTGGCGGGCCTGGGCGCGGTGGCTTTGCCGGGGGCGCTGCCCGAGGCGCTCGCGGTGAAGGAGGCCGAGGGCGAGAAGGCGCGCACCATCGCCCAGGCGAAGATGGAGCAGGCCGCGCTCCTGCCCGGGTTGACCGGGGTGGCGACGGCCGGGCGCGGCAAGCCCGACCTTGGGCTCAGCCTCGGCACGAGCGGGCTTTGGGGCTTTGGCACCAAGGACACGATCGCGGCGCTCAAGGCGACCGAGGAGGCCGCAGGCGCACGGGTCGAGCGCGCGCGTCAGGAGGCGGAGCAGAGCCTGACCGCGCTGCGGGCGCGGCGCGAGGCGCTGGTTGCGAAAGAGGCGCGCGACGGGGCGGTGGTGGCCGAAACCGCCGATGCGCTCGAGATGTTCACCGAGCAATATCGGATGGGCGGGCGCACGCTGATGGAGCTCGTGACCATGTATGAAAACTACGCCAACATGGCCCATGCCCAGACCGGGCTCAAATATGACATCGCGCTGATAGAGCTGGAAATCGCGCGCGAATACGGGATATTGGTGGACGGTAGCAGCATTTAACAAGGTCTTGGGGGTTGGCGGAGCGGATTTTGGCGTTTGACATCAACGCAGCCCGCGTCAGCGGGGTGGCTGATGGTGCGCCGCCGAGACCCACGCCGACCGCCTCCGCGGGCCCCCGCGCGCCCGGCCGCGCCAAGGCCCGGGCCGAGCTCGCCGCGGCCTATGCGGGGCTTTTGGGCGCCGAATTGCCCGCCGCCGATATCCTCGAGCAGATGCTCCTCGCGGTGGGCGAGGCGACGGCGGCGCTGACCGGGGCCGCGGGCGGCGAGATCGCGCCCGAACATATCGCCGCGGTGCTGCGGGTGGCGGGCATGACGGCGGCCGTCGAAGAGCTCGACCGGCTGACCCCCGGACAATGGCCTGCGCTCGCGCAGATGACCTCGGGGCAGATGGTCCTCGTCATCGCGCAGGAGGGCGGCACGCTTTTCGTCTATGACAAGACCTGCCCCGATCAGCGCGCCGAGGTGCAGATCGCCGATTTCGCCCCCTATTTCTCGGGCAAGATCATCCGCGCGCGCAGCTCGCTCAAACAGCTCGAGGAACGCCACGCGCTCACCGCCGATCGCGCGCATTGGTTCTGGGGCGCCTTCCGCGCCCAGCGCCGCGCCTTTGCCGAGGTGGCGCTCGGCTCGCTTTTCGCCAATATCCTCGCGGTCGCGGTGGCGATGTTCTCGCTGCAGGTCTACGACCGGGTGATCCCGCATCAATCGGAAAGCACGCTCTGGGTGCTGGCGCTTGGCGCGTTTCTGGCGCTCGCGCTCGAGATGGCGCTGAAACTCGCGCGCTCGGGGCTGATGGACATGGCCGGGCGGCGGATCGAGCTCTCGGTGCAGGGGCTGCTCATGGAGCGGCTCTTGGGCATGAAGGCCGCGCCGGGGCGGCGCTCGCCCTCGCAGCTCTTCTCGGCGATGCGCGAATTTTCCTCGGTGCGCGAGTTCTTCACCGCCTCGACGATCGGCACGCTCGCCGATATCCCGTTCATCTTCGTCTTTTTCGCGCTCGTCGCCTCGATCGGGGGCAATCTCGTCTGGGTGCTGGTCGCCGGCGCGATCTTGATGGTGCTCCCGGGGTTTCTGTTCCAAAAACGGATGATCGCGCTGACGCAATCGACCCAAGGCGCCTCGGCGCGGGCGGCGAAGCTGTTGCATGAGGCGATCTACGAGCATGAAACCGTCTCGACCGCGCGCGGCGCGGACCGCTTCAAGCGGATCTGGGAGGAGCTGATCACCCTTTCCGCGGTGAAAAGCTCCGAGCAGCGCAAGCTCAGCGGCGCGCTCACCTATTGGGCGCAGATGATCCAGCAGGCCACATATATTGCGGCGGTCGTGATCGGCACCTACAAGGTCTTCGATGGCGAATTCACCGTGGGCTCGATCATCGCGATCGGGATCCTGACCTCGCGCACGCTCGCGCCGCTCACCCAGCTCTCCGCGACGCTGGCGCGCTGGTCGAATGTGCGCGCCGCCCTCGAGGG
The DNA here is from genome assembly GCF_001856665.1 of Rhodobacter xanthinilyticus. Classification (NCBI taxonomy): domain Bacteria; kingdom Pseudomonadati; phylum Pseudomonadota; class Alphaproteobacteria; order Rhodobacterales; genus Rhodobacter; species Rhodobacter xanthinilyticus. The sequence continues at coordinate 318,894 of NZ_CP017781.1, read as the reverse complement.
GCTCGACGCGATCGCCGAGGCCGATCAGGTTCAGGCCGAGGGCCGCAGCTATCTGCGCGCCGAGCGGATCTCGGGCGATTACGAGCTGCGCCAGCTCAGCTTCAAATACGACCCCGACGGCGCGACGCAGGTCGATATCCCGGCGCTGCGGATCCCCGCGGGGCAGCGCGTCGCGGTGCTCGGCGCCAATGGCTCGGGCAAATCGACGCTGCTCAAGCTCTTCGCCGGGCTCTATGAGCCGCAGGGCGGGCGGATCTTGCTCGACGGGGTCGATATCGGCCAGCTCCACCCGCGCGATCTGCGCCGGGCGGTGGGCTATCTCGGCCAGGATGTGCGGCTCTTCTCGGGCAGTTTGCGCGACAACCTCAACCTCACCCAGCTCGAACGCGACGAGACGCGCCTCTATGCCGCGCTCGATTTCGCCGGGCTCGGGCCCTTCGTGCGCAGCCATCCGCGCGGGCTCGACCTCGAGCTGCGCGACGGCGGCGAGGGGCTCTCGGTCGGGCAGCGGCAATCGATCGGCTGGGCGCGGCTGTGGCTGCAAGACCCGACGGTGGTGATCCTCGATGAGCCGACGGCGGCGCTCGACACCACGCTCGAGACGACGCTGGTGAGCCGGCTGGAGAGCTGGCTCGCGGGGCGCACCGCGATCATCGCGACGCATCGGGTGCCGATCCTCGCGCTGACGGCGCGGACGTTGATCTTGCAAAACGGCAAGATGGCGGTCGACGGGCCGCGCGACGCGGTGCTGGCGCATCTGACCAAGGCGAAGGCGGGCGGCGCATGAGCACGGTCGACCCGGCGATGCTGGCGGGCAAACACCGGCGGATGAGCGTCACGATCTGGCTGATCGCGGTGGTGGTGCTGGTGTTTCTGGGCTGGGCCTCGGTGGCTTGGGTCGACCAGATCGTGCGCGGCCCGGGCGAGATCGTGTCCTCCTCGAAGCCGCAGATCATCCAGAACCTCGAGGGCGGGATCTTGGCGCAGCTCGAGGTCTCGGAGGGCGATGTGGTCGAGCCGGGCACCGTTCTGGCGCGACTCTACGGCACCCAATATCAGACGCAAGTCGATGATCTCGATGAGAAAATCGCCGCGATGGAGATCCGGCAGCTGCGCCTTGAGGCGGAGATGGCGGGGGTCGATCAGTTCGAGGTGAGCGCCGCGCAGGAGGCGCTCGTGCCCGAGATCGTGGCCTCGGAGCGCACGTTGCTGACCGCGCGGCTCGAGGATTATCAGGGCCGCAAGAAGGGCGCCGAGGCGGTGGTGAAACAGGCCCGGACGGAACGCGATCTGCTCGAGAAGATGTATCAGCGCGAGGTTGCTTCGCTGATCGAGCTGACGCGGGCGCGCAAGGTGGCCTCCGATGCGGAGAAGGGGCTCGGCGAGATCGTCACCCAGGCCGAGCTCGAACGCGCATCGGACTATTCCGACACGCTCAAGGAACTCAGCGCGCTGCGCCAGCAGCTGCGGCTGTCGGAGGATCAGCTCGACCGCACGGTGCTGACCGCGCCGATGAAGGGGATCGTCAACAAGCTCTCGATCACCACGATCGGCGGGGTGGTGCGGCCCGGCGAGGAGATCATGCAGATCATCCCGCTCGACGAGGAGCTGTTCGTGGAGGCGCAGATCGCGCCGAAAGATATCGCGAATGTGCGGCCCGGGCAGGATGCGACGATCAAGCTCTCGGCCTATGATTACACGATTTACGGCAGTTTGCAGGGCAAGGTGCAGGTGGTCTCGGCCGATACGTTCAAGGACGAGCGCAAACCCGATGGCGACCCGCATTACAAGGTGACGCTGCGGGTGGATCTGGCGAACCTGACCGAGCGGCAGCGCGCGCTCGAGATCCGGCCGGGGATGCAGGCGACGGTCGAGCTGCACACCGGCGAGAAGACGATCCTGCAATATCTGCTCAAGCCGCTCTACAAATCGCGCGAGGCTTTGCGCGAGCCTTAACCGACGTTTTCCTTGGCGCCGTCGAATTCGAAGAACACCGCCGAGACATCATCGACGAGGTTGCCGTTCGAGAAGGTTTCGATATCCCAGTAGATCGCGTCGAGGAAGGCCGCGCCGCGCATGGCGGCGGATTTGCGTATGATCTGCGCGAGGCCCGATTCGCCGAGCATGTCGCCGGCGGGGTCGGTCGCCTCGGTGATGCCATCCGACATCAGAAAGAGCCGGTCGCCGGGTTTGAGATGGGTGGTGATCGTGTCATAGTCAGCGCCCTCGATCAGCCCGACCGGCAAGCCGCCGGCGCCGAGGAACTCGACCTCGCCGCTCGCGCGTTGCACCGCCGGATAGGGGTGGCCGGCCTGCACGATCTCGACCTTGCCGGAGATCAGGTCGATATCGGCGTAAATCAGGGTGAAATAGCTCTCGGTCTGCATTTCCTCGAGCACGAGCGTGTTCAGATAGGCGGCGAGCTCGCCCGGCGGGCGCGCGTCATAGATGCCGAATTCGCTCTGGATCAGGGCGATGTTCTGATCGGGCGAGGAGCCGGAGAGATAGCCCGCGAGTCGCGCCGTCATCAGCGCCGAGGTGATGCCATGGCCCGAGACATCGATCCCGTAGACCCCCACCCGGCGCGCGTTGATCGGGAAGAAGCCGACCAGATCGCCGCCGACATGGCCCGAGGGGCGCAGCATCAGCGAGACCTCGGCATTGCCGAAGGAGCGGTGGCGCTCCTTGACGAGGCTCTGTTGCAGCTTGCAGGCCTCGGTCAGATCGCGGTCGATGACGTCGTAAAGGCCCTGAAGCTCGGTCAGAGTCGAGGAGAGGAGGCGGTTCTTCTCCTTCAGCTCATGTTCCATGACGAGGATCCGCTCGCCCGCGCTCAGCCGCGCGCGCAGCTCATCGCCGTTGACGGGCTTCGAGAGAAAATCATCCGCGCCGCTCTCAAGCCCTTGGGCAACCTCGTTTTTTTCGGTCTTCGAGGTGAGCAGGATGAAATAGCCATACCCCGCCCTGTCCATCTTGCGGAAGGCGCGGCAGAAATCGAGGCCGGTCATGCCGGGCATCATCCAGTCCGACAGGACGATATCGGGCTCACATTCGGCGCAGATCCGCAGCGCCTCCTCGGCGGAGCTCGCCTCCATCACATCATAGCCCGAGCGGGTCAGCTGAACGGTCAGGATGCGGCGTTGCATGCGGCTGTCATCGACGACGAGCACGCGCCGCGGCGTGCCGTTCCGGGCGGTGGGCCCGTATCCGATGAGTTGCTGCGAGGAGTCGCGCACCATGAAACCGTCAATTGAAACCTTTGCGAAGATCCTGACGCGAGGGCTTTAACATCCGGTGAACAGCGTAAAGAATACGGGGGTTAAACACTCCGAAATCTTTGCCCCGTACCGTCAAGGGCGGTGAAGGATTCTGTGGAGGTGGCCATGATAGATTGGCAACGGGTGGTCGAATTGCGCTCAGAGATTGGGCCGGAAGGATTCGACGAAGTGCTTGAGCTGTTTCTGGATGAGGTCGAGGGCGTTGTCATGCGCCTCGGGCAACGTCGCGAAAAGCTCGAAGATGAGCTGCATTTCCTGAAGGGATCGGCGTGGAACCTCGGGTTCGCGGCCTTCGGGGCGATGTGTCAGGATGGCGAACGCAAGGCGGTCGCCGGGCGCTCGGACGAGATCGATGTCCCGGCGATCCTCGATTGTTACGGCAAGTCGAAGGAGATTTTCCTCGGCAAGCTCGATGAGGTCTTCGCCGCCGCCTGATCAGATCAGGAATTCGGCGAGCGCCTCATCCTCGGTGATGTCGCGGTAGGTGAACCCCGCCGCGTCGAGCTGGTCGGTGAGGCGCGTGAAGCTCGCCGCCTGTTTCGTCTCGATCCCGATCAGGACCGAGCCGAAGTTGCGGGCGGATTTCTTGAGATATTCGAACCGGGCGATATCGTCGTCCGGTCCGAGCATTTGCAGAAACTCGCGCAGCGCGCCGGGGCGCTGGGGCATCCGCAGGATGAAATATTTCTTCAGGCCGGAGTAGCGCTGCGCGCGTTCCTTGACCTCGGGCAGGCGCTCGAAATCGAAATTGCCCCCCGAAGTGACACAGACCACGGTCTTGCCGCGGATCGTCTCGGCGAGCTCGGGCAGCACGTCGATCGAGAGCGCGCCGGCGGGTTCGAGCACGATCCCCTCGACGTTGAGCATCTCGAGCATGGTCACGCAGATCCGGTCTTCGGGGGCGCGCAGGATCATCTCGGGCGTGACCCAATCGAGCGCGCGGAACGGCGTCGCGCCGATACGCGCAACCGCGGCGCCGTCGACGAAACTATTGATATGTTTGAGCGTTACCGGCTCGCGCGCGGCGACGGCGGCGGTGAGGCTCGCGCCGCCCAAGGGCTCGACGAAGCGGAACACGGCCCCCGGGGCGGTGGCGCGCAGATAGCCGGTGACGCCCGCCGCGAGGCCGCCGCCGCCGACCGGCAGGATCACCAGATCGGGCGCGCGGGTGAGCTGATCGAGGATCTCGACGCCGACCGAGGCCTGGCCCTCGATCACATCGGGGTCGTCGAAGGGCGCGAGGAAATAGGCGCCCACTTCGGCGCAATAGGCCTGCGAGGCGGCGAGCGTCTGGTCGAAATAATCGCCCGTCAGCACCACCTCGATCGCATCGCCGCCGAAGGTCTTGGTCTTGTCGATCTTTTGCTGGGGCGTGGTGACCGGCATGAAGATCGTGCCTTTCACGCCGAAATGGCGGCAGGCGAAGGCCACGCCCTGCGCATGGTTGCCCGCGCTCGCGCAGACGAAATGCGCCGCCCCCGGCTCGCGCTCGCGCAGCTTGCGCATCGCGGTGAAGGCGCCGCGGATCTTGTAGCTGCGCACCGGCGTCAGATCCTCGCGCTTGAGCCAGATATCGGCGTCGAAGCGCTTGGAAAGATGGTCGTTGCGCTGCAACGGCGTGGCCGGAAAGAGGCTGCGCAGGGCGCGCGCGGCGGCGAGGGCTTCGAGGGCGAATTGGGTCATGGCGCAGCTTTGGCGCCGAACGGGACGCCGCGCAAGGGGGCGCGGCTTGTATCGGGCACAATTGAGCCGCGCAAACCGCGCCGGAGCCCTTGAGAAACAGGTGAAAACGTCCTATCCCCCCCGCTGAATGTGCATCAGCCGGAGGCAACCCATGTCCGCTCCCAAGAAAGTCGTGCTCGCCTATTCGGGTGGCCTCGACACCTCGATCATCCTGAAATGGCTGCAGACCGAATACGGCTGCGAGGTGGTCACCTTCACCGCCGACCTCGGTCAGGGCGAGGAGCTGGAGCCGGCGCGCGCCAAGGCCGAACTGCTGGGCATCAAGCCCGAGAACATCCATATCGTCGACCTGCGCGAAGAATTCGTGCGCGATTTCGTCTTCCCGATGTTCCGCGCCAATGCGGTCTATGAGGGGCTCTACCTGCTCGGCACCTCGATCGCGCGGCCGCTGATCTCGAAATATCTCGTCGAGATCGCCCAAGCCTCGGGTGCCGATGCGGTGGCCCATGGTGCGACCGGCAAAGGCAACGACCAGGTCCGCTTCGAGCTGGGCGTGGCCGCCCTCGACCCCGCGATCAAGGTGATCGCGCCCTGGCGGCTCTGGGATCTGACCTCGCGCACCAAGCTGATCGAATTCGCCGAGCTGAACCAGATCCCGATCGCCAAGAACAAGCGCGGCGAGGCGCCGTTCTCGGTCGATGCGAACCTGCTGCACACCTCCTCCGAGGGCACGGTTCTGGAAAACCCGGCCGAAGAGGCGCCCGATTACGTCGCCCAGCGCATCGTTGCGGTCGAGGATGCGCCCGATGAGGCAGAGTTCATCGAAGTGACCTTCGAGAAGGGCGATGCGGTCGCGATCAACGGCGAGGCGATGTCGCCCGCGACGATCCTGACGAAGCTCAACGAGCTCGGCGGCAAACACGGCATCGGGCTTCTCGATTTCGTCGAAAACCGCTTTGTCGGCATGAAATCGCGTGGCGTCTACGAGACCCCCGGCGGCACGATCCTGCTCGAAGCCCACCGTGGCATCGAACAGATCACCCTCGACAGCGGCGCGGGCCACCTGAAGGATTCGATCATGCCGCGCTATGCGGAACTGGTCTACAACGGCTTCTGGTTCTCGCCCGAGCGCGAGGCGCTGCAGGCGCTGATCGACAAGACCCAGGAATATGTCTCGGGCACCGTGCGGCTCAAGCTCTACAAGGGCGTGGCGCGGACCGTGGCGCGCTGGTCGGATTATTCGCTCTATTCCGAGAAGCACGTCACCTTCGAGGAAGACGCGGGCGCCTATGATCAACGCGATGCGGCCGGGTTCATCCACCTGAACGCGCTGCGCCTGAAGCTGATCGCGACCCGCAACGCGCGCGTGAAGAAATGAGCGTCCGGGCCGCCATTGTCACCGTCTCCGACCGCGCCAGCCGCGGCGAATATGAGGATAAGGGCGGCCCCGGCTGCGAAGACTGGCTGCGCGGCGTGGTGACCACGCCGCTCCTCCTCACCCGGCACATCATCCCCGATGGCCGCGACAGCGTCGCCCGAATGCTGCGCCAGCTGGTCGCGGAACAGGCCGCGCTGATCCTCGTCACCGGCGGCACCGGCCCCGCCCCGCGCGATGAAACCCCCGAAGGCGTCGCCGATGTGATCGAGAAGGAACTCGCCGGTTTCGGCGAGGAAATGCGCCGCGCCTCGCTCCTCGAGGTGCCTACCGCGATCCTCTCACGCCAGACCGCCGGCATCGCCGGCCAGAGCCTGATCATCACGCTCCCCGGCAAACCCTCCGCCATCGCGACCTGCCTCAACGCGGTCTTCGCGGCCGTGCCCTATTGCCTCGATCTGATCGGCGCAGGCTTCATCGACACCGATCCTGCCAAGATCGCGGCCTTCCGCCCGAAGGCGAAATAACCCTTTCATCTTGCCTCAAATATCCCGGGGTGCGGGGCAGAGCCCCGCTCCGCCCCCTCAGCCGATCCAGCCCGCGAGATTGTCCCCCACCAGATCCATCAGCGCCGCGATATGCAGATCGTCGTCGTTGAGACAGGGGATATAGGTGAAGCTCTCCCCCCCCGCATGCTCGAACGCCTCGCGGATCTCGCCGTTGATCTCCTCCAGTGTCTCGATGCAATCCGCCGAAAACGCCGGCGAAATCACCGCGATATTCTTCTTGCCGGCCTTCGCGAGCTCGGCGACATGCTCGACCGTGTAGGGCTTGAGCCATTCCTCGCGCCCAAAGACCGATTGGAACGTCGTGTCGATATCGCCCTTCTCCCAGCCCAGCCGCTCCCGCAACAGCCGCGAGGTCTTCTGACACTGACAATGGTAGGGGTCGCCCTCCATCAGATAGCGCTTGGGCATGCCGTGATACGAGGCCACAAGCACATCGGGCCGCCGCGGCAGCGTCGCATAGACCCGCTCGACAGACGCAGCCAGCGCCTCGATATAGCTCGGCCGGTCGAAATACTCCGGCGCAATCCGCACCGCGGGCTGGCGCTTTTGCTTCATCAGCGCGCGGAAGAACTGATCATTCGCCGTGGCCGAAGTCGCGCCCGCATATTGCGGATAAAGCGGCACGAACAGGATCTTCTCGCAGCCCGCCTGCACCATCCGATCGACCACCGACTCGGTCGAGGGGTTGCCGTAACGCATGCAGAAATCGACCATCACCTCGGCGCCATAGCGCGCCGCCACCGCCGCGCGGAGCTTGGCGACCTGCTGCTTGGTGATCGTCATCAGCGGGCTCTCATTCGCCTCATTGTTCCAGATCGAGCGGTAGTTCTTGCCCGAGGTGAAGGGCCGCTTGCTCAGGATGATCAACTGCAACAGCGGCTGCCATTTCCACGCCGGAAAATCGATCACCCGCTTATCCGAGAGAAATTCGTTCAGATAGCGCCGCATCGACCAGTAATCGGTGGCGTCCGGCGTGCCGAGATTGGCCACCAGAAGCCCGATCTTGGCCGCCTTCACGGGCGGATGGTCGGCGGGGGCATGGGCAAGGCGCGGGTTTGCGGTCATTTTCTTGTCCTTTTTTCGGAACCATCCCCGACTTATCGCGTTTTCGCGGTGCGTCAATGCATCCCTTTCAAAACGAAGAGACTGACACAGCCAGATATGCCCCTGTTCACCGAGCCGCTCCTCGCCCCGCCGCCGCCCCTCGATATCGCCCGCGATGCGCTGTTTCTCGATTTCGATGGCACCCTCGTCGAGATCGCCCCGCGCCCCGATGCGATCACGCTGCCACCCGGCCTTGCCGCCCGGCTCGCGGCGCTGGAAGGCGCCCTCGGAGGGGCTTTTGCGCTGGTTTCGGGTCGAAATCTTGCGGAACTGGTGCGCTATCTCGACGGCTTCGGCGGGCTGATCATCGGCGGTCACGGCGCCGAGGCGCGCGGGCTTTCGGGCGCCGATACGCCGCCCCCGGAGGCTCTGGCGGCGCTGCAATCGCGCATGTCGGCCTTCGCGCGGGCAGAACGGCTGCTTTACGAGCCCAAAGCCCATGGCGCGGCGCTGCATTACCGCAGCCGGCCCGACTTCGGCCCCGAAGTTGAGGCCTTCATTCAGTCTCTACTCCAGCAGTTTTCGGGTTTTTCGGTGCAGCCCGCGAAGATGGCCTATGAGCTGCGCCCGGCCTCTGCGTCGAAAGATCGCGCCCTCGCCCGGCTTTGGGATCTGCCCCGCTTTGCCGGGCGCAGGCCGGTGTTTCTGGGCGATGACACGACCGATGAGCCCGCCATCGCCTGGGCCGCGGCGCAGGGGGGCTATGGCGTCAAGGTCGGCCCGGGGGAGACGGCGGCGCGCTATCGGCTGGCGGACCCGGCGGCGGTGCTTTCCTGGCTCGAGGGGGGCGCGTGATGGGCCGACTCATCTGTCTTTCCAACCGCATCCCGCTCGGCCCCACGCCCTCGGGCGGGCTCGTCGTGGCGCTCGGCGATGCGCTGACCGAACGCGGTGGCATCTGGATCGGAACCTCTGGAAACGTCTCTGATACGCCGGAACAGAGCCTGAAAGAGATCGAGGGCGGGCCCTTCCGGCGGCTCTGTTTCGACCTCAGCCCCGAGGAACAGGCGAATTATTACCACGGCTATGCCAATTCGGTGCTCTGGCCGCTGTTTCACGGGCGGACCGATCTGCTCGATATCCGTGGCGAGTATCTGGCGACCTACAAGGAGACGAACCGGCGCCTCGCGAAGCTGCTTTTGGCCATGTTAGAGCCTGATGACAGGATCTGGGTGCATGATTTTCACCTTCTGCCGCTGGCCTATGATCTGCGCCAGCTCGGGGCGAAGAACCGGATGGGGTTCTTCCTGCACACGCCCTTCCCGACGCCGCTCGCGCTCCAGGCGCTGCCCAATGGCGCCGAGCTCTGTCAGTGGCTCGCGGCCTATGAGCTGGTCGGGTTGCAGGCCGAGCGCGATGTGAAGAACTGCACCGATGCGATGGTCGAGATCGGCGGCGCGAGCGAGCTTTCCGGCGGGTTCGTGCATCTCGCCCCGCGCCAGCCCCGGATCGCCGCCTTCCCGATCGCGATCGACGCGCGCGACTTCGCCGAGCTCGCCGCGGCGGAGATCGATAAGCTGCCCGCCGGGATCCGCAAGGCCGAGCGGCGGCTGATGGTCGGCGTCGACCGGCTCGATTACACCAAGGGCGTGCCGCAACGGTTCCGCGCTTTTGGCGAGTTTCTGGCCCGTCAGGAGGATTGGCACCGGCATGTCTCGCTGATCCAGATCTCGCCCCCGACCCGTGAGGGGGTGGCCGCTTATGACTCGATTCGGGCTGAAACAGAGTCTCTTTCGGGCCCTATCAACGGCACTTATGCCGATATCACCTGGGCGCCGATCCGGTTCATCAACCGGCCCGTGCCGCGCGAGATGTTGGCGGGGCTTTACCGGGCGGCGGATATCGGGCTCGTGACGCCGCTGATGGATGGGATGAACCTGGTTGCGAAGGAATATGTCGCAGCCCAGGACCCCGCGAACCCGGGCGTGCTGATCCTGAGCCAGTTTGCCGGCGCCGCCGAGCAGATGGGCGAGGCCTTGATCGTGAACCCTCATGACCCCGAGCAGATGGCGGGAGCGATGTTGACCGCGCTGACCATGCCGCTGGCCGAGCGACGCCGGCGGCATGAGGCGCTGATGACCACGCTTTCGCGGCGCGACGTGCATTGGTGGTCGCGCGGGTTTCTCACCGCTTTGGGCTGAGACAGGGTCTATTTCGGCGCTTTATCGCCCGACGGCAGCTCGCAGGTGTTGAGCGCATCCGCCAGCCTTTGCATCGCGGAACCGGGGCGGAGCGGCTTTTGCTGGCTCTCATGCGGCTTCCAGCCGGTCAACCAAACCATGTCGAAACTGGCCCGAACCCGGCCATCGGGCTCGGAAAACGCCTGGGCATAGCGGCGCATCGCTTCTGTGATCACAGCGCGGGGGGTGAAATTACGCCGGCGCGCGGCGAGCGCATTCGCCTCGCCCATCGCGCGCAGATCAGCCAGCAGCCGCAGCGGATCGGCATAGGTCACCTTGCGCAAGACGCTATCGGCCACCGGCAGCGCGAGCCCCCCGCGTTGCAACAGCGCGCCGAGGTCGCGGATCTCGCCCATCGGCAGAACCCGCGGGCTGAGCCCGCCAGTCACCGCGGCCTCCGCCTCGGCCAGCGCCGCGCGCAGCTCGGAGAGCGTCTGGCCGCCGAACATCACCGCGAGAAAAAGCCCGTCGGGGCGCAGCGCGCGCGCGCATTGCACGATCTGCCCGACCGGGTCATTGGCCCAATGCAGGCACATCGCATGGACCACGAGATCATGCGCGCCGGGGGTAAGATCGAGCAGCTCGTCATCGGCGACGATCTTCGCCCCGGGCAGGATTTTCTGCCACGGGCCGGGGAAATTCGTCACGATCGCCGGGTCTGTAAACGTTCTGTTAACCTCGTTCAGCCTTTCCTCAAGCTCGACGGCCGCGTCCTCGTGCAAAAACAGCGCGGGGTCGGCGGCGGCTCGGGAACGGTTGCGCAGGAGCGCGGCTCGGTCGGTGAGTTGGGGCGGAGTGGTCATGATGGGGCTGGACATTACGGCGGTTCGCGAGGGGATGCTAGCGGGGATCCGGCTGGCTTCAACGGCGGCGATGCAGACCGTGTTTCCGCCGCGCTGTATCGCCTGTGGCGAGCGGGTCGAGGGCGAGTTCGGGCTTTGCGGGGCGTGCTGGGGCGAGACGAGCTTCATACTCGGGCTCGCCTGCGATTGCTGCGGGGCGCCGCTGCCGGGGGAGGAGGCGGAGCAGGTTCTGTGCGATGAGTGCCTGCGCGCGCCCCGCGCGTGGGAGCGGGGGCGGGCGGCCATGGTCTATTCCGGCACCGGGCGGCGGCTGGTCCTGGCGTTCAAACATGGCGATCGGCTGGATCTGACGCGGCCGCTTTCGGGCTGGATGCACCGCGCCGCCGGGCCGATCCTCGAGCCAGGGATGATCGTCGCGCCGGTGCCTCTGCATCGGCTGCGGCTCTTGAAGCGGCGCTATAACCAATCGGCGCTGCTGGCCAAGGCGGTGGCGCGGCAGGCGGGGCTCGACTGTCTGCCCGATCTTTTCGAGCGCACCCGCGCCACGCCCCCGCAAGAGGGGCTGAGCGCCGCCGCGCGGGCCGAAAACCTCGCCGGCGCCATCGCTCTGCGGCCGAAATACCGCGCGCAGATCGCGGGGCGGGCGGTCCTGATCGTCGATGATGTGCTGACTACCGGCGCCACGCTCACCGCCACGGCAGAGGCCGCGCGCGAGGCCGGGGCGCAAAAAGTCGTGGTGCTGACACTGGCGCGCGTTGCGAAAGAGCCCTAAATCCTCCTATCCTGACAGGGTAAAGAGGACATCATGAAACGCGTCGAGATCTACACCACCCGCACCTGCCCCTATTGCATCGCCGCCAAGGACCTGCTCGCGCGCAAGGGCGTCGCCTTCGAGGAGACCGATGTCGGCGCGGATCCGGCGCTGCGCGTCGCGATGATGGAGCGCGCGGGCGGGCGACGCACGGTGCCGCAGATCTTCATCGGCGGGCAGCATGTCGGCGGCTGTGACGATATCCACGCGCTCGACGCGGCGGGCAAACTCGACCCGATGCTGGCCGATTGATGAAGGCCGCGCTCGTCCAGCTTTCGGTTTCCGATGATCCGGCGGCCAACCTGCCGGTGACGGTGGGCTTCGTGCGCGAGGCGGCCGCGGCGGGCGCGGGCATTGTGCTGACGCCGGAATGCACGAACATGCTCTCCTCGGACCGGGCGCTGCAGCAGGCTCTGTTGCGGCCCGAAGAGGCGGATGAGACCCTGGCCGCTCTGCGCGCCGAGGCGGCGGCGGCGCGGGTCTGGCTGCTGATCGGCTCGCTCGGGATCAAGACGGGCGATGCCGATGGGCGGTTTGCCAACCGCTCCTTCCTGATCGCGCCCGATGGCGCCATCGCCGCGCGCTATGACAAGATCCACATGTTCGACGTCGATGTCTCGCCGACCGAGCGCTACCGCGAATCGGAGGGCTACCGGCCCGGCACGCGGGCGGTGGTGGCGGATGCGGGCTTTGCGCGGCTCGGGATGGCGATCTGTTACGATCTGCGCTTCCCGCAGCTTTTCCGCCGCCTCTCGCACGGCGGGGCGGAGATCCTGACCCTGCCCGCGGCCTTCAATGACACCACGGGTGCCGCGCATTGGGAGAGCCTGATCCGCGCGCGGGCGATCGAGAACACCTGTTTCGTGCTGGCGCCGGCGCAATGCGGCACCCATGCCGCGCATGGCGGCAAGCCGCGCAAGACCTGGGGGCATAGCCTCGCCGTGGCGCCCTGGGGCGAGGTTCTGGCCGATGGCGGCACCGAGCCGGGGGTGACGCTCGTCGATCTGGACCTTGCGCGCGTCGCCCAGGCCCGCGCCCGCGTGCCCTCGATCACCCATGACCGCGCCTTCGAGGGCCCATGAGCGACGGATCGGACCCGCTTGCCGCGACCCTCTTCGCCGAGGTCTTCATGGTCGACCAGCTCGCGCGCAACCTTGTGAGCCGGGCTCTGCCGAAGGGCATGGAGATCTCGCATTTCTCGGTGCTCAACCATCTCGCCCATATCGGCGAGGAGCGCACGCCCGCCCAGCTCGCCGCGACCTTCCACGTCACCCGCGGCGCGATGACCAACACGCTCTCGAAGCTCGAATGGGCCGGGCATATCCATATCCGCCCCGACTGGGACGATGCGCGGCGCAAATTCGTCTCGATCTCGCCCGCCGGGCGTCAGGCGCGTGATGCGGCGCTGGCGGCGTTCATGCCGGTGATCGCGGATGTGGTGCGCGCGCTCGGGCCCGAGAAGGTGCGCGCGACGCTGCCGATCCTGCGCGAATTGCGCGCGCATCTCGAGACAGACTGAGAGCCCGGTGGTGAGCGCCGGGGGCGCCGCCCCCGGACCCCCGGCGTATTTTCACCAAGAAGAAGCAGCCGTTTCTTCTTGGCCCAAATACGCCCGCCGGAGGCTTAAGTCAAAAGACCCCGCCGAGCGAACGGCGGGGCAAGGTCGCACCTATGGGCGGACCACGGGTGCTGGCGGTAACGGTAACGGAGAGATCGGGGGCCCGTCAGTTCGGGCGCCCCTCCATTTCGGCGCGGATCTGTTGGCGCAGCAGGTCGATGGGCACCAGTTTGCCCTCGCGCTTGAAGTGCCAATAGGTCCAGCCGTTGCACGAGGGCGCGCCTTCGAGATGTGCGCCCACTTGGTGGATGGAGCCTTTCACGTCATTTCCGACGAGCGTGCCATCGGCGCGAACCTTTGCTTTGAAACGGTTGCCGATGGAAAAGAGCTCCTCGCCCGGGCGCAGCATGCCGCGCTCGACGAGCTGGCCGAAGGGAACGCGCGGTTCTGCGCGCTTCGAGCCGGTGATTTCGAGAGCTTCGCGATCGAATTTGCGAATTTTCTCGAGGCGCTTTTGCGCCGCGAGGCGATAGGCCTCCTCGCGCTCGATGCCGATATATTCACGGCCGAGCATCTTGGCGACCGCACCCGTGGTGCCGGTGCCGAAGAACGGGTCGAGCACCACGTCGCCGGGGTTGGTGGTGCCGAGAATGATGCGATGCAAGAGCGCTTCGGGCTTTTGCGTCGGGTGGGCCTTGTCGCCCTGGTCGTCCTTGAGGCGCTCATTGCCGGTGCAGATCGGGATCACCCAATCCGAGCGCATCTGCACGCCTTCGTTGAGCGCCTTCAGCGCCTCATAGTTGAAGGTGTATTTCGCACCCTCCCCCTTCGAGGCCCAGATCAGCGTCTCATGGGCGTTGGTCAGCCGCTTGCCGCGGAAATTCGGCATCGGGTTCGATTTGCGCCAGACCACGTCGTTGAGGATCCAGTAGCCCTGGTTTTGCAGCTCGGCGCCGAGGCGGAAGACGTTGTGATAGGAGCCGATCACCCAGATCGCGCCATTGGGCTTGAGCAGCCGCCGCGCGGCGGCGAGCCAGTCGCGGGTGAACTGGTCATAGGCCGAGAAGGAGGAGAACTGGTCCCAGGCGTCGTCGACGGCATCGACCTTGGAGTTATCCGGCCGGTGCAGATCGCCGCGGAGCTGCAGGTTGTAGGGCGGATCGGCGAAGATCAGATCCACGCTCGCCTCGGGCAAGCTGTTCATGATCTCGATACAATCGCCCGGAAGGATCTGGTTGAGCGGGAGCGCCGCCTGCCCCGCAGTCGTTTTGGTTTTTGTCATCTCTGCCTCGTTGGTCCCGGTCTGCTCGGGTGTCGACTTGTGCCGATCTATGGGGTCAAAGATGAGTCAAACCGGATTCGCCGTCAAATTCTTTTTTGAATCAAGGGGTTACAGTTTTTGCTTGGCACAAGATGTTGTGCACGGGCCGGAAGGAACGCCTATGAACGGGGGTAACCCCCAAATCTAGGAGCGCGCTCAGATGGTCTTTTGTCGGGTAGCCCGCGTTTTTCTCCCAGCCGTAGCCGGGGTATTGTTGCGCCAAATCCACCATGAGGCGATCGCGCGCCTCTTTCGCCAGGATCGAGGCCGCCGCGATCGAGACGGAGCGCGCGTCGCCCTTCACCAGGGCCTCGGCCGAGAGGCCGAGATCGCGCGGCAGGCGGTTGCCATCGACGAGCACATGCCCGGGCGCGCGCGCGAGCCCCGCCACCGCGCGGCACATCGCCAGATGGCTCGCCTGCAAGATATTGAGCGCGTCGATTTCCTCGACGCTCGCATGGGCGATGCAATAATCGGCGCTCGCCACGATCTCCTCGAAGAGCTCGGCGCGGCGCCGCGCACTCAGCTTCTTCGAATCATTGAGCCCCTCGGGGATCCGCGCCGGGTCGAGCACCACCGCCGCCGCCGTCACCGGGCCACACAGCGGGCCGCGGCCAACCTCATCGACCCCCGCGACGCGCGCAAATCCGCGCGCCTGCGCGGCCAGTTCAAAGGAATAATCGGGTTTGTCTGCCATGCGCTTTCCTGCCGCGCCGCGCTCGGGCGCGCAACGAAAAAGCGCGCGGGGGACGGAGCCCCGCGCGCCCTCACGACCCCGCCCCCCTCAGCGACGCAGGAAATAGGGGTCGTGGATATCGCGCCGGCCATCGCGGTCGGCGCGCTCATGGCCCCAGTCGCGGCGGTCGCGGTCACGATAGCCGTCGCGGCCCCCGTCACGACGCGGGTCGCAGCCCGCGCCATAGCGCTCGGTCCGGCGGCCATGGCGGTCAGTCTCGATGCGAATCACGCAGGTCTCGCGGTGCCGGTCGCGATAGACCGGCCCGCCCCAGGCGGGCTCGCGGCGCGGCGGCTCGACCCGGCGGGGCGGCGCGGAATGGCTGTCGCCCCCCGCGATCGCGGCAAGCGCGCCGAGGCCCAGAACGAGGCCCAGCGCGGTGCGGTCATCGCGGTCGAGCGCGGCGGCGGGGCTGGCGGCGAGCGGGCTGAGCGCGAGCGCCCCCACCAGCGCGGCGGCGGTCAGACGCGGGAAGGGAAAACGGATCATCGGGGACCTCCTTGGGCATGGCCCGGTTGCGATGCCCCGACCCTCGGCCCGCGCCCCCCGGCCGCGCAATATCAGCCCCCTGTTATCCGATAGCAGCCCGCCAAGGGCCTTTGGTTCTTGCATAACATCGCCCCGCGGCGCAGCTTGGGCGCATGATGAAACCGCTCGCCCTTGCTCTTGCGCTCCTGGCCGCAGCCCCCGCTCAGGCCGCCTGCTACGCCGATTACAAGGCCAAGCAGGACAGCCCGCTCAGGCTGCATTATGGCGTGGCCGAGCTCCCCGACGCGGCCTGTTCGCCACAGGCGGCCGCCCGCGCATTGGGCCCGCGGCTGGCGCGCGATGGCTGGACCTTGCTCACCATCCTGTCCATTTTCGGCCCCGAGGGTTTGGAGCAGAGAAAAGCCAGTGCCGGGCCGTATTTCCTTCGTTACTGAGAGCCTGCGGCGGGGCAACCGCGCGGTGCTCTGGGGGGTTGTCGCGATCGCGGCGATCCTCGCGCTGGCGGCGGCGGGGCTGTTCGTGGCGCTGCCCGACGCCGGCGCCTTCAACGCGCGCGTCGAGCAGATCTTCGTGGCCAACAACGCGCTGACCGGCGCGACCGAGATCCGGCTTCTCGAGGTGCTCGCGCAATCGGGCACGGCCTTTGCCGAGGTGCTCTCCTCCTACCGGGTGATCATCTTCATCCTGCTGCTCTTCGCGACCGCGCTGATGGTGGCGGCGCTGGTGCTCTTGGTCACGCTGATCGGCATGAACCGGCGGATGAGCGAGATCCACCGCGCCGGGATCGAGGTGCAGAGCCTGCGGATCCTGCGCGGCGAGAACGCGGTCTTGCTCAACGACATGGCCTTCACCCTCACCCCCGCCGCGATCGAGACCCTCGCGGTGCTCGCCGAGGCGCGGATGGATGACGAGATCCTCTCGGGCGCCGAGATCGAGGCGGTGATCTCGGGGCGCGCGGCGGCGGACTGCGACGAGGCGGCGGGCGCGACGCGCATCAAGCGGCTGCGCGACGGCCTTGGCAACCAGCTCGTCGCCGAGCTTCTGGTGCGCAACATTTCACGCAAGGGTTACACTTTGGCGGTTAGCAAGGAGGCGATCCGCGTCGACTGACCCCATTTTCCTTGCAGCGCTTGGGGGTTGGCCCTATATCGCGGCTTCGTTTTGCCGCCTCGGGGGGAGCTCATGATTCCGACGCCCTACTACCTGATCGACGAAGCCAGCCTTCTCGAAAACATGCGCAAGATCGAGCGGCTCTGCACGCTCTCGGGCGCGAAGGCTCTGCTTGCGCTCAAATGTTTCGCGACCTGGGGCGCGTTCGACACGATGCGGCCCTATATGGCGGGCACCACCTCGAGCTCGCTCTTCGAGCTGCGGCTGGGGCGCGAGAAATTCGGCAAGGAGACCCACGCCTATTCGGTCGCCTGGTCGGACGCCGAGATCGACGAGGCGATTTCCTACGCCGACAAGATCATCTTCAACTCGCTCGGCCAGCTCGACCGCTTTGGCGAGAAAGCCGCGCATATCGAGATGGGCCTGCGGCTCAACCCGCGCTTCTCGACCTCGGGCTTCGATCTGGCCGACCCGGCGCGGCCGTTCTCGCGGCTGGGCGAATGGGATCTGGCGCGCCTCGAGGCGGCGCTGCCGCGGATCTCGGGGGTGATGATCCATTACAACTGCGAGAATCGCGATTTCGATCTGTTCAGCGAACAGCTCACCCGGATCGAGACCGAATTCGGCGATTTCCTGAAGAAGCTGAAATGGGTCTCGCTCGGCGGCGGCATCCATTTCACCGGCGAGGGCTATCCGATCGAGGCGCTGGCGGCGCGGCTGAAGGCGTTCTCCGAGGCGCTCGGCGTGCAGGTCTATCTCGAGCCCGGCGAGGCCTCGATCACCCGGACCGCAAGCCTCGAGGTCTCGGTGCTCGACATCATCGACAACGGCAAGAAGGTCGCGATCGTCGACAGCTCGATCGAGGCGCATATGCTCGATCTGCTGATCTACCGCGAGACCGCGAAGCTGCCGCAAGAGGGCGATTTCGAGTATCAGATCGCGGGCAAGACCTGTCTGGCGGGCGATATCTTCGGCGATGCGCGCTTTGCGGCGCCGCTCGCCGTGGGCGACCGCGTGTCGATCGCCGATGCGGCGGGCTATACGATGGTCAAGAAGAACTGGTTCAACGGCGTCAACATGCCCTCGATCGCGATCCGTCGCGCCGATGGCAACGGCACCGTCGAGCTCGTGCGCGAATTTACCTATGAGGATTACCTGTCCTCCCTGTCGTGAGGTTTCGGCCTCTTTCCCGGGCCTGAACAGCCCCCTTCCCCTGTCCTGTGATCGAAGGAGACAGCAGAAGTGAAACGAAACGTGCTCATCATCGGTGCCGGTGGCGTCGCTCAGGTCGTGGCGCATAAATGCGCGCAAAACAACGACATTCTGGGCGAGCTGCATATCGCCTCGCGGACCCGCGCGAAATGCGATGCGATCATCGAGGGCGTTGTGGCGAAGGGCGCGATGAAGGTGCCGGGCACGTTTTCGAGCCATGCGGTCGATGCGATGGACAGCGCCGCGGTGGCCGCGCTGATCCGCGACACGGGCGCCGAGATCGTGATCAACGTGGGCTCGTCCTTCGTCAACATGACCGTGCTCGATGCCTGTCTCGAGACGGGCGCGGCCTATATCGACACCGCGATCCATGAAGACCCGAAGAAGATCTGCGAGGCGCCGCCGTGGTATGGCAACTACGAGTGGAAGAAGCGCGATCTGTGCGCGGCGAAGGGCGTCACCGCGATCCTCGGCGCGGGGTTCGACCCGGGCGTGGTGAACGCCTATGCGCGATTCGCGGCCGATCAGATGGATGAGGTCACCTCGATCGACATCGTCGATATCAACGCGGGCTCGCACGGGCGCTATTTCGCGACGAATTTCGACCCGGAGATCAACTTCCGCGAATTCACCGGCACGGTTTATTCCTGGCAGAACGGCGGCTGGCAGGAGAACGCGATGTTCGAGGTCGGCCAGGATTGGGATCTGCCGGTGGTGGGCACCTGCCGGGCCTATCTCTCGGGCCATGACGAGGTGCATTCGCTCGCCGCGAATTACCCCAAGGCCGATGTGCGGTTCTGGATGGGCTTTGGCGCGCATTACATCAACGTCTTCACCGTGCTGAAGAACCTCGGGCTCCTGTCGGAGCAGCCGGTGAAGACCGCCGAGGGGCTCGAGGTGGTGCCGCTGAAGGTGGTGAAGGCGGTTCTGCCCGATCCGGCCTCGCTCGCGCCGGATTATACCGGCAAGACCTGCATCGGCGATGTGGTGAAGGGCGTGAAGGACGGCAAGCCGGTCGAGCTGTTCGTCTACAACGTCGCCGATCACAAGGAGGCCTATGAGGAGGTCGGCTCGCAGGGCATCTCCTATACCGCGGGCGTGCCGGTGGTGGCGGCGGCGATGCTGGTGGCCTCGGGCGAATGGGATGCGAAGACGATGAAGAACGTCGAGGAGCTCGATCCCAAGCCTTTCCTGACCATCCTCGACCGGATCGGCCTGCCGACGCGGGTGCAGATCGGCGGCCTCGGCGGCGAGGACCGCGCCTGGAACGCCTAAGCAAAAGGCCCGCTCCGGCGGGCCTTTTCTTTGCGGGGGCGAGGCAGGCCGCGACCTTTCAAACCGGCTGCGAAGGCGACGTGACGCAGGGGGAATGCCCAGAAACCGGGCGCGGCGCGCGCGCGGCCCGAGATCGGCGCGGCAGCGGCCTTGCCTACGCGTCATCTGTTCGTTTAGCAACCTCCTGACCCTATTCACCGGAGCCCGAGTGCATGACGCCCACCTGCCTACCAGCCTCACATTGACGGGTTGCGGACCTTCGCGGTTCTCGCCGTTCTCTGGGCGCATTTTTGCATCCCCGGCCTGCCCGGCGGGTTCCTCGGCGTCGACGTCTTCTTCGTCATCAGCGGCTTTCTCATCACCCGGCTGATCCTGAGCGAGAAGGATCGCACCGGGCGGTTCAGCTACAGCCGCTTCTACCTGCGCCGTCTGCGCCGGTTGATGCCCGCCGCGCTCGCCACCGTTGCGGCCTCGCTGGTGCTTTTCTATCCGGTTCTCGGCGCCAAGGATCTGGTCAGCTTCCTGCGCTCGGTGCCGTTCTCGATCGCGCCGCTCGCGAATATCAACCTCTACCGCGAGATCGGCTATTTCGACACCGCGGCGCAGATGAAACCGCTGCTGCATTTCTGGTCGCTCGCCGTCGAGGAACAGTTCTATTTCTTCTGGCCGACGGTCCTGCTGGCGGTCTATCGCTGGCCGCGGCTGCTCCATTCGATCGCCTTGATCGTGTTGCTGGTGAGCCTCGCCATCGCGCAGATCTGGCTCTCGAGCGACCCGAGCGCGGCCTATTATCTGCTGCCCTCGCGCGCCTTCGAGCTGATGATCGGGGCCTCGCTGGCGCTCGCCTTTCACCTCGAGGGGGCGCGCCGCCGGATCCTTGCGACGCGCGCGGCGCCGTGGATCGCGGCGGGCGGGATGGCGGCGATCTTGCTCAGCTATGCGCTGATCGACGAGCATATGCCGCTGCCCGGGGTGCTGAGCCTCGGCGCGTGCCTCGGCACGGCCGCGGTCATCGCCTTTGGCGACAAAGGGCCGGTCGGGCGGGTGCTGATGGCGCGCCCGGTGGTCTGGATCGGGCTGATCAGCTATTCGCTCTATCTCGTTCACTGGCCGATCTACGTCTATGTCCGCTATCGGCTTCCCGATCCGCCCTCGGTGCCGTTGAGCATTGCCCTCGTCGGGGTCTCGATCGCGGTGGCCGCGCTCAGCTATGCGCTGATCGAAAAACCCCTCCGGCACCCGGCGCCGGCGGGCAAGCGTTGGGGAAACCTGCCCTTTCTGGCGGGGACGCTGGTGGCCGCCGGTGTTCTGATCGGCCCGACGGTTGCCTACAAAGTCCTGCCGGGCACCCGCACGCCGGCCTATCTCGCCGAGCTTTCCCGGCCGGACGTTGCGGTGCGCTCCGAGACCTTCCGCTATGCCCCCGAGGCGGCCGGAAAGCCGCTGAACGTCACCCGCTTCACCCCCGCAAGCCCGGGCCCGGTGAAGGTTCTCGTGATCGGCGACAGCCACGCCGGGCATCTCAGCTTCGGGCTTCGGGATCTGCTCGCGCCGCTGGGGGTTCGGGTCGATCTGGCCAACCTGACCAGTTGCCCGCCGCTTTTTGGCGTCACGGTCCAGGATGACACGAATACCGAGGCAAGGGCGCGGTGCAGCGCCACGAACCCGAGCCTGCGTGCGCTCGCGACCAGCGGCGATTATGATGTGGTCATGCTGGCGTCGCGCTGGGCGCTGGCGAGCGGCGAGACCGCAGTGGGCGCGCAGCGGCTGCGCCATGCCAACTATGTGCGGATCGGTGAGACGCAGCCCGCGCTCTCGATGGCCGGGTCGCGCGCGGTGCTCGACGAGGCCTTGGCCGATACGGTTCAGCAGATCCGGCAAGCCGGGGCGCGCGTCGTCCTGCTCGGGCAGGTGCCGCCGACGGGGAACGATCTGACGCAGTGCCAGGCGCTGTTTCCCTGGGCACGCGAGAACATCCCCCCGAGCAGCCGCTGCGCCCCGCTCTCCGCCGCGGCGATCCATGAACGGCTCGCCTATCCCGACACGCGCCTGGCAAAGGCGGCCAACGGCGAGGATGTGCTGTTCATCGGCTCCGAGAGGTTCTTCTGCGACGACGCAACCTGCCGCATCCGAACCCCGGGCACCGACGAGATGATCTACAACGATTCCGACCATCTGACGAAAGCGGGCAGCGTGTTTTACCTCGATGCGCTGATCCGTCAGTGCGGCCTTGTCGACTTCCTGAAGCGGGCGCGCGACTGACGTCCGCCCGGCCAGCGGGAGGGTGGTGACCCCGACAGGATTTGAACCTGTAACCTGCCCCTTAGGAGGGGGCTGCTCTATCCAGTTGAGCCACGGGGCCACTGCCCCCTTATTGCGGGCAAGGCGCTGTCGCGCAAGGTGGCGCGAGAAAAACCCGTCAACGCAGCAAAAAGGGGAGCGGCCCGCTTGCCGCTCCCCCTCATTGATCCCAGGCCCATGATCGGAGTCTACACATAGTCTGGTCTGCGGCTTTGGAGTTTTCGGAGTCTATTTCCTCCGCCGTTATCGCTAACATAGCGCTTGCCAGATCCTTGCGCAAGAGAAATATTTGGGTCAAAGCAAAGAGAGCTCCAAAGAAAGGCCATCATCGTGCCCCGTCCTCCTGTGGATCCCCGCCGACCGCTGACGCTCCGCGACGTATCGGAGGCCTCCGGGGTCTCGGAAATGACGGTGAGCCGGGTGCTGCGAAACCGTGGCGATGTTTCGGAGGCGACCCGCGAGAAGGTGCTCGAGGCGGCCAAGGCGCTCGGCTATGTGCCCAACAAGATCGCGGGGGCGCTCGCCTCGCAGCGCGTAAATCTTGTGGGGATCGTCATCCCCTCGCTCTCCAACCTGGTGTTCCCCGAGGTGCTTTCGGGGATCTCGGAGGAGCTCGAGGACACCGGGTTGCAGCCGGTCGTGGGGGTCACGAACTACTCCCCCGACAAGGAGGAGGCGGTGCTTTACGAGATGCTGTCGTGGCGGCCCTCGGGGGTGATCATCGCCGGGCTCGAACATACCGAGGCCGCGCGGGCGATGCTGGAAAACGCCGGTGTGCCGGTTGTCGAGATCATGGATGTCGATGGCGCGGGGGTTGATTCGGTCGTGGGCATCTCGCATCGGCGCGCGGGGCGGCACATGGCCGAGGCGATCGTGGCGGCGGGTTATCGGCGGATCGGCTTTCTCGGCACGAAGATGCCCGAGGACCACCGGGCGCGCAAACGCCTCGAGGGGTTCGAGGAGGGGCTGGCGGCGGCGGGGCTCGCGCTGGCCGACAGCGAGTTCTATCAGGGCGGTTCTGCGCTCCTGAAGGGGCGCGAGATGACCGAGGCGATTCTCAAGCGCACCCCCGATCTCGATTTCCTCTATTATTCCAACGATATGATCGGCGCGGGCGGGCTCTTGTGGTGCCTGGAGAACGGCTATGACGTGCCGGGTAAGCTGGGTCTGGCGGGGTTCAACGGGGTCGATCTGCTCGACGGGCTGCCGCGCAAGCTCGCAACGATGGATGCCTGCCGGCGCGAGATCGGGCGCAAGGCGGCCGAGATCGTGGCCGGGCGGCCCCATAGCGGGGCGATCGGCGGCGAGGTGATCGAGCTCGAGCCGGTGATCGAATTCGGCGACACGATCCGCAAGCTCTGAGCGGGCGGCGATTCGCCCGCCGCTTCAGCGCTTCGCGCCCCAGCTGATCGAGGCATATTGGCGGGTGTAATATTCCCCCATCAGCCCGAGCATCAGCAGCGCAAGCGCCACATAGAGCGGATATTCCCAGTTCGAATAATGCGGGTTGTAGTTGATGAACGTATAGCCGCGCGCCTGATCGATGGTGTGGAAGAGCGGGTTCCAGTTGAACAGCACCAACATCTTGTGCGGCAGGGTATTGGCGAGGAACATCTTGCCCGAGGCGATCATGTTCGCGCGCGAATAGATCTGCTGGACGATCGAGACGACATCGGGCGCCCAGGGCTTTATCGCGAGGAATACCAGCCCGATCGCGAGCCCGACGAACCACGACAGCAGCAGCATCGCCATGGCGCCGACCCAGTCATAAATCTCGATCGGCGTGAAGGCGGCGTGGTAGAGATAGAGCACCACCACCACCGAGAGCACCTGGATATAGAGCACGCCCAGCGCCGCCGAGGTGATCGAGACTGCGGTGGTCATCGGCGCGTGTTTCATCATCTGCGAGGTCGGCCCCTCGGCGGCGAAGACCGCGCCCATCGTCTTGGTATGGGTCAGGAACAGGAAGATCCCGCTCATCACATAGAGCAGGAAATCGCCGCGCACCGAATTGCCGCGCAGGCCGAAGACGAAGAACATCACATAGAAGACGAGGACGAGCATCACCGTCTGAAAGATGTTCATCAGGAGGCCGTAGATCGCGTTGCCATGCGATTTGCGGATCTGGCGCACGGTGGCGTGGTAGATCAGCTCCAGCATGCTGAAGGTGGATCCGAGGGTCGAATTGCTGCGTTCTGCTCTGAACATGGCCCTGCCGTTTTGGCGCTTCGACGAGATTATGCCCCGGAAAACTTGCCGTTCCCTTAGCGTGGCATCATAAGATCAAGGGAACAACATGGCAATCGGGCCGGATCAGGGCCGAATGGAGGAAAAATGGACTTCGATCGTCTTGTCAATGTGATGCGCCGCCTTGCGCTGGAGGCCGGCGACAAGATCATGGAGATCTACAATTCCCCCGATTTCGAGGTGAAGACGAAATCCGATGCCTCGCCGGTGACCGAGGCCGATGAGGCCGCCGATGCGCTGATCTCGGCGGGTCTGGCGGAGGCGTTCCCGGCGATGGCGCTGGTGACCGAGGAGCAGGCGGCGAGCCATGCGCAGGCGGTCTCGACCTTCCTGATCGTCGATCCCCTTGATGGCACGAAGGAATTTGTCCAGCGTCGCGGCGATTTCACGGTCAATATCGCCTATGTCGAGAACGGCGTGCCGCTGCGGGGCGTGGTCTATGCGCCGGCCAAGGGGCGGCTCTTCTATACGCTCGCCGATGGCCGTTCGGTCGAAGAGACCGGCGCTTTCGACAAGGAGGTGATCGGCCCGCAGACCCCGATCACCGTCTCGGTGCCCGACAATCGCGGGCTGATGGTGGTGGCCTCGAAATCGCACCGCGATCAGGCGACCGATGATTACATCGCGCAATATGCCGTGAAGGACATGACCTCGGCGGGCTCGTCGCTGAAATTCTGTCTGGTGGCGACGGGCGAGGCCGATCTCTACCCGCGGCTTGGCCGCACGATGGAATGGGATACCGCGGCGGGCGATGCGGTTTTGCGCGGCGCGGGCGGCGAGATGGTGCGATTCGATGACCACAGCCCCTTCACCTATGGCAAGGAAGGCTTCGCAAACCCGTTCTTCATCGCCTTTGCTCCCGGCGTTCTTCTGGTGAAATGATGTCTGTCCTGATCGTGATTCCGGCGCGCTATGCGTCGACCCGCTACCCCGCCAAACCCCTCGTCGCCCTGACCGGCGCGAGCGGCGTGGCCAAGACCCTGATCCAGCGCAGCTGGGAGGCCGCGATGGCGGTCAAGGGCGTCGACCGCGTCGTCGTCGCCACCGATGATGACCGCATCAAGGCCGAGGCCGAGCGCTTCGGCGCCGAGGTGGTGATGACCTCGGTCGATTGCGCCAACGGCACCGAGCGCTGCGCCGAGGCCTATGCCAATATCGGCGGCGGCTATGACATCGTCGTCAACCTGCAAGGCGATGCGCCGCTCACCCCGGCCTGGTTCATCGAGGATCTGATCAAGGGCCTCGAGGCCAACCCCTGGGCCGAGCTCGCCACCCCGGTTCTGCGCTGCGAGGGCGCGATGCTCGCCAGCCTGCGCGAAGACCGCGCCCAGGGCCGCGTCGGCGGCACCACCGCGGTCTTCGGCGCCGGCAACCGCGGGCTCTACTTCTCCAAGGAAGTGATCCCCTACACCGGCAAGGGCTATGGCCCCGCCGAGCCGACGCCGGTCTTCCACCATGTCGGCGTCTACGCCTACCGCCCCGAGACGCTGGCGGCCTATCCGAGCTGGCCGGTCGGGCCGCTCGAGACGCTCGAGGGCCTCGAGCAGCTGCGCTTCCTCGAGAACGGCCGCGCGGTGCTCTGCGCCGAGGTCGAGGCGCGCGGGCGCGAGTTCTGGGAGCTCAACAACCCCTCCGATGTCGCCCGGATCGAGGCGATGATGGCGGGCATGGGCCTCGAATGAGTGATTCGGCGGCGCGGACGAGCGTGATTGTCGTCTCGCGCCACCGGCCCGATGCGCTGGCCCGGCTGTTGACCGCGCTGGGCCAGCTCGACCACCCTGATTTCGAGGTGATCGTGGTCGCGGACCCGGCGGGCATCGCGGTTTGCGCGGGGCGGCCGGTGAAGACGGTGGCGTTTGACGCGGCCAATATCTCGGCCGCGCGCAATGCGGGGCTCGCGCAGGCCGCGGCGCCGGTTGTCGCCTTCATCGACGATGATGCGGTGCCCGAGCCGACCTGGCTCACGCGCCTGAGCGCGCCGTTTGCCGACCCGCGGGTGGTGGCGGCGGGGGGGTTCGTGCGCGGGCGCAATGGCATTTCCTTTCAGTGGAAGGCGAGCTGGACCGATGTCTGGGGCTATCATCACCCGCTCGAGGTCGATGAGGCGGCGCCCAGCCTGCATACCCCCGGCGCGCGGGTCGTGCGCACCGAGGGCACCAACAGCGCCTTTCGCCGCGA
The DNA here is from genome assembly GCF_001856665.1 of Rhodobacter xanthinilyticus. NCBI lineage: Bacteria > Pseudomonadati > Pseudomonadota > Alphaproteobacteria > Rhodobacterales > Rhodobacter > Rhodobacter xanthinilyticus. The sequence continues at coordinate 292,664 of NZ_CP017781.1, read as the reverse complement.
GGGTCTGCTGCGGCTCGGAGGCTTCGACCCGGCGTTCCGGTTCTACCTCGACGAGACCGATCTCAACATGCGACTCGCCGCCGAGGGGGGGCTGACCGCGATCGTGCCCGAGGCGCAGGTGCATCACGGCTTTGCCGCCTCGGCGCGCCGCTCGGTCGACCGCGCGCCCACCGATCTGAGCGAGATCGGCGCGTCCTCGATGCTGTTTTGGCGCAAATATGCCCCCGATGGCCCCGATTTCACCGAGGCGAGGGCGCGGCTCCTCGCGGCGCAGCGCGCGCGGCTGCTGGGTTATATGGTCGGCGGCGGGCTTGAGCCGCAGGAGATCGCGGGGCTGTTGCGCAGCCTCGAGGCGGGGCTTGCCGAGGGGGCGGCGCGCCCGCTCACGGCGCTGGCGCCGATCGCGCCCGCGGGCGCCGCGTTCCTGCCCTTCCCCGCGGGGCCCCGCCCCTGCCGCACGATCGCGGGCCGCGTCTGGCAGGCCTGGCGCAAGCGCCCCGCCGCCGCCCGCGCCGCCGCCCGCGGCGAGATCGTCACGCTCCTGCTTTTCGGGCCCTCGGTGCGCCGCCACCGGCTCTGGTTCCACCCGGATGGTTATTGGGAGCAGAACGGCGGGCTCTGGGGCCGGGCCGAACGCGAGGAGCAGCGATTCCAGCCGGTCTCCTTCGCCGCCCGCGTGGCGCGCGAACGCGCCCGCGTCGCGCGATTTCGGTGCCCGGCGCGGTGAGCGCGTGCACAGCGTGAGAATTGTTTGCGCAAACGGTCATCTGATAGGCACAAATTTGCGTTAACGTTTACCCATGAGGGGGCGGCGCCTTGTTTTGCCCCTGCAAACAAAGCTACAATTCCCGGGCAGTGGCGGCATTTTGTCGCCAACCAATTTAGGTGAGTTATGAAACGCAAGGTCACGAAGGCGATTTTTCCTGTCGCCGGTCTGGGCACCCGCTTCCTTCCCGCGACGAAGTCGATCCCGAAAGAGATCCTGACGCTCGTCGACAAGCCGCTGATCCAATATGCGATCGACGAGGCGCGCGCGGCGGGCATCAAGGAGTTCATCTTCGTCACCTCGCGCGGCAAATCGGCGCTTGAGGATTATTTCGACGATGCGCCCGAGCTCGAAGCCTCGCTGCGCAAGAAGGGCAAGACCGACCTTCTCGAGACGCTGAAAACCACCAACATGGATTCGGGCGCGATCGCCTATGTGCGGCAGAACCGCCCGCTCGGGCTTGGCCATGCGGTCTGGTGTGCGCGCCGGATGCTCGGCAACGAACCCTTCGCCGTGCTGCTCACCGATGACGTCATCGCCGCCGACAAACCCTGTCTGCAGCAGATGATGGAAGCCTATCAGGAGACCGGCGGCAACGTCGTCGCCGCGATGGAAGTGCCGCAGGAGCGCACCTCCTCCTACGGGATCCTCGACATCGAGGACGACATGGGCGCGATGGTCAAGGTCAAGGGCATGGTCGAGAAGCCGAAGGCCGAAGAGGCGCCCTCGAACCTCGCGGTGATCGGGCGCTATATCCTGACCCCGCAGGTCATGCAGAACCTCAACAAGAAGAAAGAGGGCGCCGGCGGCGAGATCCAGCTCACCGACGCGATCGCCGAGGAGATCGAAAAGGGCAACCCGGTCTATGGCTTCCGCTTCCGCGGGCAGCGCTATGACTGCGGCTCGAAGGCGGGCTTCCTGCAGGCGACGGTGGCTTTCGGCCTCGCCCGCGAGGATCTGCGCGACGAATTCGGCGATTACCTGAGCGACATCATGGCGATGCGCACGGCCGCGGAATAACGGATGGCGAAGCACGTTCTGGTCACGGGGGGCGCGGGCTACATCGGCTCGCATGCCTGCAAGGCGTTGCGGGCGGCGGGCTATGTGCCGGTCACCTATGACAGCTTCGTCACCGGCTGGCGCGAGGCGGTCAAGTTCGGCCCTCTCGAAGAGGGCGATCTGGCCGATCGCGCGCGGCTCGACGAGGTCTTCGCCAAGTGGAAGCCCGTCGCGGTGATGCATTTCGCCGCGCTCAGCCTCGTCGGCGAATCGATGAAGGACCCGGGCAAATACTGGCGCGGGAACGTGCTCTCCTCTCTCACGCTGATCGAGGCGGCGGTTGCGGCCGGCTGCCTCGATTTCGTCTTCTCCTCGACCTGCGCGACCTATGGCGACCAGGATGGCGTGGTGCTCGACGAGGGCACGCGTCAGGCGCCGATCAACGCCTATGGCGGCTCGAAACGCGCCATCGAGGACATGCTGCGCGATTTCGGCGCGAGCCACGGGCTCAACTCGGTGATCTTCCGCTATTTCAACGTGGCGGGCTGCGACCCGGAGGCGGAGGTCGGCGAGTTCCACCGCCCCGAGACCCATCTGATCCCGCTGATGCTCGATGCGATCGACGGCCGGCGCCCGGCGCTCACCGTCTTCGGCTCGGATTACGCGACGCCCGACGGCACCTGCATCCGCGATTACGTCCATGTCTCCGACCTCGTGGACGCCCATGTGCTCGGGCTGCAATGGCTCGAGGCGGGCAAGGGCTCCGAGATCTTCTGCCTCGGCACCGGCAAGGGCTTTTCGGTGCGCGAGGTGATTGCCGCCTCCCGCGCGGTGACCAACCGCGAGGTGCCGATCACCGAGGGCGACCGGCGGCCGGGCGATGCGGCGGTGCTGGTCTCGGGCTCGACCAAGGCGCTCGAGACGCTCGGCTGGGCGCCCAAGCGCGCCGATCTCGCGACGATGATCGCCGATGCCTGGCGTTGGCATCAAACCGGCAGCTATGAGAGCTGAGCCCGCCGCGCGACTGCTCGATATCACGCGGCTTGTCTCGCGCGTTGGCCTCGGGCCGTTGACCGGGGTGGACCGGGTCGAGATGGCCTATCTGCAGGCGCTCTGCCGCGCGCCGGTGCCGCTCTATCTCTTGTGCCGCACCTCTTACGGGTTCCTCCTCCTGCCGGGCAAGGCGGCGGAGATCCTGCTCGCGGGGCTGAGCGCGCCCGAGACGCTGCCCTGCCCGGCCTGGATCGACCGGCTGCGCGGGCGGTTCACGGCGCGGGCGCGGCTCGAGGCGGCGTTGCGGGCGCGGGCGATGGCGCGGGCGGGGCATCGGGGGCTCACCGGGCTTCTCGCGCGCAACCTGCCGCAGCCGGCGAGCTATCTCAACGTCGGGCAGACGACGCTGCGCCCGGAGACCCTGCGGCGGCTCAAGCGCGTGCCGGGGCTGCGCGCGGGTGTGATGATCCACGACACGATCCCGCTCGATTTCCCGCAATTTGCCAACGAGGGCGAGCCGGAGCGGTTTCGCGCCGCGCTTGCGGCCGCGGCGGCGCAGGCGGATGTCTTGATCTGCAATTCGGCGGCCACGGCGGCCGATGTCGCGCGCCATGCGCCCGCGGCGGCGGGGCGGTGTCTCGTTGCGCCGCTGGGGGTCGATCTGGTGGCGCCCGAGCCCGCCGCGATCCCGGCCGATCTCGATCTGATGCCCGATTATTTCGTGACGCTCGGCACGATCGAGCCGCGCAAGAACCACGCGGTCCTGCTCGACGCCTGGGAGGAGATCTTGCGCCGCAAGGGGCCGGAGGCGGCGCCGCGGCTTCTGATCCTCGGGCGGCGCGGCTGGCGCAACGCCGAAGTTTTTGCGCGGCTCGACCATCTCGGGGCCCTCAAGGGCGTGGTGCATGAGCTCGCAGGGCTCAGCGATGGCGCTGTCGCGGCGCTGGTGGCGGGGGCGCATGCGCTTTTGATGCCCTCGCGCGCGGAAGGATTCGGGCTGCCGCTCCTCGAGGCCGCCGGGCGCGGCACGAAGGTGATCGCCGCGCCGCTGCCTGTCACGGGGGAATTGCTTGGCAATAGAGCCATTTACGCAAACCCCGACGACAGCTATGATTGGGCGACAAAGATAATGGAACTGGCCGAGGAAAATCGGGCTGGTCACGGGGCGGTCGGGGAAAAATCGGACAGGATTGTCATCCCGACATGGACAGACCATTTCAATCTCGTCTTAAACAAGATGTGAGAGAAACAATCTGAACCCCTGCGACAAGCCTGCGGGAGAGGGTCGGAGTGAGCATTCGGACGTCATATCGCCTGCGCCTCAAACGCAAGCGTTTCCTGTTCCGCGCGTTTCGCAAACGCCGCGAGCTGACGGCTGTTGCCGAGCGCACCGGCGCGATCCGCAAGGGCGATGTGCTCGCCTTCGTCACGCTGCGCAATGAGCGGATCCGGCTGCCGTTCTTCCTGCGCTATTACCGCGAGCTCGGGATCGGGCATTTCCTGATCGTCGACAACGGCTCGGACGACGGCTCGGCCGAGTATCTCGCCGCGCAGGAGGATGTCTCGCTCTGGCGGACCGAGGCGAGCTACAAGCGCTCGCGTTTCGGGGTCGACTGGATGAACTGGCTCTTGCGCAAATACGGCACCGGGCATTGGACGCTGACGGTCGACCCGGATGAGTTCTTCGTCTACCCGTTTTGCGACACCCGGCCGATCAACGCGCTGACCGACTGGCTCGACACCTATCACATCCGCTCTTTCCCGGCGATGTTGCTCGACATGTATCCCAAGGGCCCGATCGATGCCGAGCCCTATCGCGAGGGGCAGGACCCGTTCGAGATCGCCTGCTGGTTCGACAGCGGGAATTACATGATTTCCAAAAATACGGAATTTCACAACCTCTGGATCCAGGGCGGGCCGCGGGCAAGAATGTTCTTTGCGGACAAGCCCTTGGCGGCGCCTTCGCTGAACAAGATCCCGCTGGTGAAATGGGAGAAGGGCTTCGCTTTCGCCTCCTCGACCCATATGATCCTGCCGCGCGGGCTGAATACGGTTTATGACGAATGGGGCGGCGAGAAGGCGTCGGGCTGTCTGCTCCATGCGAAATTCCTCTCGCCGCTGACCGCCAAGGTCGCCGAGGAGCTCGAGCGGCGCGAACATTTCGCCGGCTCGCGCGAATACAAGGCCTATTCCGACAAGCTCGCGCGCGAGCCCGATCTGTGGTGCAAATGGTCGGAGAAATATATCAACTGGCGCCAGCTCGAGATCCTCGGGCTGATGTCGAAGGGCAACTGGGCGTGAGGGGGCGCGGGTGACGGTCGGCTTCATCATGATGTGCCACACGGCGCTCGACCGGGCCGCGCAGGTCGCGCGCTACTGGGCCGAACATGACGCGCCGGTGGTCATCCATGTCGACAAGCGCGTGCCCGCGCATGAATTCGGCGCGCTCGGGCGCAGCCTGGCCGATCTGCCCAATGTCTCCTTCTGCAAGCGGTTCAAATGCGATTGGGGCACCTGGTCGCTCGTCGCCGCGGCGCAGGCGGGGGCCGAGCAGATGCTCGCGCGCCATGAGGAGGTGCGCCATGTCTACCTCGCCTCGGGGGCCTGCCTGCCGCTGCGCCCGGTGCAGGAGCTCACCGATTATCTCGACGCCCGCCCGCAGACCGATTTCATCGAGAGCGTGACGACCGCCGATGTCGGCTGGACGGTCGGCGGCATCGACATGGAGCGCTTCACGCTGCGCTTCCCGTTCTCATGGAAGACCCAGCGGCGGCTCTTCGACCGCTATGTCGCGCTCCAGCGCCGGCTCGGCCTGAAACGGCGGATCCCCGACGGGCTGGTGCCGCATCTGGGCAGCCAATGGTGGTGCCTGACCCGCCAGACGCTCAGCGCGATCTTGCAAGACCCCGAGCGCCCGGCCTACGACCGCTATTTCAAGAAGGTCTGGATCCCCGACGAGAGCTATTTCCAGACGCTCGCGCGGCTCTATGCCACCTCGATCGAGAGCCGCTCGCTCACGCTCTCGAAGTTCGATTTCCAGGGCAAGCCGCATATCTTCTACGACGATCACCTGCAGCTCCTGCGCCGGTCGGATTGTTTTGTCGCGCGCAAGATCTGGCCCAAGGCCGACCGGCTCTACAGCGCGTTTCTGTCGCCGCGCGCGGCCTCCGAGACCCCCGCCGAGCCGAACCCCGCCAAGATCGACCGGCTGTTCTCGAAGGCGGTCGAGCGGCGCACGAAGGGCCGCCCGGGCCTTTACATGCAAAGCCGCTTCCCGCTGAAAGACCGCGAAAACGGCAAGACCTCGGCGCCCTATTCGGTGTTTCAGGGCTTCACCGACCTCTTCGAGAATTTCGAGGGGTGGCTCTCGAAACATGTCGGCGCGCGGGTGCATGGGCACCTTTTCGCGCCCGAGCGCGCCGAATTTGCCGGCGGCGACGCGATGTTCAACGGCTGTCTGCCCGATTCGGCGATCTTGCGCGATTACAACCCGCGCGCCTTCCTGACCAATGTGATCTGGAACTCGCGCGGCGAGCGGCAGTGTTTCATGTATTCGCCGCGCGACACGCAGAAGGATATCGACTGGTTCACCGCGACCGACCCGAATGCGCAGATCTCGGTGATCACCGGCGCCTGGGCGGTGCCGCTGTTCCGCTCGAACCTGAATTTCGCCGAGATCCGGCGCGAGGCGGCGCGGCTGCAAAATATCGAGCTCGCGCATGTGACGATCCTGCGCTCGATGTATGTGAAGGCGCGGGTGCGGATCTGGACGATGGCGGATTTCATCGAGAACCCGATGGAGCCCCTGCAGACGATCATCGACGAGATCAGCCCGCGCGCGACGCGGCGGCTGACCGAGGCGCCGCAGATGGTCGACCTGACCGGCTTCGGGCAATTCCTGCAGAATTTGAAAAACCAGGGGATGCAGCCGCGGCTGATGGGGGATTTCCCCGTCGGCGGCGACCCGCGCCCCAATTCCCTGCGCCGCGGGCGCCCCTATCTTGTGAAGTGACATGCCGAATTTCGAGAGCTTCGTGATTTTCGCCGAGATGCGCACCGGCTCGAACCTGCTCGAGGCGGCGCTGAACGAGCTCAAGGGGGTGTGTTGCCACGGCGAGGCGTTCAACCCGGCGCTGATCGGCTATCCGAAACGGGCGGAGCTTCTGGGCGTGAGCATGGCCGAGCGCGACGCCGATCCGCATGAGCTGTGGCGGCGGATCCGGCGGGCCGAGGGGCTCAACGGCTGTCGCTATTTCCACGACCATGACCCGCGCGTGCTCGACGAGATGCTCGCCGACCGGCGCTGTGCCAAGATCGTGCTGACGCGCAACCCGATCGAGAGCTATGTGAGCCTGAAGATCGCGCGGGCGACGGGGCAATGGAAGCTCGGCGATGCGCGCCACCGCAAGGCGGCGCAGGCGCTCTTTGACGCGGGCGAGTTCGAGGCGCATCTGGGCGAGCTGCAGGCGTTTCAGATCCGGCTGATGCATGGGTTGCAGGTGAGCGGCCAGACGGCGTTTTACATCGATTACGAGGATGCGCAGGATCTTGGCGTGCTGAACGGGCTGGCGGAATGGCTGGGCGTGGCCGACCGGCTCGAGGCGCTGCCCTCGAGCCTCGTGCCGCAAAACCCCGAGCCCTTGGAGGCGAAGGTCGGCAATTTCCCGGCGATGGAGGCGTCGCTGGCGCGGATGGACCGTTTCAACCTCTCGCGCACGCCGAATTTCGAGCCGCGCCGGGGGCCCAATGTGCCCGGCTTCGTGGCGTGCAAGGAGGCGGGGCTGCTTTACATGCCGATCCGGCCCGCGCTCGATGCGCCGGTGCGCGATTGGCTGGCGAAGATCGGGCCGCTCGAGGAGGCGTTTTCGCAAAAGACCCTGCGGCAATGGAAGCGCCGCCACCCGGGGCATCGCAGTTTCGCGGTGCTGCGCCACCCGTTGATGCGGGCGCATCTGGCCTTTGCGGCGGTGCTCGCCTGGCCGGGGATGGCGGAGACGCGGGCGGTGTTGCGCAAGACCTACAAGCTGCCGCTGCCCGAGGAGGGCAAGGCGCTCGGCGCGGGGGATTATGGCGCGGCGCTCTTGGCGTGGCTGCGCTGGCTCAAGGCCAATCTGAATGCGCAGACGAGCCTGCCGGTGCAGGCGATCTGGGCGAGCCAGTCGGCGATGGTGCAGGCCTTTGCCGGGTTTTCCGCGCCCGATCTGCTGGCGCGGGAGGAGAGCCTCGCGGAGGATCTGGCCTATCTGGCGCGCGCCGCCGGGGTCGCGGCGCCGGCCTTTGCCGCGCCCGAGGCCGATACCGCGCCGGTCAAGCTCGCCTCCGTCTGGACCGACGAGCTCGAGGCGGCCGCGCGCGAGGCTTACACGCGCGATTTCATGCAATTCGGGTTCGGGGCGTGGCGGGCGGCCTGATCAGGCCGCTTGCGCGCCGCCCTGCGCCGCGGTCAGCACCGCATGCAGCGCCGCCGGATCGGTATTGGCGCGCAGTTTCGCACAGGTTTCGGCGTTGCGCATGGTCCGCGAGACGAGCGCCAGCGCCTTGAGATGATCGACGCCCGAATCCTTCGGCGCGAAGAGCGCGAAGACGAGATCGACGGGCAGACGATCCACCGCATCGAAATCGAGCGATTTTTCCAGCCGCAGGAACACCCCCACGACCGTTTTCAGCCCATGCAGACGCGCATGCGGCAGCGCGACCCCATGGCCGACGCCGGTCGGCCCGAGGGTTTCGCGCTCCTGCAGCGCGTCCACGGTCTGGGTGGCATCCAGCCCGTAGGCTGAATGCGCGATATCACCGAGATCCTGAAACAGGCGCTTCTTGCTCGTCACATTGGCCAGCACCTTGACGGCGCCCGGCTTGAGCAGGGTGGAAAGATCCATCTGTCCTTTTTCCGCGCCTGCCATGTCAGGCGCTCACTTGCTGTTGCGCGGGTCGATCCAGCCGACATGGCCGTCTTCACGGCGATAGACGACATTGACCCCGCCATGTTTCTCGTTGCGGAACACGAGCAACGGCTTGTCGGAGAGCTCCATCTGCATCACCGCCTCGCCGACCGAGATCGTGGGGACCTTGGTCTCCATCTCGGCCACGATCACGGGAGCGAGGCTGTCGCCCTCGGCCGACTCGTCATCTTCCGCGGCGAGCACATACAGCCCGGCTGCGTCGAATTCAACAGGTTGTGAACGCTCGCGGTGGTGGTCTTTCAGGCGGCGTTTGTGGCGGCGCAGCTGCTTGTCCATTTTCTCGCGGCATTGATCGAAAGCCGCATAGACTTCGGTCGCGTGGCCGGTCGCCGTGGCGGTCAGCCCGGTCGACAGGTGCACGGTCGCCTCGCACAGGAACTCATGCGCATTGCGCGAAAATACCACGGTCGCATCGGTGGGACGTTGCATGTATTTGTCCACCGTTTCGCCGAGTTCAGACTTCACATGGGATTGCAGAGCTTCACCCACGTCGAGCTGTTTTCCGCTGATCTGATACCGCATGGCTTCTCCTTCACGTCAGTGGCCGGAACCGGGATGACACATCCAGGTTTCCGTCCGGTTAAATGCTTGAAAGGGGGTCTGCGGAAAGGCCGCCGGGCAATGGCTGAGCCCTGCCGGAATCGGCGGAAAGGGAGCTCGGGCAATGGGGCCATGTTCACGCATTTGTCTCATTTGGGAACGGTTTGAGGAGGGTGTCAACGGGTCACTTTCGCCGCAGCGCAGCGTCAGATGATCCGGAAATTCTGGCCGAGGTAGACGCGGCGCACATTCTCGTCGCGCACCACCTCGTCGGTCGTGCCCGACATCAACACCTTGCCGTCGTGCAGAATATAGGCGCGGTCCACGATTTCGAGGGTTTCGCGGACGTTGTGATCGGTGATCAGCACGCCAAGGCCGCGCTCCTTGAGCTGGGCGACGAGGGCGCGGATCTCGCCCACCGCGATCGGGTCGACGCCGGCGAAGGGTTCGTCAAGCAGCAGATATTTCGGATCGGCCGCGAGGCAGCGCGCGATTTCGACGCGCCGCCGCTCGCCGCCCGAGAGCGCAAGCGCCGGGGCGTGGCGCAAATGGCCGATCGAGAAATCGCCCAAGAGCTCCTCGAGGCGCTCGCGGCGCTTGTGCGGGGTTTCCTCGGCGATCTCGAGGACGGCCATGATGTTTTGCTCGACCGAGAGGCCGCGGAAGATCGAGGCCTCCTGCGGCAGGTAGCCGATGCCGAGCTTGGCGCGGCGATACATCGGCAGGCCGGTGACCTCGCGCCCGTCGATCAGAACCTGGCCCGCATCGGGGGTGATCAGGCCGGCGATATTGTAAAAGCAGGTGGTCTTGCCCGAGCCGTTCGGGCCGAGCAGCGCCACAACCTCGCCGCGGTTGAGATCGAGCGAGACATCGCGGATCACCGGGCGTTTGCGGTAGCTCTTGCGCAGTTTGACCACGCGCAGGCCGCCCGTCCCCTCGGCAAGGCTCAGATCGGCCATCAGTTGGCTCCCGGCTGCAAGATCGTGCGCACGCGGCCGTCCATCTGGCCGGTACCGGTCTTCAGATCGACGGCGAGTTTCTGGCCGGACATGACATTCTCGCCCTGGGTCATCAAGACATCGCCGGTCATCACGAGCTGGCCGGAGGTGACCTCATAGACCGCCTCGCGCGCCTCGGCGGCCTCGGTGGCGGAGGCGAGCATCACCCCGCCCGAGGCATGGAGCCGGGCGATCCTGGTGCGGTCGGCGCCATATTCGACCTCGACGGTGGCGGCCTTCAGGCGCATGTCGCCTTGCGAGATCACCACATTGCCGGTGAAGACGGCGGTGCCATCGGCCTGGTTGACCGTGAGGCTGTCGGCCGAGACCTCGACCGCGGCGGCGGTATCGGCGCGCAGGCCGGCGAAGGCCACCTGCTGCGCGCTGGCGGGCAGCGGCGCAAGCATCAGGAAAACGGCCAGAAGGCGGGACGGAAGCGCCATGATTACCTCACTCTTGCGGCTGATATAGCAGCCGAACGTGGCCGTTGAAAACCAGATCCTGCGCGCCGCTCTCGGAGGTGCCAAGGCGCATCTGATCGGCGGTGATCGTGCCGAAGGGCCCCTCGGCGCGCACGGGCTCGGGCGCGGTCAGCGCGGTGCGGTCGGTCGCGACCTCGAGCTTCGTCGTCGCGAGCCGGTAGCCCGAGGAGGTCTGCACGGTGACCTGATCGCTGAGCACGATCGCGCCCGAGCCCGGGTCGATACGCCCCGCCTTCGCGGCGAGATCGGCGGTGAAGCCGCCCGGCGTCTCGAGTTTCGCCTTCAGATCGGCGGCGGAGGCGCCCGCGCCATCGGTATCGGGGCGGGCGGCGGCCGCGGTCACGGTGAGCGCCGCGCCATCCTCGGTCATGCCCGAATATTCCGGCGCGGTCATGCGCTGCTCGCGCGCGAGCTCGGCGACATCGACCTTGGCGTAAAGCTGGGCCATCTCCGGGTCGGCCTTGCCGGAGAAGAGAAACAGCACCGACAGAAGCGCCAGCGCGCTCAGCGGCAGGGCGACCTTGGCCCAGGCCACCAGCATCGAATGGCGGTTGTCGTAATGCATCAGGCCACCCCGGCGCGCAGAAGATCGTGGATATGCAAGATGCCGACCGGGCGCGCGCCGTCCAGCACGAAAAGGCAGGTGATCTTGCGATCGTTCATCAGCGCGACGGCGGCCTCGGCCAGCGCCCCGGGGCCGATGGTGCGCGGCGCGCGGGTCATCACCTCGGCCGCGGTATGGGTCAGAAGGCCGTCCATGTGGCGGCGTAGATCGCCGTCGGTGATGATGCCGGTGAGCGCGCCGGTGGCATCGGTCACGCCGACGACGCCAAAGCCCTTGCGCGAGATCTCGAGAAGCGCCTCGGACATCGGCGCGGTCTCGGGCACGAGCGGCAGCTCGGCATGCATCAGATCGCCGACCTTGGCGAGCCGCGCGCCGAGTTTGCCGCCCGGATGGAAGGCGCGGAAATGTTCGGGGGTGAACTTGCGATGTTCCATCAGCGCGATCGCCAGCGCATCGCCGAGCGCGAGCGTCATCGTCGTCGAGGTGGTCGGCACGATGCCCGAGCCGCAGGCCTCGGGCGCGCGCGGCAGCACGAGCGCGACATCGGCCTGGCGTAGCAGCGTCGACTCGGGGCGCGAGGCGACGCCGATCAGCGGGATCGCGAAGCGCCTTGTATGGGCGATGAGATCGGCAAGCTCCGGCGTCTCGCCGGAATTGGAGAGCACGAGCGCGACATCGGCCGCGGTGACCATGCCGAGATCGCCATGGCTCGCCTCGGCGGGGTGGACGAATTGCGCGGGCGTGCCGGTCGAGGCCAGTGTCGCCGCGATCTTGCGCCCGATATGGCCCGATTTTCCCATGCCCGAGACGATCACCCGCCCCTTGGCGCCGAGGATCAGCTCGACCGCCGCACCAAAGCCCGCGTCGAGCGTCTCGGAGAGCTGGCGCAGCCCCTCGATCTCGTCGGCGATGACGCGCCGGGCGGTGGCGAGGTATTCAGTGGTGGAAGATGTCATTTGGCTCCTCCCAGCCGAGCAGATCGAGCCGCGCCCGGGTGGGCAGGAAATCGAAGCAGGCCTGCGCCAGATCGGTGCGCCCCTCGCGCGCCAGCCGCTCGGCCAGAACCGCGCGCAGCTTGTGGAGATACAGCACATCGGAGGCGGCATAGTCGAGCTGCGCCTGGGTCAGCTCGGGCGCGCCCCAATCCGAGGTCTGCTGCTGTTTCGAGATATCGACGCCGACGAGCTCTTGCAGGAGATATTTCAGCCCCTGCCGGTCGGTATAGGTGCGCACCATCTTCGAGGCGATCTTGGTGCAGAAGACCGGCGCGGTGACCACCCCGAAGGCGTTGTAGAGCGCGGCGATATCGAATCGGGCGAAATGGAAGAGCTTTTCGGTGCCCGGATCGGCGAGCAACCGGCACAGGCGCGGCGCCTCGGTCTGGCCGCGGGCGATCTGCACGAGATGGGCCGAGCCGTCGCCCGCCGAGAGCTGCACGAGGCAGAGCCGGTCGCGGCGCGGATCGAGGCCCATGGTCTCGGTGTCGATGGCGACGATGGGCCCGAGATCGAGGCCCTCGGGCAGGTCGTTGCGATGCAGATGAATGGCCACGCCGGATCCTTTCGGTCTTTCGCCGCGAGATATAAGCGGTTTGGGCGGGCTTTGCCACAGGGGCCGCGCCGGGCCGGCAAGCCTTGGCCGAGGGCCAGCGGGGGGCGGAAAACGAAAAACCCTCGCCGGAGCGAGGGTCTTGCGAAACTCCCGAGGGAGTTGGTGCCCAGAAGAGGACTCGAACCTCCACGCCTTGCGGCACACGGACCTGAACCGTGCGCGTCTACCAATTCCGCCACCTGGGCCGGTGATGTGGGGGCGATGTATCCGGGCCGGCGGGGGCTGTCAACGGGGCATCGCAAGATTTTCGCATCTTCTCGATTTCCGGCCCGCCGAGGCGCCCTAGGGCCTTGTTTGAATAGGGGCTTGGCGCTAATCAGGGTGCGACGAATTGAAACGGAGAGGCCTCAGCCCATGTCGAAGCTGGTCACGATCTACGGCGGTTCTGGGTTTGTCGGGCGGTATATCGCGCGACGCATGGCGAAAGAGGGCTGGCGCGTGCGCGTCGCCGTCCGCCGCCCGAACGAGGCGCTCTTCGTGAAAACCTACGGCGCCGTGGGGCAGGTCGAGCCCGTTCTGTGCAACATCCGCGATCATATCAGCGTGCGCGCCGCGATGAAGGGCGCCGATGCGGTGATCAACTGCGTGGGCATCCTGGTGCCGCAGGGCGCCAACCGCTTCCAGGCGGTGCAGGCCGAGGGCGCCACCCTGATCGCGCGAATCGCCGCCAAGGAAGGCGTCAAATCGCTCGTGCAGATCTCGGCGATCGGCGCGGATGCGGCGGCCGACAGCGATTACGCCAAGACCAAGGCCGCGGGCGAGGCGGGGGTGCTCAAATACTTCCCCTCGGCGATGATCCTGCGCCCCTCGGTGATCTTCGGCACCGAGGATCAGTTCTTCAACAAATTCGCCGCGATGGTGAAATTCGGGCCCGTGCTGCCGATCTTCGGCGGCGCGACGAAATTCCAGCCCGTCTGGGTCGATGACGTGGCCAAGGCCGCGGTGCTCGGCGCCGAGGGCAAGGCGCAGGGCATCTATGAGCTCGGCGGCCCCGATGTCGACACGTTCAAGGGCCTGATGGAGCGGATGCTCAAGATCATCAACCGCCACCGCTATGTGATCTCGCTGCCGGGCTTTGTCGCGGGCGCGATCGCGACGGCGGGCGATGCGGTGCAGATGCTGACCGGCGGGCTGATCACCAACAAGATCCTGACCAATGACCAGATCGCCAACCTCAAGCGCGACAATGTCGTCTCCGAGGGCGCCAAGACCTTCGCCGATCTCGGCATCAAACCGACGCCGATGGGCGCGGTGCTGCCCGATTACCTCTGGCCGTTCCGGCCCGACGGGCAATATGACGCGATCAAGGCTTCGGCGAAGAACCTGCGCAAGTCGTCGTGATGAGCCAGAGCCTGATCGCGGCGATCCTCGGTCTGCTCGAAGGGCTCACCGAGTTCATCCCCGTTTCCTCGACCGGCCACATCCTGTTGGCCGGTCATTTTCTTGGCTTCAACTCGACGGGCAAGACCTTCGAGGTGGTGATCCAGCTCGGCGCGATCCTCGCGATCCTCGGGGTCTATGCGGGGCGGCTCGTGCATGTCTTCGCCTCGGCGCCGCATGATCCGGCGGCGCGGCGGTTCATCGGCTCGGTTCTGCTCGCCTTCCTGCCGGCGGTGGCGATCGGCGTCGCGGCACATGACATCATCAAGCAGGTGCTCTTCGAGACGCCGATGCTGATCGCGGTGATGCTGATCCTCGGCGGGATCATCCTCGTCTGGGTCGACAAGCTCGACCTGCCGGTGCGGGTCGATGATGCGCAGGCGCTCTCGCTCGGCACGGCGTTCAAGATCGGCCTCTTCCAATGTCTCGCGATGATCCCGGGCGTGTCGCGCTCGGGCTCGACGATTGTCGGCGCGATGGTGATGGGCGTGTCGAAACGCGCGGCGGCGGAGTTCAGCTTCTTCCTCTCCATGCCGACGATGGCGGGGGCTTTCGCCTATGATCTCTACAAGAGCCGCGATCTGCTGAGCTGGGATGACATGAATCTGATCGCGATCGGCTTCGTGGCGGCCTTCCTCGCGGCGATTTTCGTGGTGCGGGGGCTGCTTGGCTTCGTCAGCCGGCATGGCTACGGGCTCTTCGGCTGGTGGCGAATCATCGTCGGCAGCCTGGCTTTGGGCGCGCTATTGTTGGGTTTCTGACCGAAAGGTCAGCTCGTGTTACCTAAAATCGGCGCTCCGAGGCGCTACATGTGCGCTTCGGTCGCATATTTTCCGGTTTTAGGTCACCATTGCTGACTTTTATTCCTTTTCGACCCGGTTTAGAACTGCGCCCAGACCCATTTCCGTCAGGGAGGCGCAGCCATGGCCCAGCAACGTATGCTCAAATTCGTCAAGACGGCGAAGGAGACTCCCGAGAAGCGCGACGCGAGCGTGCGCTCCCATGACTTCCACGAGATCTATCGCGAATTCGCCGATGCGAAAGCGGCCGAGCAGGCCTCGCGCTGCTCGCAATGCGGGGTGCCCTATTGCCATTCGCATTGCCCGCTGCACAACAACATCCCCGACTGGCTGCGGCTGACCGCCGAGGGCCGCCTCGAGGAGGCCTATGCGATCAGCCAGGCCACCAACACCTTCCCCGAGATCTGCGGCCGGATCTGCCCGCAGGACCGTCTGTGCGAGGGCAATTGCGTCATCGAGCAATCGGGCCACGGCACGGTCACGATCGGCGCGATCGAGAAATACATCACCGATACCGCCTGGGACATGGGCTGGGTGAAGCCGGTCAAGCCGGGCGTCGAGCGCGCCGAGTCGATCGGCATCATCGGCGCGGGCCCGGGGGGCCTTGCGGCGGCGGATGCGGCGCGGCGCGCGGGGCTGCAGGTCACCGTCTATGACCGTTACGACCGCGCCGGCGGTCTGCTGACCTACGGGATCCCGGGCTTCAAGCTCGAGAAAGATGTCGTCATGGCGCGGATCAAGCAGCTCGAAGAGGGCGGCGTCGAATTCGTGATGAACTGCAAGGTCGGCGAGGATATCTCCTTCGACGCGATCCGCGGCAAGCATGATGCGGTGCTGATCGCGACGGGCGTCTACAAGACGCGCGACCTGCGCGACCCGGGTGCGGACGCCGAGGGGATCATCCGCGCGATCGATTACCTCACCGTCTCGAACAAGCTCAGCTTCGGCGACGATGTGCCCGAGTTCACCGACGGCACCTATAATGCCGAGGGCAAGAACGTGGTCGTCATCGGCGGCGGCGACACGGCGATGGACTGTGTGCGCACGGCGATCCGTCAGGGCGCGAAATCGGTGAAATGCCTCTATCGCCGCGACCGCGCCAACATGCCCGGCTCGCAGCGCGAGGTGCAGAACGCCGAGGAAGAGGGCGTCGAATTCGTCTGGATGGCGGCGCCGAAGGGCTTTTCGGGCAACCCGGTGGCCTCGGTCACGGTGCAGCGCATGAAGCTCGGCCAGCCCGATGCGACGGGCCGTCAGGCGCCCGAGCCGATCGAGGGCGGGATCTATGAGGAGCCCGCCGAGATGGTGATCAAGGCGCTCGGCTTCGAGCCCGAGGATCTGCCCAAGCTCTGGGGCGTCGAGGGGCTGGACGTGACCCGCTGGGGCACGATCAAGGCCGATTTCAAGACCCATATGACCAGCCTGCCCGGCGTTTTCGCGGTGGGCGACATCGTGCGGGGCGCGAGCCTCGTGGTCTGGGCGATCCGTGACGGGCGCGAAGCCGCCGACGAGATCGTGAAATTCCTCGATGCGACGGCTTCGGTGGCGGCGCAATAAGCGCGGCCGGGCCAACGGAAGGGTATCAGGGTGCGTGCATCTTTGGCGACCTGGGCGATGATCGGGGGGCTTTTGGCCCCGGGTCTCGCCTGCGCGGGGGGCTTCACCCCGCCGCCGGGCTGTGAGCTCGAGATGACGGTGCAGATGCACAATTGTCAGGTCTCGAACCATTACCGTTGCGCGGGCGATGCGCCCGGGCTGCGCACGATCGCCTATGCCGATGGCCAGGGGGTCTATTTCATCTCGCAGATCGATGACGAGACGCGTTGGGTCGAGAGTTTCGCGCCCGACACCGGCGAGATCGATCAGCTCGATGAGGCGGGCTCGGCCGATCATGCCTCGTTCAGCGCGCTCTTGGCCGAGGGGGTGGATGAATATGACTTCATCACCCGCACGAACTTCGGCGAGGTACGGCGCAACATCGGCTCCGACCGTCTGACCGGCGAGAGCGTGGTGATCGACGGGGTGGCGCTGGAGCGTATCGCCTTTGATCTGACCACCGAGGACGGCGCGGGCAACCTCGTCTCGCGCCGCTCCGGTCGCCAATACATCAGCCGCGAGCTGCGGCTGTTCTTCTCCGATACCGAGGCCTTCGAGAACGCCTATGGCGACAAGACCTCGACCTTCGACGGGCCGGTGAGTTTCGCCTTCCCCGGCGACGCGGACTTCGGCGAGGACAAACCGAAATATGATTGCGACATGCTGATGACCGGCCTGTCGCCCGACATTCGACCCACTCTCTGAGGAGGCACTGACATGACGAAATATGATGAAGCCTGGGTTGCCGCCGAGGAAGCCAAGCGCAAGTGGATGGACGAGAACTCGCTGTTCAAGATGGACGACGAGAAATCCTCCTGCGGGGTGGGTCTGGTGGTGTCGATCGACGGCAAGGCCTCGCGCAAGGTCGTCGAGAACGGGATCGAGGCGCTGAAGGCGATCTGGCACCGCGGCGCGGTCGATGCCGATGGCAAGACCGGCGATGGCGCGGGGATCCATGTGCAGATCCCGGTGCCGTTCTTCTACGACCAGATCCGCCGCACCGGCCATGAGCCGGACATGGAGAAGAAGGTCGCCGTCGGGCAGATCTTCCTGCCGCGCACCGATTTCGGCGCGCAGGAGCGCTGCCGCACGATCGTGGAGAGCGAAGTGCTCCGCATGGGGCATTACATCTATGGCTGGCGCCATGTGCCGGTGAATACCGAGGTGCTCGGCGAGAAGGCCAATGCGACGCGCCCCGAGATCGAGCAGATCCTGATCCGCTGTGAGAAGGACATCGACGACGAGCAATTCGAGCGCGAGCTCTACATCATCCGCCGCCGGATCGAGAAAGCCGCGATCGCGGCGCAGATCGCGGGGCTCTACATCTGCTCGCTGTCGACGCGCTCGATCATCTACAAGGGGATGATGCTGGCCGAGCAGGTCGCGGAATTCTACCCCGACCTGAAGGACAAGCGCTTCGAGAGCGCCTTCGCGATCTATCACCAGCGCTATTCGACCAACACCTTCCCGCAATGGTGGCTGGCGCAGCCGTTCCGGATGCTCGCGCATAACGGCGAGATCAACACGATCAAGGGCAACATCAACTGGATGAAGAGCCACGAGATCCGGATGGCGTCGAACACCTTCGGCGAGGCGGCCGAGGACATCAAGCCGATCATCCCGGCCGGCGCGTCGGACAGTGGCGCGCTCGATGCGGTGTTCGAGGTGATGGTGCGCTCGGGCCGCTCGGCGCCGATGACCAAGACGATGCTGGTGCCGGAGGCCTGGTCGAAGGCCACCACCGACATGCCGAAGGCGTGGCAGGACATGTATGCCTATTGCAACTCGGTGATGGAGCCTTGGGACGGCCCGGCGGCGCTGGCGATGACCGATGGCAAATGGGTCTGCGGCGGGCTTGACCGCAACGGCCTGCGCCCGATGCGCTATGTGATCACCGGCGAGGGCATGCTGATCGCGGGCTCGGAGGTCGGCATGGTGCCGGTCGACGAGATGAACGTGATCGAGAAGGGCGCGCTCGGGCCGGGGCAGATGATCGCGGTCGATATGCGCGAGGGCAAGCTCTACCACGACAAGGACATCAAGGACCGGCTCGCCAACAGCCAGCCCTTCGGCGAATGGGTCGAGAAGGTCGTCGATCTGAACGCGCTGATGCGCGATGTGCCGGAAAAGGCGATCCACGCGGGCGCCGATCTGCGCCGCCGTCAGATCGCGGCGGGCTATTCGGTCGAGGAGCTCGAGCAGATCCTCGCGCCGATGGCCGAGGACGGCAAGGAAGCGGTCGCCTCGATGGGCGATGACACGCCGCCGGCGGTGCTCTCGAAGCAATACCGCCCGCTGTCGCATTTCTTCCGGCAGAACTTCAGCCAGGTCACCAACCCGCCGATCGACAGCCTGCGCGAAAGCCGGGTGATGTCGCTCAAGACGCGCTTTGGCAACCTCAAGAACGTGCTCGACGAGGACAGCTCGCAGACCGAGATCCTGATCCTCGAGAGCCCGTTCATCGCCAATGCCGAATACGAGCAGATGATGAAGCAGTTCGGCGCGACGGTGACGGTGATCGACTGCACCTTCCCCGCCGGCGCCGATCAGGAAGCGCTGCGCGAGGGGCTGGAGCGGATCCGCGCCGAGGCCGAGGACGCAGTGCGCTCGGGCGCGCTGCATCTGGTGCTCTCGGATGAGGCGCAGGGCCCCGAGAAGATCGCGATGCCGATGATCCTCGCGACGAGCGCGGTACATTCGTGGCTGACCCGCAAGGGGCTGCGGACCTTCACCTCGATCAACGTGCGCGCGGCCGAATGTATCGACAGCCATTATTTCGCGGTTCTGATCGGGTCGGGCGCGACCACGGTGAACCCCTATCTGGCGCAAGACAGCATCGCCGACCGGATCGAGCGCGGCCTTCTCGAGGGCTCGCTCGTCGACAACATGCGCCGCTATCGCGATGCGATCGACGCGGGGCTCTTGAAGATCATGTCGAAGATGGGGATCTCGATCATCTCCTCCTATCGCGGCGGGTTGAACTTCGAGGCGGTGGGGCTGTCGCGCGCGATGGTGGCCGAATATTTCCCGGGGATGCATTCGCGGATCTCGGGGATCGGTCTGCACGGCATCCAGCACAAGCTCGAAGAGGTCCACGCCAAGGGCTGGAAGGGCGGTCAGGACGTGCTCCCGATCGGCGGCTTCTACAAGTCGCGTCGCACCGGCGAGAAACACGCCTGGGAAGCGCAGACGATGCACCTGCTGCAATCGGCCTGCGACCGGGCGAGCTATGATCTGTGGAAGCAATATTCCGCGATGATGCGGGCGAACCCGCCGATCCATATCCGCGATCTGCTGGATGTGAAGGTTCTGGGCAAGCCGGTGCCGATCGAGGAGGTCGAATCGATCACCTCGATCCGCAAGCGGTTCGTGACGCCGGGGATGTCGCTCGGGGCGCTCTCGCCCGAGGCGCACAAGCTCCTCAACGTCGCGATGAACCGGATCGGCGCGAAATCGGACAGCGGTGAGGGCGGTGAGGATCCGGCGCATTTCGTGCCCGAGCCGAACGGCGACAACCCCTCGGCGAAGATCAAGCAGGTGGCTTCGGGGCGTTTCGGCGTGACCGCCGAATATCTCAACCACTGCGAGGAGCTCGAGATCAAGGTGGCCCAGGGCGCCAAGCCCGGCGAGGGCGGCCAGCTGCCGGGGATGAAGGTCACCGACCTGATCGCGCGGCTGCGCCATGCGACGAAGGGCGTGACGCTGATCTCGCCGCCGCCGCACCACGACATCTACTCGATCGAAGACCTCGCGCAGCTGATCTACGACCTCAAGCAGATCAACCCGCGCTGCAAGGTCACCGTGAAGCTGGTGGCCTCCTCGGGCGTCGGCACGATCGCGGCGGGCGTGGCCAAGGCGAAGGCCGATATCATCCTGATCTCGGGCCACAACGGCGGCACCGGCGCCTCGCCGGCGACCTCGATCAAATATGCGGGTCTGCCGTGGGAGATGGGTCTGACCGAGGCGCATCAGGTTCTGGCGATGAACAAGCTGCGTGACCGGGTCACGCTGCGCACCGATGGCGGTCTGCGGACCGGCCGCGATATCGTCATGGCCGCGATGATGGGCGCCGAGGAATATGGCATCGGCACCGCGGCGCTGATCGCGATGGGCTGCATCATGGTCCGTCAGTGTCAGTCGAACACCTGCCCGGTGGGGGTCTGCACCCAGGATCCGGCGCTGCGCGCGAAGTTCACGGGCTCGGCCGACAAGGTCGTGAACCTGATCACCTTCTACGCGCAGGAGGTTCGCGAGATCCTCGCCTCGATCGGGGCGCGGTCGATGGACGAGATCATCGGGCGTGCCGATCTGCTCACGCAGGTCAGCCGTGGCTCGGCCTTCCTCGATGACCTCGACCTGAACCCGCTCCTGATCACCGTCGATGGCTGGGACAAGATCGTCTACGACCGCTCGAAGCCGCGCAACTATGTCCCCGATACGCTCGATGCCGAGATCATCAAGGACGGCCACCGCTTCTTCGAGGAAGGCGAGAAGATGCAGCTCTCCTATGCGGTGCGCAACACGCTGCGCACCATCGGGACGCGCGCCTCGAGCCATATCGTCAAGAACTTCGGGATGCGCAACGCGCTGCAGCCCGACCATCTGACGGTCAAGCTCACCGGCTCGTGCGGGCAATCGCTGGGCGCCTTCGCGGCGCCGGGGCTGAAGATCGAGGTCTCGGGCGACGCGAACGACTATGTCGCCAAGGGGCTCTCGGGCGGGATCATCGTGGTGCGGCCGCCGATGGCGAGCCCGCTCGTCGCGAGCGAGAACACGATCATCGGCAACACCGTGCTCTACGGCGCGACGGATGGCTATCTCTTCGCCGCAGGCCGCGCGGGCGAGCGTTTCGCGGTGCGCAACTCGGGGGCGAAGGTGGTCGTCGAGGGCTGCGGCTCGAACGGTTGTGAATACATGACCGGCGGTGTGGCGGTGATCCTTGGCCGGATCGGCGCGAACTTCGGCGCGGGCATGACCGGCGGCATGGCCTATCTCTACGACCCGGAGGGGCTCGCGGAGGATTACATGAACCTCGAAAGCCTCGTCACCTGCGGGCTCGGCCACAGCCATTGGGAGCATCAGCTCAAGGGCCTGATCGAGCGCCACGCCAAGGAAACCGGCTCGCGCAAGGCGGCGGATATCTTGCAAAACTGGGAGGCCGAGCGCGCCAACTTCCTGCAGGTCTGCCCGAAGGAGATGCTCGCGCATCTGCCCTTCCCGCTGACCGATGAGCCGGCGGCGATGCCGGCCGAGTAAGCGGCTTTCCCCCGGCCGGGGGAACTTCCGCGGGATGCGAGAGTTGTCAGGGCGGGGCCAATGGCCTCGCCCTTGTCATTCGCAGCCCTGAAAGGAGGGACAGATGACCGAACTCCTGGTTCTGGCTTTCGACACGCAAGACGACGCATTCGCGATGCGCAAGCGGATGGAGACGCTGACCCGCGAGGGGTTTCTCGATACCCGTGACATGGTCGTGGTGACGCGCGATGGCGCGGGCAAGGTGCGGCTGCATCAGCAGGTGAACCTGCCGGTGACCGGCGCGGCGGGGGGCTCGATCTGGGGCGCGGTGATCGGCGCGGTGTTTCTCAGCCCGGTCGCGGGCGCGGCGATCGGCGCGGGGGTGGGCGCGCTGGCGGGGCTCGCCTCCGATATCGGGATCAACGACGAGTTCATGCGCGCGGTCTCGGATGCGCTGCCGCCCGAGGGGGCGGCGCTCTTCGTGCTCCTGCGGCGGGTGGGGGCGCAGGAGACGCTCAAGCGGATGCGCAATCTCGGCGCGACCGGGCGCGAGCTCTCGACGCCGCTCGACCTCGATGCGGCGCCGGTCAGCCAGCTGCGCGAGAGCCTTGCGCAGGGCGGGACGATCGCGCTCTCCGGCCAGCAGATCGGCCAGGGGATGATCGGCCGGCTCGGGCGGATCGTGGGCACCAGCGCCTATTGACCGGGCGCGGGCGGCGCGAATTTTCCGGCGCCGCCCGGTCAGGCTTGACCATCCCGGCCGGGCCGTGACTTATGGCGCCATGGCGCAGAGAAAGACCCCCGTGCAGAAGGCCGTGGCCCGCTCGAAAGCCCGCAATCGCGGGATTTTCGCCAATGCGATCGCGCTGGCGGTGCGCTGGCTGACGCGACTCGGGCTGATCGGGGGGCGGTGGCGCTGGCGCTGGTGGTGCTCTATTCCTTCCTCAACCCGCCGACGACGCTGACGATGGTGCTCGAGGCGCGGCGGATCGGGGCGGTCGATCAGCAATGGGCCTCGATGGACGAGATCGCGCCGGTGATGCGCCGCGCGGTGGTGGCGGCGGAGGATGCGAATTTCTGCCAGCACTGGGGCTTTGACATGCGCGCGATCCGGCAGGCGCTCGATGAGGGGGCGGGGCGCGGGGCTTCGACGATCACCCAGCAGGTGGTCAAGAACGTGTTTCTCTGGCAGGGGCGGAGCTGGCTGCGCAAGGCGCTCGAGGCGGTGCTGACGCCGGCGGTCGAGGCGGTCTGGACGAAGCGGCGGATCCTCGAGGTCTATCTCAATGTGGCGGAGTTCGACGAGGGCGTGTTCGGGGTGGATGCGGCGGCGTTTCGCTATTTCCGCACGACGCCCGACAAGCTGACCGCGCGGCAGGCCTCGCTTCTGGCCGCGGTTCTGCCCGATCCGAAGGGGCGCTCGGCGGCACGGCCCTCGGGCTTCGTGTCGCGGCGGGCGCATGCGATCCAGGATGGCGCCGACACGATCCGGGCGGATGGCCGCGCGGAGTGTTTCAGCGACTGATCACAGCAGACCGAAGAGCGCCGAGACCCAGAGCGCGATCGTGCTGACGCGGGTCTGGCGGTAAAGGCCGAGCGGCGCGAGCCCCGCGACGCGGCCGAGCGCCTTGCGGGTGCGCAGCGCGACGAAGGCGTCGAAGAGGGCCTGGTTTTCCGGGGTGAAGCGGTGGCGCGAGCCGGTGAGCGCGGCGATGTTGATCGTGTTCCACTCGCGCAGCGTGCCACGCAGAAGCATCGCGAAGCGGCGCGCCTGGGCGCGGCGGCTATCATTCGCGCCGATCTCGTTGGCGGCGTGCTGGCGGTAGAGAAGCGTCGGCGTGTCGTCATGGACGATGCGCCCGCCGCAGCCCGAGACGACCTGATAGACCCACCAATCATGGACGACGACCTCGCCCGCCTCGACGGCGGCGGCGCAGATCAGCCGCGCGCCGGCGGCGTCGAGCAGGATCGTGTTGCCCGCGACGACGTTTTGCACGAGCGCGTTGCGGAAGCCCAAGGGCCGCGGGCGCGGCACCGAGAGACGGTGGTTGTGGAGCTCGTGATCGGTGATCAGGGTGCGGCTGCAATAAAGGCCGATGTGGTTTTTCGGGTCGGCGCGGCGCAGCGCCGCCACCCCGCGCGCGAGCCGGTCGAGGAGCCAGACGTCATCCTGATCGGAGAAGGCGAGCCAGGCGCCCTCGGGGGCGAGCTCGCGCGCGGCGCGCACCAGCGCCATGAAATTCGCGGCCGCGCCCCGGCCCGGGCCGTCGATCACCTGCACGCGGTGGCCCTCGGCGGCGAAGGTGGCGAGGATCTCGCGGGTGGCATCGCGCGAGCCGTCATCGCCGACGAGGAGCGACCAGTTGCGGTGGCTCTGGCGGGCGAAGCTGTCGAGCTGTTCGCGCAGACATTCGGCGCCGTTATAGGTCGCCATCAGGATCACGACATGCGGCTCGGTGTGCATCGTCCTTGGTCCCTGACTGGCCTCTCTGCCGCTTCCTAGCCCCTCGCCGGGCGCGTTTCAACCGCCGCGCAACGGCAGCGCACGGTGGTTTAAGCGCCTCTCAAACCGGGGTTTCTACACTCGGCCCCTGATCCCCCAGATTTCAGGACTCATCATGGCCGACACTTCCGCAATCCTCTCCCTGCCCTATATCCTGCCCTCGCAGGCGCAAAAGCATGTCACCCATAACGAAGCGTTGCGGCTCCTCGATGTCATGGTGCAGCTCGCCGTGGAGGCCTTTGACGCGCAGGTGCCGCCCGCCAGCCCGACCGAGGGCGAGGTCTACGCGCTCGGCACCGGCACCTCGGGCGCCTGGGCGGGCCAGGATGGCAAGATCGCCGCCTGGCTCGACGGTGCCTGGACCTTCCTCGCGCCGCGCGCGGGCTGGATCGGCGCGACCCCGACGGGCGAGCTGCGGGTCTTCGACGGCAGCGGCTGGATCACGCCGGGGCTCGAGCTTCAGGGCCTCGAGAGCCTCGGCATCAACACCACCGCCGATCTGACCAACCGCCTCGCGGTGGCCTCGGCGGCGACGCTTCTGACCCATGCGGGCGCGGGCCATCAGCTCAAGATCAACAAGGCGAGCGCCGGCGATACGGCGAGCCTTCTCTTCCAGTCGAACTGGTCGGGGCGCGCGGAGATGGGGATCGTCGGCTCGGACGCTTTCGAGATCAAGGTGAGCGCCGATGGGTCGAGCTTTGTCACCGCGCTGAGTTTCGCGCCGGCGACGGGCTATGCCACCGGCGAGGCCGTGCAGCAAAGCGCAACCGACACCACCGCCGGGCGGCTGATGCGCGCCGATTACGGCTATAGCCGCGGCAATCTGCTCGGCACGGTCAGCCAGACCGCGGGCGTGCCCACCGGCGCGGTGATCGAGCGCACCACCGGCGCCAACGGCAGCACCGTGCGCTTTGCCGATGGCACGATGATCTGCACCCATTCGCTGAGCTTCGCCTCGACCGCGACGGCGACCGGGGCGCTCTTCACCTCGGCCTCGCAGGCCTGGACCTTCCCCGCGACCTTCGCGGTCACGCCGACGGTCACCGGGGCGGCGAGCACGCTCACCCGCTGGGTCGCGATCGGCACGACCTCGACCACCTCGGCCAATGTCGCGGTGCTGTCCTCGGTCACCTCGGCCACCGCGGCGACGGCGCGGCTGATGGCGGTCGGGCGCTGGTTCTGAGCCAGGATCGGCGGCCAATTGCCTCGGGGCGGGCCTTTTGGGCCCGTCCGGGTTCCCTAACGGGGGCGTGGTTGTTATAGCCGGAGTGTTCGCGCCATTGCCGCGCGGAGTTTACGGTGAGACGATTGATGACGAACAGCCTTTCCAGCCCCCGCCCGATTGCCGATATCTGGCGCCATGTCCTGCACACCGAGAGCGAGGCGCTTGCGCTGATGGCGGCGCAGATGCCAGCGGATTTCGAGCCGTTCGTGCAGAAGATCCTGGCCTCGAAGGGGCGGCTGATCGTTTCGGGGATCGGGAAATCGGGCCATATCGGGCGCAAGATCACCGCGACGCTGGCCTCGACGGGGACGCCCGCGCATTTCGTCCATGCCGCCGAGGCGAGCCATGGCGACCTTGGCATGGTCACGCAAAACGACATCAGCCTGTTGATCTCGAACTCGGGCGAGACGGCGGAGCTGCGCGATATCGTGGCCCATACCCGGCGGTTCTCGATCCCGATGGCGGCGATTTCCTCGCGCGAGGGCAGCACCCTGATGAAGGCCGCCGATTACCGGCTGCTGTTGCCCGCCGCGCCGGAGGCCTGTTCGATCGGCATGGCGCCGACCACTTCGACGACGCTGACGCTTGCGCTCGGCGATGCGCTGGCGGTGGCCCTGATGGAGAGCCGGCAGTTCCTGCCCGAGGATTTCCGCGTCTTCCACCCCGGCGGCAAGCTCGGCGCGCAGATGGCCACCGTGGGCCAGCTGATGCACAAGGGCGAGGCGATGCCGCTGGTCGAAGCCGGCGCCTCGATGAGCGAGACGCTGCTGGTGATGACCTCGAAGGGCTTCGGGATCGCGGGCGTGGTGGCCGAGGGGCGGCTCGTCGGCGTGATCTCGGACGGCGATCTGCGGCGCAAGATGGACGGGCTGATGAGCCATCGCGCGGGCGAGGTCGCCAACCCGAAGCCGATCACCGTCTCGGCCGATCTGCTCGCCGCGCAGGCGCTCGCGCGGATGAACGCGAGCAAGATCGGCGCGCTCGTCGTCGTCGACGCGGAGCAGGCGCCGATCGGGGTGTTGCACATCCACGACCTGCTGCGCGCCGGCGTCGCCTGAGCCTCAGGCGGTGCCGACGAGGGCCGCGTGGAGCGTCTCGAAATAGCTCTGCGCGAACTCGGAGCGGGGCGAGAGGATCGCCCGGTAGGCCTCGAGGAACTCCGGCGTCACCGCCTCGGCAGAGAGCCCCTTGAGCAGCGGATAGAGCGCGAAACCATGCGCCTCGGTATCGGCGGTGACCGCGCTCAGGTAGCGCTCGGCATTGCCGCTGAGCAAGAGATCGGGGCGGATCAGCTCGACCATCTCCGGGTGCAGGAAGCGCGTGCGCAGGCACACCACGCGCCCGAAGACGCCGCTCAGATGCGCCAGCATCAGCCGGAAGAAGCTGTCGCCGAAGATCAGCACCGTCTTTTGCACCGGCGCCTCGGGCGAGATCACGATATCCACCGCGCCGTCATTGGCCGCGGTGAAGCCGTGGAAACCGCGATAGGGCCAGCCCGGCACGAGCTTCTTCATGGATTGCTTGCGCGGCGGGGTGAGCTTCGAGCCGAGATCGCCGGTCGAGATCAGATCGCGGGTGATCCGCGCCCCGATCGCATCGAGCGCGGGCTCGGCGGCGACCCCGAGGCGGGCAAGCATCTCGCGCAGAACGGTGAGCGAGCCGTGATCGGTGAGATGGGTGTCGAGCGGGCAATAGGGCTCGGCGCACTCCTCGCGCAAGCGCTCCGCCGGGAACAGCACCGCCCCGCGCAGCGCCGGATCGAGCGCCGCGAGATAGGTCTCGCCGAGGCTGTTGAGCGGGCGCACCGGGAATTCCTCGCGCAGAACGCTCTGTTTGTCGGGGAAGATCACATGCAGATAGGGCGCGCCGATCCGCGCCGCGAGCTGCGCGCGCCCGGCGATATTGGCCTCGAAATTCGCCAGCGATTGCGCCGTCGGGGTGGCTTTGCCGGTGATGTAATCGAGCACCCGATGCCCGCCCGCGATCAGGAAGGCCATGCCGCGGCTGGTGACGAGAACGCCGTTGTCCATCTTCCAGCTCATGCCATGGGCGGCGCCCTCGGCGGGTTGCACGGCCTGCCCCGCGGGCAGCGGCGCGGCGAAGATCTCGCCCGCGCGCTCGATGACATGGGCGAGGCCGCGGCCGTTCGGCTCGCCGCGCAGGCCGATCTCGATCAGCTCGCGCAGGCCGGTGAGCGCGCAGCCGAAGCTCTCCGCGATCAGCTCCTCGGGGGCGGGCTCGACCGCGCGCGGGGAGGTGAACTTCGTCGTGGTGAAGAGCTGGCTGATGCTCGATTCCCACGGGAAATACGCGATCTGCGCGGGCGGGGCGCCGGCCTCGAACGCCGCCTTGAGGCGCGGCGTGGCCTCGAAGAAGGCCTCGGGCGTGGGGTGATGCGAGACGAAGAGGAAATGCTGATAGGCGCCCGGCTGCGGCCCCTCGCGCCAGAGCTGGGTGGCGCGGATATGGATGTTCTGCGCCTCGAAGCGCTTGAGCCCGGAGGCGCCGAGCGTGCGGCGCAAGATGTCGATCCAGATCGAATCGCCGGCGACCAGCAAGGGTTTGTTGTTCACCAGCCGCAGGAATTTCGCCAACAGATCCGCCTCGAAGGCGGTGCGCGCGCGGTCGAAGGCGGGGCGCACGCCGATCCGGTCGCGGATCAGCGCGGTCAGGAACAGATAGCCGACCTGGCTCGGGTGGTTGCTGTCATCGATGAAAAGCCGCGAGAGCTCGCCCAGCGGCAGATCGAAGAGCCCCTCGAGCGCGACGAGCTCGGCGCCGCGCCCCGCGCCGGGGAAATCGCGCCCCCAGGAGGGGTGGTCGAACACCCCCTCGACCATGTGGCGGCGCATCATCATATCGCTCACGCGGCGGCCGATCTGATCCCAGTAGATCACCCGAACCGCCGGGCCGAAGGCCCCCAGATAGCGGTCGATCGCGGCCTCGACGCGCGCGGCCATGCGCAGATCGCACTCGCGGGTGCACATCGGGCGCTTGATCGAATCATAGCCATCGGCAAAGGGGTAATCGGCGGCGTGTTCGGGCTCATGCGCGCAGATCTCATTGCCAAAGCGGGTATCGCCCACGAGCAGCACGACCTCGGTCTCGCCCGGCACGAAGGCCGCCGAGGCCTCCTCGAACAGCCGCTTCGACCAGATCGGCGCGCCGCCGAAGCCGAGCATCTGCACCCCCGCGCCCAGACCCGGGATCGCGGTCTTCTCGATATTCTTCTGCCAGCGCTGAATATGCGACGGCCCCACGATCAGGGTCTTCTTCACCGGCTTTTGCTCCCCCGCGATCTTGCGCGCAAAATGGTTTGCCTGCTCAAATGAGTTTCGGAACGATCCGGCGCAGGCCGCGCGGGCGCTGCACCGGGCGGATCGCGGCGATCGCGTCGCCGCCGTCCTCGGAGAGCACCACAAGCTCCAGCCCCTCTTGCGAGAGCGCGCCAAGGCCCGGGATCGTGCGCTTGATCTGGAAGCCGAACTCCTGCGAGGCGCCCTCGGTGTGGAACTCCATCGCGATATCGGGGCGCGGCACCGTGCAGCGGATCGGCAGCATCAGCACCGTGCCCGCATGGCCAAGCGCCACCATCAGCTTGCGGCGCGGCGAATCCGAGGCGATCGCCCAGCCGCGCAGCGCGACGCTATCGCCCTCGATCTGGATCTCGTCGACGAAAGCCTTGATGCCATGGGCATGGACAAAGCTCCTCTCGCCGATCCGCGGGCCCTTCACGGTGACGGCGTTGCGCGTCACCGCATAGGTCGAGGTGCGGTAGAACGGCGGCTTCACATCCGAGACGCAATCGCCCTCGAACACATGCACCCCCGTCGAGGTCACGCCGAGGAACACGGCCTTGTCGGTATCGAACACCGGCTGCGCCAGCGGCGCGCGCAGGCTGAAGCCGCAATTGTCATAGGTCAGCAGCAGCTTGCGCCGCACATCGACCCGCTCGACCGGCTTGGCCATCGGCAACAGCCGCCCGTTGACCAGCCCAAAGAGCCGCTTGATCGGCTCGTTGGAGATCGGCGTGACGATCCAGCCATCGGCGAGGAAGGTCTTGTTGATATAGCGGCAGGTGTCGAGATGGGCGCGCAGCGGCTCGCCCGCGTCGCGCGGCAATTCGATGTCCTTGCCGGTCACCACCACACGATCGGCCAGAACCTCGGCCGCCATCCCCAGCGCGGCCGCTTCCTCGAACTGCCGCAAAACCCGCATCGTAATCATACCGCCACCCCAATCGCCTTGCGCAGAAAATCGCGTTGCCCCCAGGTATCCCAGGCCACGCCCTCGAGCATCTCGCGCACCCAGCCGAACTCCTCGAGCTGCGGGTGCTCGCGCCAGATCTTGAGCCGCTTGACGAGCTCCAGCCCGAGCCGGCGTTGCAGCGGGAAGGCGCAGGCGAGCATGTAGGTCGCGATATAGCGGCGGTTTTGCTTGAACTGCGCATCGAGCTCGGCATCGACGAAACAGCGGATCGCCTCGGTCAGGCTCGGCAGCCCGCCCTTGGGCGCGTAGCAGGCCCGCCCCATCACCACCACCGGCGTCTCGAGCATCAGCGCCTCGAAGCCCACGCTGCTGTTGTTGGTCACCACCAGATCCACCGCCTTCAGCATCGGCAGATATTCATTCGGATCGCTGTTTTCCTCGAGCACGAGGATCTCGGACTGCTTGCGATATTTCTCGATCACCTTGCGCTGCTCGTTCATCACATAACCGCCGCGCAACAGCGCATGGGGATGCGGCTTGAGGATCACATGGAACCCCGCCTGAAGCAGCGGCTCGACCGTCGCCGCGGCAAAGGCCTCGACGGTGTCGAAATCCGAATAGAGGATCTGGTTGGCGTCATCGGCCAGCTGCAAGGGCACCAGAGCCTTGCGCCCGGGCCGGTCGAAGAACGCCCGCATCGCCTGCCCCATCGGATGAAAGAGCGCGTTCGGGATCACCGTGTTCTGCACCCCGATCGCCATCTCCTCGTTGAGCAGCATCGGCAGAAGCCGCAGATGCAGCGGCTTGAGGATCTCGCGCAGCTGCCCGATCTCCATATCCGCGATGCTCGCCGAGCCGTTGACCCCCATCGGGTCGATCAGCAGCGATTTGAGGAACGGCGCGCGCATGCTCGCAAGCTCGAAGAACGCCACCTGCGCCCCGAATTCGCGCGCCGCCTCGCGCACCGGCATGCTCTCGCCCCAACAGACGATCACGTCGAAATCGAATTCGGTTTCCTTGATCCGGCGCAGGATATCGACATAGGCTTGGGTGAGCGGGCTTTGCGGTTCGGTCATCAGGGTGATCCAGTCCTTGATCCCCTGCCCCATCCACATCCGGGCGGTGTCCTCGATCATCTCCTGCTCGGCGAGCGTCGGCTGCAAGATGAAGGGCCAATCCTCGTAATTGGCGTCGAAGCCCACCGTCGAGACGAAATGGTTGGAGAACACCCGCGCCTCGACATCTTGCAAGATCTCATCGCCGAAATAGTTGATCTCGCGGGCGATGGCGCGGAACTGATCGAACGGCATCTTGTGCGAGGTGAAGCTGTCGCGCAGGCCGTGGGGCTCGACATAGAACAGGATTTTCATCGGTTTAGCCCCTCGTTACGACCCAACGGTTTCCAGGAATTTCACCAGCCGCTCCGCCTCGACCGAGGTCGAGAAACGCTCGCGGATCCGCTCCTGCTGATGGCGGGTGATCGCCTCGCCATGCGGCATCGCGAGCGCCTGGCGGACGCCGTCATACCAGCCCTCCTCCGTCTCGACCGGGATCAGCCGGTCATCGGCGATGCGCATGATATCGGGGATCGGGGTGGCGACGGTGGCCGCGCCGACGAGCGAGGCCTCGAGATATTTGATCCCCGATTTCGAGATCGTGAACGGGTTCATATGCAGCGGCGCGATGGTCACACAGCAGGTCGCATAGGCGCGGATCATCTCGGCATAGCTCATCCGCCGCGTCGTCGTCACCTTGCAGGCCTTGGCGATGACATCGGGCACCTCGACGGTCTCGACACAGAAGAACTCCGCCCCCGCCTCGGCGAGCGCGGGCGCAATATAGGGCGCGATCGCCATCAGGTCGGGCGCGTGGCTCGCCCCGCCCGCGAAATAGCCCAGCCGCAGCGGCTCGCGGTCGATCGTCTCGGTGCACATCCGCGCGAGGTAAAGCATCTCGTCGGAAACGGCATTGTATTGCACATGCACCTCGGCCGCGCCCAGCGCCGCGCGGATCCGGTCGGCGAGCGGGTCGGTCGAGGAGATGAACCGATCGAAGAAATACATCGCCTGCGCGTAATTGTAGGGCCGCGAGGCGAGGATCTTGTGCTGGTTGACCGCAAGCCCGCGGAAGTTCGATTGCCGCAGCATCTCGATATCGAAGAAGAGGTCGTCATAGGAGGCGACACAGGGCAGGCCGAGCTGGCGGGCGGTCGAATGCAGCTCGAGGAACTTGTCGGAGAACTGCGGGCGGAAGAAGATGATCCGGTCGTAGTCGCTCAGCTCCTCGGGGTCGACGGTGCTGAAATGCATCACCGAAGTATGCATGCCGCGCCGGCGCAGCGCCTCGGCGGGGTGGAAGCAGCGGTAAAACACGGATGGGTCTGCGTAAATCCGGTCGGACGGATAGCTGCTCCAGACGAGAAAAAGCACACGCATCAAAAATTCCTCACATCACGCCGCCCGAGCGAGCCCCGACGGGAAAGATCGTTGCGGGGGCCGTCACAGCCCTCGCGCTCAGCGCTTTTCGCGCAAGAGGCTCAGAAGATATTTGCCGTAATCGTTCTTCTTGAGCGGCTCGGCCATCTTCTGCAGCGCCTCGGCGGTGATCCAGCCGGCCTCGAAGGCGATCTCCTCGGGGCAGCCGCTCTGCACGCCTTGGCGCTTCGAGAGGGTGCGCACGAAATTGCCCGCATCGAGCAGGCTGCCGTGGGTGCCGGTATCGAGCCAGGCATAGCCGCGGCCCATCCGCTCGACCGAGAGCGTGCCATCCTTGAGATAGCTTTCCAGCAGCGTGACGATCTCGAGCTCGCCCCGGGGCGAGGGTTTGACCTCACGCGCGCGGCGCGGCGCATCGCCGTCGAGGAAGTAAAGCCCGGTCACCGCGTAATTCGACGGCGGCACCTCGGGTTTCTCGATGATCTCCTCGACGGTGCCGGCCGCGTCGAATTTCACCACGCCGTAACGCTCCGGGTCGGCGACCCGATAGCCAAAGACTGTGCCGCCGGTTTCCTTGCGGTCAGCCTCGGCCAAGAGCTCGGGCAGGCCGTGGCCGAAGAAGATATTGTCGCCCAGCACCATCGCCGAAGGCGCGCCGGCGAGGAAATCTTCGGCGAGGATATAGGCCTGCGCCAGCCCGTCGGGCGAGGGTTGGGTGATCCATTCGATGGTCAGGCCCCATTGGCTGCCATCGCCGATCAGGCGCTTGAATTGCTCCTGATCCTGCGGCGTGGTGATGATCGCGATCTCGCGGATGCCGGTCAGCATCAGCACCGAGAGCGGGTAATAGATCATCGGCTTGTCATAGATCGGCATGAGCTGTTTCGAGACAGCCATGGTGACCGGGTAGAGGCGGGTGCCGGAGCCGCCGGCGAGGATGATGCCCTTGCGCTTGGTCATTTCTTAATTTCCAGAATTTTCAAAATATCAGAGAGCTCGGCTTTCCAGTCGGGCCGGGCGATGCCGAAGGTCTCGGCGGTGCGGGCGCAATCCATGCGCGAGTTGGACGGGCGCTTGGCGGGCGTCGGATAGGCCGCGGAGGGGATATCCTCGACCGTGGTCGCGCGGCCGGCCTGCGCAAAGATCTCGCGGGCGAAATCGGCCCAGCTGACATCGGGCGCGCCGGAGAAATGATAGGTGCCGCTTTTCGCCGGATCGGCGGCGAGCTGGCGGGCGATCTCGAGACAGGCCGCGGCGATCGCGCGCGCGGGCGTCGGGCCGCCGATCTGATCGGCCACCACGGTCAGATGCGCGCGCGTTTCCGAAAGCCGCAGCATGGTCTTCACGAAATTCGCGCCATGGGCCGAAAAAACCCAGGAGGTGCGCAAGATCGCATGAACGCCGCCCGCCGCGCGCACGCCCTCTTCGCCCACGAGCTTCGAGCGGCCATAAGCGCCAAGCGGCGCGGTCGGGTGGTCGACCGCGAAGGGCGTCTCGCCCGCGCCGTCAAAGACATAATCGGTCGAGATATGGACAAAGGGCACGCCCAGCGCCGCGCAGGCCCGGGCCATCGCCGCCGGCGCCGCGCCGTTCACCACCGTCGCCGCCACTTCCTCCGCCTCGGCCTTGTCGACCGCGGTCCAGGCCGCCGCGTTGATCGCCGCCGCGGGCTTCGCCGCCGCAATCGCCGCCGCACAGGCCGCCGGGTCCATCAGATCGGCCTGATCGCGGCCGAGATAGACCGCCTCGGGCGCCAGAGCCTGAAGCTCGGTCGCGACCTGCCCCGTCTTGCCGAAAACCAGGATCATGCTTTGCCCAACCGCTGACCGACGCCCTCGCGGCCCTGCAGCGCGCGCCACCAGGCCTCGTTGTCGAGATACCATTGCACCGTTTTCTCGAGCCCCTCCTCGACCGTGACGCTCGGCCGCCAGCCGAGCTCGGCGCGGATCCGGCTCGGGTCGATCGCATAGCGCGCGTCATGGCCCGGGCGGTCGGTCACGAAGGTGATCTGATCGGCGTAGGAGCCCGCCGCCTTCGGGCGCAGCCGGTCGAGAATCCCGCAGAGCGTCTTCACCAGCTCGAGGTTGGTGCGCTCATTCTCGCCGCCGATATTGTAGCTGCGGCCCACCGCGCCTTTCTCGACGACAAGGAGCAGCGCATCGGCATGATCCTCGACATAGAGCCAGTCGCGGATGTTCGAGCCATCGCCATAGATCGGCAGGGCCTTGCCCGCGAGCGCGTTGAGGATGATCACCGGGATCAGCTTCTCGGGGAAGTGGAAGGGCCCGTAATTGTTCGAGCAATTGGTCAGAACGACCGGCAGGCCATAGGTCTCGTGCCAGGCGCGGACGAGATGGTCCGACGAGGCTTTCGAGGCCGAATAGGGCGAGCGCGGGTCATAGGGCGTGTCTTCGGTGAATTTCACCGCCGGGTCAGCGGGCAGCGAGCCGAAGACCTCATCGGTCGAGATATGATGGAAGCGGAAGCTCTCCGGGCGGCCCTTCGCCTCCCAATAGCTGCGCGCGGCCTGCAACATGTTATACGTGCCCATCACATTGGTCTCGATGAACACGCCCGGCCCGTCGATCGAGCGGTCGACATGGCTCTCGGCGGCCAGATGCATCACCGCATCGGGCTGATGCGCCTCGAACACGCGCGCGAGCGCGGCCGGGTCGCGGATATCGGCCTGCTCGAAGGCGTAGAGCGGGCTGTCGGCCACGCTCGCGACATTCTCGAGGCAGGCGGCATAGGTCAGCGCATCGAGGTTGACGACCGAATGGCCGCGCGCGACGGCCAGACGCACCACCGCCGAGCCAATGAACCCCGCGCCGCCGGTAACCAGAATCTTCATCTTCAAACCTCGTAATCGAAGGGCGAGGCAAACTCGGCGAATGCCTGCGCCTTCTCGTCTTTTTCGGAAATGATCGGGGTGATGCCGCTCAGCGGCCAGGCGATGCCGCAGCTATCCCAATGGACCGAGCCGTCGCACTCGGGCGCATAATGATCGGTGCATTTGTAGACGATCTCGCTGTCGGGCTCGAGCGTCATGAAGCCATGCAGGAACCCCGCCGGGATCCAGAGCTGGCGGCCGTTCTCGAAGCTCAGCTCCTCGCCGACCCATTGGCCATAGGTGGGCGAGCCCTTGCGCGCATCGACCGCCACGTCAAAGATCCGCCCGCGGCCGCAGCGCACGAGCTTGCCCTGCGCATGGGGGGGCGATTGGAAATGCAGCCCGCGCACCGTGCCCACCTCGCGCGAGAGCGAATGGTTGTCCTGCACAAACTCGGGCAGATGCACGCCCTCGGCCTCGAGCGTCTTGCGGTTCCAGCTTTCCGAGAAGAACCCGCGATGATCGCCGAAGCGTTTTGGCGTGAGGATCAGCACTCCCTGCAGGTTGGTTTTCTCTACCTTCATGCTGGTTCCCCCGTCTGATCCGCAAGTTCTTTAAACCTTGCGGAATTTATATCGGTCAAGGCGCGTCAGTTCTACCCAAAAGGCGCAGGCGGGAAGGCGCCGGTGTCGCAGAGGTCACAGGACGCCGGCGTGGCGGATATCCTCGGCGGCAAACTCGATGAGCGCGCGGATCTTGCGCGGCAGGGCCCGGCCCTCGAGATAGACCGCGCTGATCGGCGTGCTGTCGCCGGTATGGCCCGCAAGCAGCGGCACGAGCGCGCCGGTTTCCAGCCGGTCGCCCAGCGCAAACCGCGGCACATAGGCGATGCCGCGCCCGGCCTCGGCCAGCGTGCTCGCCGCGCTGGCGGAGTTCACATGAAACCGCCCCTGCACGGTCACCGCCTGTTCGCGCCCCTCGGCGTGAAACACCCAGCGGCGCGGATTGCGGCGGTTGGTGTCGACGATACAGCCATGCGCCGCGAGATCCTCGGGCGTGCGCGGCGCGCCATGGGCGGCGAGGTAGTCGGGGCTCGCCACCAGGGCCGAGCTCAGCGCGCCGAGCTTGCGCTCCTTGAGCGAGAGCATCTCCGAGCGCCCGATCCGAAAGGCGAGGTCGATCCCCTCGCTCGCGAGATCGGCGTAGCGGTCATTCAGCCGCAGATCGAAGCTCAGCCCCGGGTTGGCTTGGGCAAACCGCCCCAGCATCCCGCCGACATAGATCTCGCCGAAGGTCACCGGCGCCGAGATCCGGATCACCCCGGTGAACCCGCGCGAGCCTTCCGCGACCTCGGCCAAGAGCGCGTCGACCTCATCGAGCAGCGCCGGCGCGCGCGCGAGCAGATCATGCCCCGCCGGCGTCAGCCCCACCCGCCGCGTGGTGCGCTGAAACAGCCGCACGCCGAGCCGCGCCTCCAGCTCGGCGACATATTTCGAGGTCAGCCGGTTCGAGACGCCAAGCTGATCGGCGGCGCCGGTGAAAGAGCCGGTCTGGGCGGTGGCGACAAAGGCGCGCAGCTCGTCGAGGACATCCATGGGATTGCGAATGCTCCGGGGATAGTGCCGCCGCATCATCCGCCATGCGGGGGCAATCTGCAAGCCAGCCCGCCCGCTCAGGGCATCGCGGTGAAATCCGATCGCCGGTGCCCCTCGACGAGAGCGCGCAGGCCCTCGGGCGCCAAGACCTCGACCGCATCGCCCCATTGGTAGAGATGCCAGGCCATTTCCAGCCATCCCGCCGCCTGAAAGCGCACGATCAGCCCGCCGTCGGGTTGCGGCTCGAGCACCTGCGAGGGGTGAAACCGGAAGCCCGCGGCGCGGCTCGCCGCCTTGGGCGAGAACCGCCAGACCACCTCGCCAAATTGCGCCGGATCCTGCCAGACGCCAAAGGATTGCGCCGCGAACCGCTCCATCGAGAAGCCGCGCTCCATCGCAAAGCTCTCGTCGAGCACCTCGGCGGTGAGGATCTGATCGAGGCGAAAGCTGCGGATCGAGCCGCCCTTGGCCGGGTCGCGCGCAACGAGATAGGTGCGGTGGCCCATCAGGACGCCATGGGGTTCGAGGATCCGCGGCGCGGTGTCTGCGCTCTTGTATCTGACCCGCAGCCGGAACGGGCCGCGCAGGGATTCGGTGATCGCATCGAGCAGATCGGGGGCGAGGCTGACCTTTGGCCCCGGGCGGGTGACGCTCGCCAGAG
The DNA here is from genome assembly GCF_001856665.1 of Rhodobacter xanthinilyticus. NCBI lineage: Bacteria > Pseudomonadati > Pseudomonadota > Alphaproteobacteria > Rhodobacterales > Rhodobacter > Rhodobacter xanthinilyticus. The sequence continues at coordinate 255,278 of NZ_CP017781.1, read as the reverse complement.
CCGAGAGCACCGCCTCGGCATCGGCCTCCGCGCGCGCGGCGTCGCGGGGGGTGAGCCGCGCGAGGAGCGTTTCGCGCAGATCGGCGAGCGCCTGCCGGTGCCGCAGCCGGCCCGTGCTCGCCGCCTCGCGCTCGGCGATCTCGAGCGCCTCGAGCGCGGGCTCCGGGCGCGGTTGCAGCCGGTCGAGCCCCGGCGCCTCGATCCGCCAGCGCCGCTTGCGATCCTCGCCGTCAAGGCGCGCGACATTGGCGAAGCTGTCCTCGAGCGCATCGGTCATCCGCTGCGCGGTGCGGTGCGAAACGCCGAATTCCTCCATGATGTCTTGCAAGGAGAGCCCCCCGCGCCGCCGCGAGCCGGGCCAGGCGGATCAGATCCTGCGCTTTGGAAAAGGACAAGAGCCACCCCGCCAGCATTTGACACCCTTTGAGGCTAAAGCTGATCGCCGGGTCTGTCGAGGCGATTCCCCCCGCGGATCCGGTCCAAGGAGGGTGATCATCATGTGGTCGCAAGACGCGCGTTCCCGGTTTCCGGTTCTGACCCGCCGAGCGCTTGGCGCGCGGCTGGCGGGGGTGGCGGCGTTGGGGTTTGGCGGGCGGGCGGCGGCGGCGGGCCCCGCGCCGGCCGCGCTCGATGCCGATCTGCGCGACGCGGCGCTGCGCGGGTTTGCGCTGGCGGCGCATCGGGGCGATCCCGTCGGTGCGGCGGCGGCGCAGGCCGCTCTGGCGCGGCTCGGCGACACCGATCCCGAGGCGGCGCTGCTCGGCCGGCTCTATCAGTTGCTCGATGTGCGCCCCTCGGCCTGGTGGCCCGAGGGCCTGCCCGCGGCGGCCGAGGCCGATCTGGCCGCGCTGCACGGGGCGATCCGGGCTTGCGCGCCGGTGGCCTTCGACTACACCGATCTTTCCGGCGCCCAAACCACCCGCGAGGTCTTGCCGCTTGCGCTCGTGCATCCGCCGCAGGGCGTGAAACTGCTGGCCTGGTGCGAGACCCGCGCGGGGTTTCGGCAGTTCTTCGTGCGCGCGATCTCGGGCCTCACGCTCCGGCCGGGCGATTTCACCGCGCGTCGGATAGCGCTGTTGCAGGGGCTGCTCGAGAAGGAGACCGGCGCGGCGAGCTGAGCTTCATGCCCGGCTGGCTCAGCCGCGCTTCCGGCCCGATCCAGGCATAGGCCAGCAGGCAGGGGCTCAGCTCGTCGGTGGTGATCCGGTGTTCGAGGCCCGGCCGGTTGAAGATCAGCGACCCCGGCGCATGGACGGCCGCATCGTTCTGGGACCAGGCCCCCGCGACCGAGATATAGCTCTCCTCGATCTCCTTGTGGCTGTGTTGCGGGTAGGTGGTGCCCGGCGCGAAGAGCACAAAGCCGAGGATCAGCCGCTCGGCGCGGATCGGCCCCCGCGGCCCGAGGATCTCGCAATAGGCATATTTGCGCGCGAGCGCCTTCGGAACCTTCTCATAGCCATATTCCCAAGTGAGCCCGTCGGCGACCCGCGCCAGCGCCCGCGACAGGCCCTGCCCCGCGCCCCGTTCGCCAAGATCGAGCGCACGGCCGAGATGGGCCGTGACCGGCTTGACCTCGGGCGGGCGCCCCGAGATCTCGGGGTTGGCATCGAGGATCATCGCAAGCGCGTCGCGCACGCGTTTGCGATGCGCGCGGATCGGCCCGCTGCCCCCCGCCGAGCCCTGCCGGTAGAGCGCGTCGAACTCCTCAAGCAGGTAGAGCCAGTCGGGGCAATCCGTCAGGCGCGGCCCTTGTGCGCAATCGGTCGGGGGGCGGCATCCGGCGCTCTCCCGGCGGGTCAGGGGGTGACCGGGATGACGATGCGGCCGCGCACCGCCCCGTCGAGGAATTTCGGCGCGGTGTCGATGACCTCGGCGAAGGCGAGTTCGGTCGTCATCTCCTCGAGCTTGGCCAGATCGAGATCGCGGGCGAGCCGCGCCCAGGCGGCGAGGCGGTCGGGCTTGGGGCACATGACGCTATCGACCCCGGCGAGCGTCACGCCGCGCAGGATGAAGGGCGCCACCGAGGCGGGCAGATCCATCCCCGCCGCCAGACCGCAGGCCGCAACCACGCCGCGGTATTTCATCATCGAGAGCATGTTCGCGAGCACCGTGCTGCCCGCGACATCGATGCCGCCGGCCCAGCGCTCGCGCCCCAGAGGCCGGACCTTGCCGGTCAGCTCGCTGCGGTCGATCACCGAAGCGGCGCCGAGGCCGCGCAGATAGTCCGCCTCGGCGGCGCGCCCGGTGACCGCCGCGACCTCGTAGCCCTGCGCGGCCAGAAGCGCCACCGCCACGCTGCCGACACCGCCGGCGGCGCCGCTCACGACGATCTCGCCGTCGCCGGGCCGGACACCGTGCCGCTCGAGCGCCAGAACGCAGAGCATGGCCGTATACCCCGCCGTGCCGATCGCCGCGGCCTGCCGCAGATCGAGCGAGGCGGGCAGCGGCACGAGCCAGTCGCCGCGAACCCGCGCCCGTTCGGCCAGCCCGCCCCAATGCGTCTCCCCCACGCCCCAGCCATTCAGGATGACCCGATCGCCCGGCTTGAAATCGGCATGGCGGCTCTCGGCCACGGTGCCCGTGAAATCGATCCCCGGCACCATCGGGAAGCGCCGCACGACCGGCGCCTTGCCGGTGATCGCGAGCGCATCCTTGTAGTTCAGCGTCGAATAGGCGACCTCGACGAGCACATCGCCCTCGGGCAGCTGGTCCTCGGCGACATCGGTCAGCGAAACGGCCTGCGTGTCTTCGGCTTTCTCGATCAGTATGGCTTTCATGGTCCTCTCCCTGCGTCAGTCCGGGGTCCGCGTCTCGAAGAGGCGGACGAATGTGGTGGTGAAACTGCGCAGCGGATCGGCGCGCAGCTCGAGCTTGGCGCGCAAGATCGCGCCCTCCCAGCCGATCCAGAAGGCCTCGGCAAGGCGGTCGGGATCCTGCGCGGCGCCGAGCTCGCCGCAGGCCTGCGCCTCGCGCAACAGCCGCGCCGTGCGGCTTTGCCATCGCTCCAGAACCGCGATGAGCGCGCCGCGAAAATCGTCCGGCAAGGCGCCCATCTCCTGCCCGAGGTTGCCGACGAGACATCCGCGCCGGAAGCCGTGGCGCGCCATACCGTCCTCGGCCATGCGGGTGAACCGGCGCAGCCGCTCCAGGGGCGTCGGGCCATCCGCGAGGAAAGCCCGATCGAGAAGGCGGGCGAAATAGCTGTCATAGGCCGCAATCAGCGCGAGACCGAAATCGGCCTTGCTGCGGAAGTGGTGGTAGAAGCTGCCCTTGGGAATTTTCGCGCCCGCGAGGATCTCGTCGACCCCGACCGAGGAATATCCGCGCTCGGTCAGATGCGCGAGCCCGGCGCGGATCAGCGCCTGACGCGTTTGCGAGGCGTCGGGCGCGGCCCGCGGGCGGCCGCGGCGAGGCTTTTGGGCAAGCGGGTCTGTGGCGGTCATGCCGATTTAATAGACCATCCCGTCTATTAAATCAAGACGGCCGGGATAGCGGCCCCCAGAGCCCGGAACCGCGCGCAGAACCGCACGGGGCCCGGAACGCCGAAAAGCCCTGCCTTCGGAACCGAAGGGCAAGGCCATGTGCAAGAAGATGCGGGAAAATTGGTCGGAGCGAGAGGATTCGAACCTCCGACCCCCTGCTCCCGAAGCAGGTGCGCTACCAGGCTGCGCTACGCTCCGACCGTGTGGGCGGGAACTACCCAACCGGCGCGGCATTTGCAAGGGGGTAATTGCGCAAATTCAGCCGCGGCGCGAATTCCTTGCGCCGAGGCCCAGCGCGCGGCTGATCAGCGAGGCGCGCGGGGTGCTCACCGTCTCGGCGCGGCCGCGGGTTTCGAGGACGGGGGTGTTCTGCCCGGCGTTCGCGGTCGCCTCGCGGAACACGATATAGACCCCCGAGGCGATCACCACCGCCGCGCCGAGCATCGTCGGCCCGTCGACCGGCTCGCCGAACAGGAACCAGCCGTAGAACACCGCCCAGATGATCTGCGAATATTGCATCGGCGCGACGATCGCCGCCTCACCGGCGCGATAGGCGAGGATCTGCAGGAAGGAGGCGAAGAGCCCGAAGAGCGCGATCACCGCCATCAGCCCCATATCGCCAAGCTCGAGCGGCACCCAGACCGCCGGCAGCGCCACCCCCATCGCAGCGATATTGCCCAGCAGCGGCGACAAGAGCAGCACCACCGTGCGCTCATCGCCGCCGATCTTGCGCACCGAGATCGCCGCCACCGCCCCGGTCAGCGCCGCCACGATCGCCGAGAGATGGCCAAGGCCGAGCTCGGCCTGACCCGGGCGCACCACGATCAGCACGCCCACCAGCCCGACCACCACCGCCGCCCAGCGATGCGCCCCGACCTTCTCGCCCAGCACCGGGATCGCGAGGATGGTGATCAGGAGCGGCGTGGCGAAGAGGATCGGGTAGACCTGCGCGAGCGGCAGATGCGAGAAGGCGTAAAAGGCCGAGACGCCGGTGATCACCGTGGTCGTGGCGCGCAGCGTCACCCACCAGGGATGGATCGGCCGCAGATGGCCCTCGCGTTTGTCCTGCAGCAGAATCATCGAGATCAGCGGGAAGCTCAGCAGCGCCGCGAAGAACACGATCTGGATCGCGGAATAGCGCTCGCCGAGCGTTTTCACGATCGCGTCGTGGCTGGCGTAGATCGCCATCGCGAGCAGCGCATAGGCCGCGCCCTTGGCGTTGGATTTCGCGCTCTGCATCGTCACCTCCGGTATCGCAAACATAGCCACAGCCGGGCGAAAAGGGGAACCCCCGCAAAGCAAAACGGCGCGGAACCCCGCGCCGTTCCACGAAAATTTCGCGCGCCTCAGAGGCTCGCGTCGAGCGCTTCGATGATCTTGTCGCCCATCTGCGCGGTCGAAACCGGGGTGCCGCCCTCCGGGCCCATCAGATCGGCGGTGCGCACGCCATCGGCGAGCACCTTCTCGACGGCCTTCTCGAGGCGGGTGGCCTCTTCGCCCTGATCGAAGCTGTAGCGCAGCGCCATCGCGAAGCTGAGGATGCAGGCGATCGGGTTGGCCTTGCCCTGGCCGGCGATATCGGGGGCCGAGCCGTGCACGGGCTCATACATCGCCTTCGGCCGGCCGTTCGCCATCGGCGCGCCGAGCGAGGCCGAGGGCAGCATGCCGAGCGAGCCGGTCAGCATCGCGGCGCAATCCGAGAGGATATCGCCAAAGAGGTTGTCGGTGACGATCACGTCGAACTGTTTGGGCCAGCGCACGAGCTGCATCGCGCCGTTGTCGGCATACATATGCGAGAGCTCCACCTCGGGGTAGTCGGCGCCGACGCGGGTGACAACCTCGCGCCACAGGATCCCCGATTCCATCACATTGGCCTTCTCCATCGAGCAGACCTTCTTGTTGCGGCGCATCGCGAGCTCAAAGGCCGAGCGCGCCACGCGCTCCACCTCGGCTTCGGTGTAACGTTGGGTGTTGATGCCCACGCGCTCGCCGTTTTCCTCGAAGATGCCGCGCGGCGTGCCGAAATAGACCCCCGAGGTCAGCTCGCGCACGATCATGATATCGAGGCCCGCGACCACGTCTTTCTTCAGCGAGGAGAAATCCGCCAGCGCGTCGAAACATTGCGCGGGGCGGAGGTTGGCGTAGAGATCCATCTCCTTGCGCAGGCGCAGCAGGCCGCGCTCGGGCTTCACCGAGAAATCGAGCACATCGTATTTCGGGCCGCCCACGGCGCCGAGCAGAACCGCATCCACCTCTTGCGCCTTGGCCATCGTCGCATCGGCCAGCGGCACGCCATGCACATCATAGGCCGCGCCGCCCACGAGGTCTTCGGAGACGTCGAAGGCGAGCCCGCGCTTGTCGCCATACCACGAGATGATCTTTTTCACCTCAGCCATGACTTCCTGGCCGATGCCATCGCCGGGGAGGATGAGGATAGAGGGGTTCGACATGCCGTTTTCTCCAACGCCTATTGGGTTGGAAGCGGCCTATCCAATGCCCGCCCCCGGGTCAAGGCCGGGTCAAGCGAAGGGGGCGAAAAGGCTCAGGGAAAGGCGAGATCGACCCAGACGAGGCGGTGGCGCGAGGCGGTCTCGGCGGCGGCGGCGCCGGGGGCGCCCGGGGCGGGCCAATAGACCCCGGCGCCTTCGATGCGCAGCCCCGCCGAGGGCAGGACGTAATCCACCCGCAGATTGCCCGGCGGGTCGGGGTAATCGGCGGTATCGAGGGCGGGGTCGCCCTTCTGGCCCGGGTCGGCCGCCGCCGCCCCGCCCGCGGAGGCCGGGCGCGGGTCTTGCAGCCGCGGATCGGCGAGCAGCGCGGTGAGCGCCTCGGGGCGGCCCTCGCCATCCGCCGGGTCGAGGTTGGCATCGCCCAGAACCACGAAAGGCGGCGCGGGGGGCGCTTCGCCCAGCCGGCCGTCGAGGTAAAGCCGCCAGAACGCCGCCTCATCATGGTTGCGCCGGCCGTTGCGGTCCTCGGGCCCGTCGAACACCGGCGGCGTGGCGGCAAAGGCGAGAAGATGCAGCGCCGAGCCATCCGCGCGCCGCAGGGGCAGATCCCAATGCGCCACCGTCGAGAGGCGCTGCACCGCGCGCGCCTCGGGCGAGAGCCCCGCGCCCTCGATCAGCGCGCCGGGCAGGTCGCGCCAGGCCAGCGTCGAGAAATCCCGCGCGCGCTCCGTCTCGATCGGCAGCCGCGAGAGCAGCGCCATCCCGCCTTGCCCCGTGAACCGGCCATAGCCCTGCGCATCGCGCCCCTCGCCCAGCCGGCCGTTGCCATCGAGATCGAGCCCGGTCGCGAGGCCCGCATTCGTCGGCGGCGCGAAGCGATAGGGGTAGCCCTGCCCCGCCGCCGCCAGCCGCGCCTCGAAAGCCGCCAGAGCCCGGCCCTCGAAATCCCAGTCAAAGCCGGTGATCAGCAAGATATCCGGGGCGGTCGCGGTGATCACCTCGATCGCGGCGGCGATCTGCTTGTCCTTGCCGCTCTCGATATCGCGCCACAGAAGGCCCGGGCCCTTGCGGCTGAGCTCGGCCGACCAGGTCGCCACGCGCAGCACTTCCGCCCCCGCGGGCCCGGCCAGCAGCGCCGCGATCAGGCCGGCTGATAGCCCTGCTCGCCCGCGCTCATGCGGCGTTTTTCCTCGATCAGCCCGGCCACGCGCCCCATCGCAAGGCCGCGCATCAACAGGCTCAAAGGCAGGAAGCACCATGCGGTCACCGTCCAGATCATCGTTTGCGGGGCGTCGAGCGTGATCGGCGAGAACATCACCGACACCGTCTTGATAAACGCCGGCAGCAGGAAGGGCAAAAGAAAGCCCAGCGCCAGGTTGCCCCAGGCATCGCGGCGCAACCGCTCGACGACATCGCCGCCCGCGGTCGGGTCGAAGGTCGGCAGGTTGACCCAGACGTTGAAGCCCTGCGGCTGCAGCGGCCAGCCGCCAAAGCGCATCGTCAGCCCGAAGACGAGCAGGGCGACGAGCGAGATCAGATGCCCCACCCCGCCGATCGTGCGCAGCCGCTCCACCGTTTCGGGGGCGGCATCGGGCGGCAGCATCAGCGTCAGCACCCGCACCGGGCTATAGGGGATGTCGATCAGCCGGCCGACCTTCATGCCCAGGAGATCGAGAAACTGGCTGAGCGTGGTCGGCGCGGTCTCGGCGCGAAACACCGTCGCGCCATAGAGCACGATCGCGAAGAGCGCGATGAACCGCAGCCGGTTGAACGGCGGCGCGTCGCGAAACTCGATCAGGCCGGGATAGACGGAGGCATATTCAAAGAGCGTCAGCGCGCCGGCGAAAAGCGCGATCAACGCGACGATCTGGCCGGTATCCATGGAGATCGACGGCAGCATCAGCGACGGAGTCGTGATCACCATGGCCACCATCACGGCACGCATCAGCGCACCCAGAATCCGAGAGATCACTGCCCTACCCTCAACCATGGTCGACCCCGATACGATGCCGGCGCCTTTTCCCACGTTCTGCCCGCCAATTGTGGCGGCATGCCTCATTCTTGCCCCAATTTCGCCCATTTCACAGCCCCGTGCAATGTCTCTTGAAGGAAGACGCCCGAAATCCGGCCATTTCTGGGTCAAACTGGTGCCTCGCTGCATCAATCCTGCGGCAAGAATAAGGCCGCCCAGGGGGCGGCCCAAGATATTGTGCAAGTCGCGGTGAACGCACCCAGAGCCTCAGACCCAGGGGCGCGATTGCGCGGCCTGCGCCTCGAAGCTGTCGATCGCCGCGGCCTTCTCGAGCGTCAGCCCGATATCGTCGAGCCCCTCGATCAGGCAGTGCTTCTTGAACGGATCGACCTCGAAGTCGATCACGGTGCCGTCCGAGGTGGTGATCTGCTGCGCCTCGAGATCAACGGTCATCCGCGCGTTCGAGCCCTTCTCGGCGTCTTTCATCAACAGGTCGACCTGCTCTTGAGGCAGCACGATCGGCAGCATGCCGTTCTTGAAGCAGTTGTTGAAGAAGATGTCGGCGAAGGAGGTCGAGACGATCACCTTGATGCCGAAATCCGCCAGCGCCCAGGGCGCATGCTCGCGCGAGGAGCCGCAGCCGAAGTTGTCGCCCGCGATCAGGATCGAGGCGTTGCGGTATTGCGGCTTGTTGAGCACGAAATCGGGCAGCTCGTTGCCCGCGCGGTCATAGCGCATCTCGTCGAAGAGGTTCACACCGAGACCCGAGCGCTTGATCGTCTTGAGGAAGACCTTCGGGATGATCATGTCGGTGTCGATGTTGACGAGCGGCATGGGCGCCGCGATGCCGGTCAGTTTTTCGAACTTTTGCATGGTCGGTGCTCCTCAGGCGGTTTCTTTCGCGGCCATCAGCGCGCGGACATCGGTCAGCTTGCCGGTGATCGCGGCGGCGGCGGCCATCGCGGGGCTCAGCAGGTGGGTGCGGCCCTTGTAGCCCTGACGGCCCTCGAAGTTGCGGTTCGAGGTCGAGGCGCAGCGCTCGTATTCGGCGAGCTGGTCGGGGTTCATCGCGAGGCACATCGAGCAGCCCGCCATCCGCCATTCAAAGCCCGCATCGGTGAAGATCTTGTCGAGACCCTCTTCCTCGGCCTGATAGCGCACGAGGCCCGAGCCCGGCACCACCATCGCGCGCACGCCCGGCGCGAGCTTGTTGCCCTTCACCACCTCGGCGGCGGCGCGCAGGTCTTCGATGCGGCCGTTGGTGCACGAGCCGATGAACACCACGTCGATCTTGATGTCGGTCAGCTTCTGGCCGGGCTCAAGGCCCATGTAGTCGAGCGAGCGTTTCACCGCCTCGACCTTGCCGCCGGTGAAGCTCTCCGGCGCGGGGACAACCCCCGAGATCGGCAGCACGTCCTCGGGCGAGGTGCCCCAGGTCACGACCGGCTCGATATCTTCGGCGGCGATGGTCACGACCTTGTCGAAATGCGCGCCCTCATCGGTGTAGAGCGTCTTCCACCAATTCAGCGCGGCCTCGAACTGCGCGCCTTTCGGGGCGTGCGGGCGGCCTTTGACGTATTCGAAGGTCTTTTCGTCGGGCGCGATCAGGCCCGCGCGCGCGCCGCCTTCGATCGCCATGTTGCAGACCGTCATGCGGCCTTCCATCGACAGATCGCGGATCGCTTCGCCGCAATATTCGATGACATAGCCGGTGCCGCCGGCGGTGCCGGTATGGCCGATGACCGCGAGCGTGATGTCCTTGGCGGTGACGCCGGGCTTCAGCTTGCCGGTGATCTCCACCTTCATGTTCTTCGATTTCTTCTGGATCAGCGTCTGGGTGGCGAGCACATGCTCGACCTCCGAGGTGCCGATGCCATGCGCGAGCGCGCCGAAAGCGCCATGCGTCGCGGTGTGGCTGTCGCCGCAGACGACCGTCATGCCCGGCAGGGTCCAGCCCTGTTCCGGGCCGACGATATGCACGATGCCCTGACGGATATCGGAGACCGGGTAGTAGTTCACGCCGAAATCGCGCGCGTTCTTGTCGAGCGCCTCGACCTGGATGCGGCTTTCCTCGTTCTCGATCACGCCCGAGGCGCGATCGGTCGTGGTCGGCACGTTATGGTCCGGCACGGCGATGGTCTTTTCCGGCGCGCGCACCTTGCGGCCCGTCATGCGCAGGCCCTCGAAGGCCTGCGGGCTCGTCACTTCATGGACGAGGTGGCGGTCGATATAGAGCAGGCAGGTGCCGTCGGCGTCTTCGGAGACGACATGGGCGTCCCAGATCTTGTCATAGAGGGTTTTCGGAGCGGACATGGCTCTCACTTTCGATAGCTAGGTAACCTGGATCGGGGAACGGCGGGCGGGCAAGCGGCCGCCGTGGGCGACAAGGGCGCGCGAAACGCCCCCGCGCCGACATCAAAGTCGGGCGAGGATGGAGCGGCTCTCGCCGTAGAATCGCTCCCGCAGGCGGGCGCGGTCATCCATGTCGAAAATCGTCGTCATGGCGCGCGATATAGGGGATCGGCCCGCCCGGGGCAAGAAAATCTAAGGGAAGAGGGGCTGACCTTACCGCACGCCCTTGACATTCGCCCGCCGATGGCAGACCGGGGCCGCAAACGCCCGCGGAGTTGAGATTCCGGGGGTGCGATGCTATTTTGAAGTTACGCCCAGCGCCGGGGCCTGACGGCGCGTGACCCCTTGGAGGACTATGTCCTGTCTCATCTCTCTCTCGCGGCCTCTGATGCGGGCGCAATGGTGGCGCGCATGACGGCCGATCTGAAAGACGCCGAAGTCTCGAGCGACCAGATCCTGGCGCGCGTGCTGACCTCTCTCGACGACGACAAGGCCGAGGAAATCGTCACCATCGACCTGCGCGGGCGCTCGTCGATCGCCGATTACATGGTGATCTGCTCGGGCCGCAGCTCGCGGCAGGTCGGCGCCATCGCCGAGAAACTGACCGAGCGGCTGAAGGAAGAGTTCGGCCGGATCTGCAAGATCGAGGGCAAGGATCAGGGCGACTGGGTCTTGATCGACACGCAGGACGTGATCGTCCATGTGTTCCGCCCCGAAGTGCGCGAGTTCTACCAGCTCGAGAAAATGTGGATGCCGACGGGCGCCCCGGTCTGAGGCATGAAGCTCGCGATCTGCGCCGTGGGGCGGCTGCGCAAAAGCCCCGAGCTCGCGCTGATCGAGGATTATCTGGAGAGGTTCGGCAAGGCCGGCCGGGCGATGGGGCTCGGGCCGGCCTCTGTCATCGAGGTCGAGGACAAGAAGAACCTCGGCATGGAGGCGGAGGCGGCGCTGATCGAGCGCGCGGTGCTGCCCGGCTCGGTGCTGGTCACGCTCGATGAGCGCGGCGATCTGGTCAGCTCGCCCGAATTTGCCGCGCGGCTCGGCGGCTGGCGCGATGCGGCGCGCGATGTGACCTTTGTCATCGGCGGCGCCGACGGGATCGCGCCAGGCCTGCGCGCCAAGGCGGATTGGTCGCTCAGCTTCGGGCGGATGGTCTGGCCGCATATGCTGGTGCGGGTGATGCTCGCCGAACAGCTCTACCGCGCCGGGCAGATTCTCGCCGGCACCCCCTATCACCGCGTCTGAGGCTTGCTGCGGCCCCGGCTTTGCGGCACCCTCGCCCGAGCCGCAAAGGAGCCCGCCATGACCCGCAAGGCCGCCGCCCTGATCACCGCCGCCAGCCTGCTCGCCGCCCCCGCCGCCCAGGCGATGGGCGATGCGATCACACCGCTCCGGCTCGGCTGCCGCACGGAAAGCGCCAAGGCGCGGGTCGATGACGAGATCTGCACGCTGTTTCTCGAACGCGTCGCGGCGCGCTACCCGAACCACGATCTGCAACTGATCGGCGCGGGGGCGGGGGCGGATCTGACGCTCGTGCTGCTCGATGCGAGCGCGCAGAGCTTCTCGGCGCGGGTCGATCATGCGCAGGGCCCGGGCGAGCCCCTGGGCACGATGCGCCGCGGCGCGCCGCTCGACCGGGCCGCGCGCGCCCAGCTTCTCGACCAGCTTCTGGCCGCCACGCCGACCCCCTGACCGGGGCCTGACAGATCGGGCGCATTTGGCTCGAACTGTTCTTAAAGGCCACCCTGAGGCCACATTCTCGCACCCGCGATAGCCGCGCCAAACCGGTAAATCCATCACCAGTGTGGGGGCACACTTGGGGTGAAGGACCATGGCATCAGGGGTGGTGGGCATGGGCACTCAGTTCGGCGGCGGGTTGGACCTGCCCGCTGGACAAGCGTCCATTTGGGTGAGCGGCAGCGCCGCCAATCCGCAGATTACGGTGGCCGATTACAGCTTCGGCACCAGCTATATTTTCGACATCGGTGCGACCGGCGCGCTGAGCGGGGCGGGGGAGCGCGTCCACCTGACCGAGACCCGGATCGCAACGACGATCAACGGCGTTTCAGGCAGCCTCTCGAGCGCCGCGATCGAGGACGCCCGTGCCGATCTCGCGCAGGGCGGCACCAGCGCGCGGCTCGGCTTTCTCGACCCGCTCGCCAACCAATCCCAGGCGATCAGCCTGCTCGCGGGCGAGATCGAGGGGAAATTCGTGGTGATCGCGGCGCCGGCCGAGGGCGCGGGCTTCACCGTCTATGGCTGGAACGACAAGAAATCGGTGGTCAGCACGATTCAGGCCGTCGCCGACAGCACGGCCACCTATCTCGACCGGGTCTCCGACATCGCGCTGGTGCAATCGGGGGGGGCGAGCTTCCTCTTCGCGGGCTCGGCCACCGAACATGGCGTGAGCGGGTTCGAGATCGACGCGACCGGCCATGTAACCGCCGTCGAGAGCCTCGGCAAACCCGACTCCGTGCCGATCCAGACGGTCACCGCGCTCGGCTCGGCCACGATCGGCACGCAGGGGTTTCTCGTCGTCGCGGCGAGCGGCTCGTCGAGTCTGACGGTGATGAAGGTCGGCGCCGATGGCAGCCTCGATGTCACCGATCATGTGATCGACGACCTCAACACCCGCTTTCAGGGCGTCACCCAGCTCGAGGTGATCACCGTCGACGACCATGTCTTCGTGCTCGCCACCGGCATGGATGACGGGATCACGCTCTTCGAGCTGACCCCGGAGGGGCGGCTCGTGCTGATCAACAGCCTCGCCGATAGCGACGATCTCGTGCTCGACGGGGTGACGAGCCTCGCCGCGGTCGAGGTCGGCGACGCGATCCAGATTTTCACCACCGCGGCGGGCGAGGCGGGGCTGGGCCAGTTCAAGATCGACATCTCGAACCTCGGCGCGGTGACCTCGCAGGGCTCGGGCAAGCTCACCGGCACCGCGGGCGACGATGTGCTCGCGCTGACCACCGGCGCGGGGCAGATCCTCGCGGGGGCGGGCAATGATATCCTGAGCGACGGGCCGGGCGCGGATACGCTGCAAGGCGGCGCCGGGCAGGATATCTTCGTGCTGAGCCTCGACGGCAAGACCGACACGATCTCGGATGTGACGCCCGGGCAGGACCTGATCGACATCTCCGGCTGGCCGATGATCTATGCGGCAAGTCAGGCGAACTTCACCGCGACTGCGACGGGCGGCACGCTGAGCTTTGGCGACGAGGTGCTCGTGCTCTTCAGCGCCTCGGGCAAGCCTTTGACCGCGGCGGATATTTCGGCGCTGATCCCGTTCGTGACGAGCCATGTCAAGGTGGTGGAACAACCGCTTCAGGTGAGCGAGCCCGAACCCGTGCCGGAGCCAGACCCCCCGCCGGAGCCAGAACCCGAGCCCGAGCCCGAGGGGCCGGTGGCGCTCACCCTCCTCGGCACGCCGAGCGCCGATAGCCTCGTCGGCGGCGAGGCGGGCGATCTGATCGACGGCGATGAGGGCAACGACCTGCTCTATGGCAACGGCGGCGATGACTGGCTCGTCGGGCGCGGCGGCAATGACAGCATCTACGCCGGGGCGGGCAATGATGCGGTGGCCGCGGCGGAGGGCGATGACCTCATCTATGGCGGCGCGGGCCACGACAATATCGGCGCGGGCACCGGCGACGACACCGTCTTCGGCGAGACCGGCAATGACACGATCGGCGGCGGCGCGGGGCTCGATTCGCTGCGCGGCGGCGACGACAATGACGCGATCAGCGGCGGGCCCGATGCCGATATTCTCTTCGGCGACGCGGGCAACGATTCGATCGCGGGCAGTTTCGGCAACGACACCGTCGACGGCGGCGACGGCGATGACGACCTCGGCGGCGGCACCGGGCGCGACACATTGATCGGCGGCGCCGGCAACGACCGGCTCGGCGGCGGCGAGGGCGACGATTCACTCTCGGGCAACGCCGGCAACGATTTCATCGCCGGCGGCGGGCGCAACGACACGCTCTCGGGCGGCGCGGGCGTGGATTCGCTCAACGGCGGCGAGGGCGATGACCTGCTCACCGGCGGCGACGGCGCGGATACCTTCATCTTCAACGACTTGATCGACGGCGAATACGACACGATCACCGATTTCGAGGACGGGCTCGACAAGATCCGCCTGAGCGGCATCGACCCCGCGGCCAGCGGCGGCCGGTTCGGCGCGCTCACCCTGACCTCGGTCAGCGGCGGCACGGTGGTGAGCTACCACGGCCACGAAATCCTGCTCGAGGGCGTCGTCAAGGCGGATCTCTCGGCGGATGACTTCATATTCGTCTGAAAGGTAGGGTTTTTCGCCTTTGAGATGAGCAATCTTATCGGCTAGGCTCACGGGTGCGTTACCCGAGGGAAGATGATTATGAGCCTTGATTTCTCGTCCAAAGCGAGCCTGTCGGACGACAGCCTGACGCGCGATGCCGCGCTGACCGAAAGCACCGACGCCGCGGCCTCGACCGCGACCTCCTACACGCTGGCGGTCGACGATACGGTCACCGGGCATGTCGGCACCTCGGGCGACAAGGATTGGTACAAGGTCACGCTGACCGCGGGCGAGGGCTATGTGTTCTCGGCCTGGGGCGCCACCGGCCAGAGCACCGGCGTGGATGACACCCTGCTCTCCGTCTACAATTCGAACGGCACGCTGATCGCCTCGAATGACGATGTCACGAGCTACAACCGCTTCTCGCTGATCGATTTCACCGCAAGCTACAGCGGCACCTATTACGTCGCCGTCGGCGCCTATGGCAGCGAGACCGGCGCCTATACGCTGCAGGTCGCCGATGATGTCTACACGCCCGAGCAGATCTCCTCCTACACCGTCGATTTCGACTGGGGGATCTCGGCGCCGATCCATTTCGACGCCGAGGCGGGCGATACGATCACCGTCAACATCACCGGCCTGACCGCCGACGCCAAACAGCTCGCGCTCTGGGCGCTCGAGGCCTGGTCGATCGCCACCGGGATCACCTTCACCACGACCACGAGCGCGACCGCCAATATCATCTTCGACGATACCGAAAGCGGCGCCTTCGCCGGCCCGGTCAGCTACAACCCGAACACCGGGATCCTGACGCAGGCCTCGGTCAATGTCGGCGCCGATTGGGTCGCCTATTACGGCTCCACGATCGACAGCTATTCCTTCCAGACCTATATCCACGAGATCGGCCATGCGCTCGGGCTCGGCCATACCGGCCCCTATGACGGCTCGGCGACCTATGGCACCGACAATGCCTATCTGAACGACAGCACGGTCTATTCGATCATGTCGTATTTCAGCCCCGAGGAAAACACGACGATCGACGGCGACTTCCTGTCGGTGATCACGCCGATGATGTCCGATTACATCTCGATGGAAACCCTCTACGGCGGCGGCAGCACCGCCTATTCCGGCAACACCACCTGGGGCGCGAATTCGAACGTCGGCGGTTACCTCGGCGAGATCTTCGGGATGATCTTCGACGGCGACGCGGTCGACAGCGACCTCTACGCCGGCGCCGAGATTGTCTTCACCATCTATGATACCGGCGGCTATGACACGCTCGATGTCTCGGTGTTCAGCACCGATCAGGTGATCGACCTGACCCCGGAGGGGATCTCCGACATCGACGGCGTGCTCAACAGCATGACCATCGCCTCGGGCACGATCGTCGAGGCGGTGCTCTCCGGCGCGGGCGATGATACGATCACCGGCAACAGCGCCAACAACTCGATCGACGCGGGCACCGGCAATGACGTGGTCGACGGCGGCGCGGGCAGCGACACCGCGGTGATCGCCGGCACGATGGCGGCGGCGACGGTCACGGTTCTCTCCTCGGGGCTGCGGATCGTCTCGGCCGATGGCACCGATCTCTTCACCAATGTCGAATATTTCCAGTTCGCCGACGGCACCTACAGCTATGCCCAGCTCACCGGCGAGGATACCGGCGGCGGCGGCTCGGGCGATGGCGTCGAGCTCGGCGATGATACCGAGACCGAGGATCAGTATCTCACCGGCGGCACCGGCGACGACACGATTTATGGCGGCGCGGGCGATGACCTGCTCACCGGCAATGAGGGCGATGACGAGATCTATGGCTCGAGCGGCGACGATGGTCTGCGCGGCAATTCCGGCGCCGATACGATCGACGGCGGCGCGGGCAACGACAACATCTCGGGCTCGGACGGCAACGATATCCTCGACGGCGGCGACGGCGACGACCTGATGGGCGGCGGGCTCGACAACGATTCGATGTCGGGCGGCACCGGCAATGATTTCATGGGCGGCGGCATGGGCAATGACACCGTGTCGGGCGATGGCGGCAACGACACCGTCAACGGCGGCGCGGGCGACGACCTCATGATGGGCGAGACCGGCAACGACATCATGGGCGCGAGCTTCGGCAACGACACGCTCGACGGCGGCGAGGGCGCCGATGCGATGGGCGGCGGCTCGGGGCGCGATTACCTCTGGGGCGGCTCGGGCGACGACTCGATCGGCGGCGGCGAGGGCGATGACACGATCAACGGGCTCGGCGGCGATGACCTGCTCTCCGGCGGCGACGGCAACGATCTGCTCTCCGGCGGTGACGGCAATGACGGTCTGCAAGGCCAGGGCGGCAATGACACGCTGGTCGGCGGCAACGGCAACGACAACCTCGCGGCCTCGGACGGCGATGACATGCTGCAAGGCGACGCCGGCGATGACCTGATGGGCGGCGGCACCGGCAATGACTCCATGGACGGCGGCGACGGCAACGACTTCATGGGCGGCGGCATGGATAACGACACCATGACCGGCGGCACCGGCAACGACACCGTCAACGGCGGCGCCGGCAATGACTCCATGGACGGCGGCGACGGCAACGACATCATGGGCGCGAGCTTCGGCAACGACACCCTGATGGGCGGCACCGGCAACGACGACATGGGCGGCGGCACCGGGCGCGACTATCTCACCGGCAACGGCGGCAACGACTCGATCGGCGGCGGCGAAGGTGACGATACGATCTTCGGCGGCGCGGGCGACGACTTCCTCGCCGGCGGCGGGCGCCATGACCTGATCGACGGCGGCCTGGGCGATGACGTGATCAACGGCGGTCAGGGCGACGACACCATGACCGGCGGCGACGGCGCGGATGTCTTCGTGTTCAACGGCATGATCGACGGCGATGTCGACACGATCCTCGACTTCGAGGATGGCGTGGACATGTTCCGCATCTCCGGCGTCGAAAACGCGCCTGGCTCGGGCATGAACGGCTATGTCGCGGCCCTCAACATCACCAACACCACCATCGACGGCGAGGCCGGTGTCTCGATGACCTATGGCGGTCAGGTGATCTATGTGGTCGGCGTCAGCGCCGCCGAGCTGACCAAGGACGATTTCATCTTCGCCTGATCCCGGCGCCGACTTATCCACAGAGGCGGGCCTTCGGGCCCGCCTTTTCTGTGGAAGATCTCGCCGATGCAGAATTTTCGGCTGGCAATTCGGGCGGTCATGATTAGAACGGAGCTGTCTCATGGTCTGGGGGGATCGTATTGAGCCGCTTGCTTACCACCGTCGGCTTCACGCTGACGATCCTTGTTGCTGCGTCCTGCACGACCCCTCGGGGGGCGGCGCTGACGCGTGAAATCGTCCGCGAGGAAACCGCGCCGGATCAAGATTTTGCGGTGATGCGCGTCGGTCGCGACAATATCGCGCAGATCCAGGCCTTTCCGCGCACCGGCCCCTCGGGCGGGGCGAACTGGCCCGGCCCGCATCGGGGCGCCGATACCGGCGTGATCGAGACGGGCGACACGCTCGATCTGATGGTCTGGGACAGCCAGGAAAACTCGCTGCTGACGCAAAACGCCAGCCGCAGCTCGACCATGAAAGGCCTGGTCGTCACCGAATCCGGCGATGTCTTCGTGCCCTATATCGACAGCGTTTTCGTGCGCGGGCTGACGCCGACGCAGGCGCGGGCCAAGATCCAGAAGGCGCTCGAGCCGATCTCGCCCACCGCGCAGGTCCAGCTCAACGTGACCCAGGGCCGGCTCAACACCGTCGACGTGGTCTCGGGCGTGGCCAAGCCGGGCAGCTTCCCGCTCGCTGATCGCAACACCTCGGTGCTCAGCGTGATCGCGCAGGCCGGCGGTATCCCGGCCAATCTGCGCAACCCCGAGGTGCGGCTGATCCGCGCGGGCAAGACCTATCGGATCCCGGCGCGCGAGCTGCTCTCGGATGCCTCGAGAAACATCCCCGTGCGCGGCAATGACAAGATCGTGGTGGCGGCGGATGAGCGTTACTTCACCGCGATCGGCGCCACCGGCAGCGAGGAGATCGTCTATTTCTCCAAGGCCCGGCTCACCGCGCTCGAGGCGCTGGCCGAGATCGGCGGGCTTGCCGATACCCGCGCCGATCCGAAGGGGCTGATCGTTCTGCGCGAATATCCGGCCTCGGCGGTCAAACCCGGCGGGCCCGAGCGCGCGCAGATGATCTTCGCCTTCGATCTGACCTCGGCGGACGGGCTCTTTGCGGCGCGCAAGTTCCAGATCAACCCCGAGGATACGGTCGTTGCGACCGAGGCCTCGCTCACCATGACGCGCAATGTGCTCTCGGTGATCGGCTCGGTTCTCGGCACGGCGCGCACCGCCACCTTGATCTCCGAATGATCCCTTCCGGCGCCCGCAGCCTCAGCGCTGCGGGGCCCCGGGCGGGTAGCCCAACATCTCGAAATCGACGCCATAGAGCCGCTCGAGCCGCGCAAGCGTCGCCGGCGCGATGAAATTCTCATAGCCGAAGTTCAGCCCCGAGACCTCGCGCGCGGGGCGGTCGCCGAGATAGCCCTGATGGCGCTCGGCGGCGATCTTGGTGCGGTTGAGCGTGCGCGGCTCATGGGTCAGGCCGAGCTCGGCGCAAAGCTCGGCGAGCTCGGCATCGAGGTTCTCGACATGCACGATCCGGTCATAGCGAAAGCCGCGCTCGCGCAGGAGCGGCGGCACCTGGGTTTCCCAATGGCCGTTGATCGGGATATGCGGCTTCTCGGCGAGATCGGCGCGCATCGCGGCGACGGTATCGAGGAACTGCTCATAGGTGATGATGTTATCCTCGGTCGTCTGACCGGTGATCTCGCAGAACTTGTCATGGAGCACCTGCGCGAAGGGCTCGAGATCGGCGCGGGTCATCAGGCGTTTGTCGCGGTAGACGAGGAACTTGTTGAAATAGGCGCTGATCGAGCGGGTGACCGGGTGGCGCGCGAGGATCACCGCGCGGTAGCCGCGCTTCTCGATCGCCTCGAGGCATTTCTGATAGGGCGCGCTGGTGGTGTGGAAATGGCTTTTCGCGGCCGGGCGCTCGGGCATGTTATCGGCGAGCAGGTTGAACAGCGTCGTGCAGGCGGCCTTTTGCGACCAGAAAAACACCGTCTTGTGGGGATCGTCGATATAACCGCGCCAGCCCATGGAGCCCTCCTCTTTGATCTCGGGCTAGCAAACCGGCGGGGCCGGGGCAACCGCTCTGCGCTCAGAAGTTCACGATGTCGCGGTGATACCGGCGCAGCAGCAACAGCCCGGCGGCGAAGGTCACGGCCGACACGGTGAACACATAGAGCGGCGAGACATAGGCGCCGTCATAGGTGGCGTAAAAGCCCTTGCGCGCCTGGCCGATGATATGGACGAGCGGGTTCCACCACAGCCAGCCGCGATAGGGCTCGGGGATGGAATCGAAGATGTAGAAGATGCACGACACGATGAAGAGCGGCCGCGTGATCACCGCCCAGGCGCGTTCCCACAAAGGGTAGCTCGAGAGCAGGAAGCAATTGAGCGTGCCGATCCCGAGGCCGAGCGCGAAGGCCATGGCGAAGGCCAGAAAGATCGCCGGCAGGTCGATGATCGCGTTGAGGCGGAAGACCAGGAAGATCAGCCCGTAGACGATCACCGCCACCATGACGAAGGTCAGCGCGTTGATCAGGAACCGCGCCACGATCGCGTCGATGAAGGTCACGCCGGGGTAGAACATCAGCGATTTCGAGAACCTGAGCGAGACCGAGATCTTCTGGCCGATATCCATATAGGCCATGAACGGCAGGATGCCCGAGGCGTAGAACAGCGGGAAGTTCGTGCCGATCGGCGGCGCCCGGAAGGCGAAGGAAAAGATGAAGGTCATCAGCATGATGCCCGCCACCGGCTCGAGCACGGCCCACAGATAGCCCAGCATCGAGCGGCCATAGGTCGTGCTCATCTCGCGCAGCATCAGCGCCGCGATGGTGCGCGCGGTGGCGAGGCTGCGGGGGCGTTGCGGGGCGCGCAGGCCCGGCGAGGGAAGTGCCGATTGAGTCATGGTGAAAAGTGACGTAACACAGTTGCCGAGATCTGCAAATCAGCAGAGTGAGCCGCTTTCGCCAACGATACGAACAGGTTTTCCGTGACTGATCCCGCCGAGGCGCCCGCGTCGCACCCCACTCGTCTGGCCGCCGCCGCGGCAAAGAAGCTCAAGCTCAAGGTGCGCCCGCCGGCCCAATTCGCGCGGCTGCAACGGCGCCACAAGCTCCTCGCGGCGTCTTTTGCGGCGGTGGTGGTGGCGCCGGTGCTGCTCGCGGGGCTCTATCTCTACGCGATCGCCAATGACCAGTTCGCCAGCCGCGTCGGCTTTTCGGTGCGCCGCGAGGAGGCAGGCTCCGCCGTCGAGATGCTCGGCGGGATCGCGCAGCTCTCAGGCTCGAGCTCGTCGGATACCGATATCCTTTACGAATACATCCGCAGCGAGGCGATGGTGCGCGCGATCAATGCGCGGATCGACCTGATGACGGTCTTTGCCAACCCGGGCGACCCGGTGTTCTCGATCGGCTCGGATGCGCGGATCGAGCAGATGCTCGCCTTCTGGAAGCGGATGGTCGATGTCTTCTACGACAGCTCGGCCGGGCTGATCGAGATCCGGGTGCTCGCCTTCGACCCCGAGGATGCGCAGCAGATCGCCACCGCGATCGCCGACGAGAGCAGCAAGATGATCAACCAGCTCTCCGCGATCGCGCGCGAGGATGCGACGCGCTACGCCCGCGAGGATCTCGACCAGGCCGTCGCCTCGCTCAAGGAGGCGCGCTCGGCGATCACCCAGTTCCGCGTGCGCAGCCAGATCGTCGACCCGCAGGCGAATGTGCAGGGCCGGATGGGGATCCTCAACAACCTGCAAGAACGCCTCGCCAGCGCGATGATCGAGCTCGACATGCTCGCCAAGGACGACCCGCGCCGCGGCGAGTTGCAGCAGCGCATCGATGTCATCCGCGGTCGCATCGCCGATGAGCGCAGCGAATTCGGCCGCGCCGAGCAGGAAAACCCGGACAATCTCGCCAATCTGATCAACGAATATGAATCGCTCACCGTCGATCAGGCCTTTGCCGAGAAGCGCTATCTGACCGCGCTTGCGACCTATGATGCGGCGGTGGCCGAGGCACAGCGCAAGTCGCGGTATCTCGCGATCCATATCCCGCCGACGCGGGCGGAAACCTCGGAATATCCGCGCCGCTTCGTGATCCTCTCGGCGCTTGCGGGGCTCTTGTTCGTCGCCTGGTCGATCATGGCGATGATCTATTATTCGCTTCGCGACCGGCGTTGATCCGATGATCGCGGGCGAGACGCCGATGATCGAGCTGCGCAACGTCTGCAAGACGTATGTGACGAACGGCCGGCGCAAGATCGTGGCGCAAAATGTCAACGCGATCTTCCCGGCGCGGCGCGCGGTGGCGGTTCTGGGGCGCAACGGGGCGGGGAAATCGACGCTTCTGCGGATGATCTCCGGCGCGATGGAGCCCGATAGCGGCGAGGTCGTGCGCCATGGCACGGTCTCCTGGCCGGTGGGCTTTGCGGGCAGTTTCCACCAGGATCTCACCGGGCTGCAAAACGTGCGCTTCATCGCGCGGGTCTACGGCGTCGATACCGATGAGCTGGTCGATTTCGTCGCCGATTTCGCCGAGCTCGGGCAGCATTTCAACCTGCCGGTGCGCAGCTATTCCTCGGGGATGAAATCGCGCCTCGCCTTCGGGGTGTCGATGGGGATCCATTTCGACACCTATCTCGTCGACGAGGTCACCGCGGTGGGCGATGCCTCGTTCAAGCGCAAATCCGAGGCGCTGTTTCAGCAGCGGATCTCGCAAAGCGCGGCGGTGATGGTCACCCATACGATGGGCCAGGTGCGACGGCTGTGCCACCACGCGGGCGTGCTCGAGAACGGCGTCTTCCATTTCTATGAAGATGTGGAGGACGCCATCGCCCATCATGAGCGGCTGATGGGCGGCGACGACAAGGGCGACGAGTGATCAGCCCCTGCGGCGGTTGTCGAAGCCGAATTCGCTGAGCAGAACCTCGTTTTGCGGGGCGAATTGCTCCTCGGCGAAGGCGATGCGCTCGGGGCTCTTGCCGGCGTCGCGCTCGGCGGTCTTGTGGAAGGCCGCGCGCAGCATGTCGCGGATCTCGCCATCCGAGATCTTCGGGTTGCGCATCGCCTCGGCGATCCGGTCGCAATCCTCCATCCGCAGCGACGGGTTGGTCAGCGCGCTCGGCACCTCCCAGCTCGCCAACGCCTGCGGCCCGATCAGCCCCTCGATCACCGGGCGGATCTCGCGGTGGCTGGCGAGGATGATCTTCCGGGCGGGGAAGCGCGCGCCCCAGTTGCGGGCATAGAGCGCGGGTTTCATCGTCGAGGCGCGGCGGATGGTGAAATCGCGGAAGGTCATGCCGTTATAGGGCTCGCGCGTTTTCAGATAGGTCTCGAAATGCTGTTTCATGAACTGCGAGTAATCGCCGAACATGAATTCGCTGAACGGGCGCAGGAACATGATCACCTGCACCTCGATCCCGGCCTTGGCGGCGATCGCGTGCAGCGCATCGCCCTTTTTCGGCATCGAGAAGAGATCCTCGTGGCTGAGCACGACGGTGTGGATCCCCGGGGTGAACCAGCCGAGCACGGTCGCGGCGTCGAGCTCGGCGAGGGCGGCGGCGTTGCCCGGGTGGGTGCCCGCGGGTTTGGGGTAGCTCACCCCGGCGGCGCGCAGGCTCTCGCCGTTATGGGCCATCACCTGTTGCAGGTAGGTCGAGCCGCATTTGGGCGAGCCAACGTGGAGCAGGATCCGTTTCGTCATCGTCTTATCCATTCTGTCGGGGCAGGTCGGCCGCGAGGCGGTCGGCGAGGAGGTCGATCATCTCATCGGGCGGCAGGCCAAGCGCCTTGAGGTCGATCGCGCGCTCGGCCTCCTCGACCGGGGCCATCGCCCAGGCGCGGCGCAGCGCGGCGGTCAGCTCATCGGCGTCGGGCGTGGCCGAGACGATCGCGGGGCTGAGCGTGGAGAGGTCTTTCGGGCCGAAGCTGTTGGTCACGACGCGCACGCCCGAGGCCGCCATCTCGATCGGCGGGTGGCTCGGGTGGGGCGAATACATCAGCGAGAGGCCGAGATCGAGGCCCCGCAGGAAACCCGGATATTCCTCCCAGGGCAGCTTGCCGTGGCTCGCGAGCGTCAGCCCGTTGGGCAGGCTCACCGGCGCGTGGCGCAGCCCGACGGAGATCAGCTCGATGTCCTCGGGGCCGAGATTTTCGGCCTCGATGAAACGCGCGAGCACCTCGATCGCCATCGCATACATGTTGCGCGGCACCTCGGGGCGGCCGTAAAGCGCGAGCCGGCGCGGACCGCGGCGCGGCGGGCGGGCGCCGGTCGCGTAGCGGGCGATCTCGATCGCGGGGTGGAAGCACAGCGGCGCCTGCGTGCCGAGGCGATAGCCCTTTTCGGCCATGAAATCGCGCAGGAGCGAGGTGTTGTAGATCGGCTCGAAGGGCAGCGCATAGCTCGCCACCGCATCGGCATATTCCGGGCCCCAGGCGTAGAAATTGGGCTCGTAATCCTGGATCAGGTAGTGGAAGCGGCGCGCGGTGAAGCCGTGGCGGGCGATCAGCTCCTGCGCGACATGGGCGGTCCACCAGGCGGTGGCGAGGAAGAGATCGCCCGGGTGCGCGGGGATCGTTTCGCTCTGCACCCCGCAATGGAGCGCGATGCGGTCGGCGACCTCGAGGCCCGCGGCGGGGCTGAGGCGGCGCAGAACGAAGCTGCGCGAGGCGCCTTGCGAGGAGATCGGCAGATCGGTCGCGATGAAGGTGACGCGATAGCCGCGCTCGGCCAGCCCCACGCCGATGTCGATCGCGGTGAGGATGCCCGCGAAGATCTCGGTCGGGTTCAGGGTCGGCACGAGGACGGTGAAGCTCGGCGCGGGGGCGGTGAACTCGGGCGTCCAGCGCGGGCGTTTGCGCAGGTCGGTCAGGGTCTCGAATTTCACCGGCTTCGAGGAGGGCCCGCCCTCGAGCGAGGGGTGGCGGGGCGCGACGCCCGGCGAGAGTGAGTAGAGCCGTTCGTCAAAGGCCTCGAGCGCCTCGGTCATGCCGCGCGTCAGGCTGATGCGCAGCGCCCAGACGAGGCGGCCGACATGCACCGTGCCGAAGCCCAGCGCGATCCGGGCGAGGCCGAATTTGCCGCGCGCGGCGAGCGAGATCGCGTCGCGCAGGAAGCTCAGCCCGCCGCGGCGGCGCGCCAGATAGGGGCGCAGGGGCGCCAGATGCGCCTCGCCATGGGCGAGCTCGCCCGCGGCGGAAACCTCGGCGAGGCGGCCGTCGACGCTCTGCGCGAGATAGCGCGCGAGCGCGTAGCTCGCCGCCTCGCGGCGCAGCCACATGCCGTTGAGGCCGCGCAAGCGTTTGAAAAGGCGCGGGCGGGCGGCGTCGGAGCGGTCGACCGCGCCGATCGTGTTGGCGCCGTGCTGGCGGTAATCGACGAGCGGTTCGGGGATCAGCCGCACCCCGCCCAGCGCCGCGGCGACGAGGCCGAGCCAGAGGTCATGGTAGAAATGCACGCCGCTTTGCTGCGGGAAGGGCAGGGCGATCTCGACGACCCGGCGGCGCATCAGCACGGTCATGCCGGTGATGTTGTTGCGGTAGAGCAGCCCGCGCAGGCCCGGCGCGCGGGCGCGTTTTTCGAAGGCGAACATCGAGGGGGCGATCACCGCGCCCGCGCCATCGACGAGGCGCGCATCGGAATGGACGAGATCGGCGCCGCTGGCGCGCAGCTCGGCCACCCCGCGCGAGAGGCGGTTCGGGTGCCAGATGTCGTCCTGGTCGCACAGCGCGAAGAGCGCGTCCTCGGCGCCCTCCTTGCGGGCGAGGAACAGCGCCTCGGCAAGGCCCGCCTCGAAGCCGCGCACGGCGTCGAGCGTCTCGCCGGGGACATGGATATGCGGGTCGGCGAGGCCCACTTCGGCGCAGAGCGCGCGCACAAGGTCGGCCGAGACGCGATCGGAGATCACCGCGACGAGGCGGTGATCGCGGTGGTCTTGCGCGGCGATCGAGGCGAGCTGCGCGGCGAGGAAATCCCGGTTCGGCCGGAAGACGGCAAGAACGAGATAAACGCGGTCGGTCATTTGGTCGGCGGCTCGCTGTTGGGGCTGGCGGCGCGGGCTCAGAGGCCCTTTTGCAGCGCGTCGAAGGCGCGCAGCTTCGCGATCAGGGCGCCCATCTGGTCCACCGGGATCATGTTCGGCCCATCCGAGGGCGCGTTGTCGGGGTCTTCATGGGTCTCGATGAAGAGCGCCGAGACGCCGACCGCGCAGGCCGCGCGCGCGAGCACGGGCGCGAATTCGCGCTGGCCGCCCGAGGTCATGCCCTGGCCGCCCGGCTGTTGCACCGAATGGGTCGCGTCGAAAACCACCGGGTAGCCGGTCGCCGCCATGATCGGCAGGCCGCGGAAATCGGTCACGAGGGTGTTGTAGCCAAAGGAGGTGCCGCGGTCGCACAGCATGATGCGCTCATTGCCGGTCGAGGCGATCTTCTCGGCGACATTGCCCATATCCCACGGCGCGAGGAACTGGCCCTTCTTGACGTTGATCGCGCAGCCGGTCTCGCCCGCGGCGAGCAGAAGATCTGTCTGGCGGCACAGGAACGCGGGGATCTGCAGCACATCGACCACCGCGCCGGCGGGGGCGCATTGGGCGGCGTCATGGACATCGGTCAGGATCGGGCAGCCGAATTCATCGCGGATCTTCGCGAGGATCTCGAGGCCCTTCTCCATGCCCAGCCCGCGCTGGGTCTTGATCGAGGAGCGGTTGGCCTTGTCGTAGCTGGCCTTGAAGATGAATTTCGTGCCGGTGGGCGCGCAGGCCTCGGCGATTTTCTCGGCCATCATCCGGGCGTGGTCATAGCTCTCGAGCTGGCACGGGCCGGTGATCAGCGCGAAGGGCTCATTGCCCCCGATGGCGATATCGCCGACGGTCACGATCTTGGGGCTGGTCATCGGGGTCTCCTTTACGCGCAAACTGTTTCCCGCTGCTTAGCAAGTCTGCGCCCCGATGAAAAGGAAAGCGCGCGGGGGCTTGCGGGTTTTGGCACATTGGCCGCAGTTGCCGATTTCGCCGCAGGCGCGTAAGGAGAAGCAGGATCTTGATGGAGGCCGCGATGACCCGTCCGAAACCCGTTGTTCTGTGCATTCTCGATGGCTGGGGCGAACGCGCCGAGGTCGAGGGCAACGCCCCCGCGCAGGCCCGCACGCCGAACCTCGACCGCGTTTTCGCGACCTGCCCGAAGGCGACGCTGATCACCCATGGCCCCGATGTCGGGCTGCCGACCGGGCAGATGGGCAACTCCGAGGTGGGCCACACCAATATCGGCGCGGGGCGCGTCGTGGCGATGGATCTCGGCCAGATCGACCTCGCGATCGAGGACGGGTCGTTCTACCGCAACGAGGCGATCCTCGATTTCATCGCCAAGGTGAAGGCCGCGGGCGGGCGGGCGCATCTGATGGGGGTGATCTCGGATGGCGGGGTGCATGGCCATATCGAGCACACGCTTGCGGCCTGCAAGGCGGTGGCGGAGGCGGGCGTGCCGGTTGTGGTCCATGCGATCACCGACGGGCGCGACGTGGCCCCCGACAGCGCGGCGCGCTTCATCGACGATTTCGTGGCGCGGCTGCCGGCGGGCTGCACGATCGGCACGGTGATCGGGCGCTATTGGGCGATGGACCGCGACAACCGCTGGGAGCGGGTGGGGCTCGCCTATGACGCGATGGTCAAGGCCGAGGGGCTGACGGCGGCGAGCGCGGCCGAGGCGGTGGCGCAATCTTATGCCAAGGGCGAGATGGATGAATTCATCAAGCCGACCGTGATCGGCGATTATGCGGGCACGGCGGATGGCGACGGGGTCTTCTGTCTGAATTTCCGCGCCGACCGGGCGCGCGAGATCCTGCGCGCGCTGGCCGAGCCGGGGTTTGCCGAGCTTGATATCTCGGCGCGGCCGCGCTGGTCGGCGCTTCTTGGCATGGTCGAATATTCGGTCGACCACAACGCCTATATGGCGACGGCCTACCCCAAGCGCGATATCGTCAACACGCTGGGCGAATGGGTCTCGAAACAGGGGCTGACGCAGTTCCACCTGGCCGAGACCGAGAAATACCCCCATGTCACCTTCTTCCTGAACGGCGGCAAGGAGGCGCCTTGGGCGGGCGAGGATCGGTTCATGCCGAAATCGCCCAAGGTTGCGACCTATGATCTGCAACCCGAGATGAGCGCGCCGGAGGTCACCGACAAATTCGTCGAGGCGATCGAGAAGGGCTATGACCTGATCGTGGTGAACTATGCCAACCCCGATATGGTCGGCCATACCGGCAGCCTGCCCGCGGCGATTGCGGCCTGCGAGGAGATCGACCGCGATCTCGGGCGGGTTCTGGCGGCGCTGGAGGCGGCGGGGGGCGCGATGATCATCACCGCCGACCACGGCAATTGCGAGACGATGATCGACCCGGTGACGGGCGGGCCGCATACCGCGCATACCACCAACCTCGTGCCGGTGGCGCTGGTGGGCGGGCCGGCGGGGGCGCGGCTGCACAAGGGGCGGCTTGCCGATCTCGCGCCGACGCTGCTTGATCTGATGGGGCTCGACGTGCCGCCCGAGATGACCGGCAAGACGCTGATCGAGCGCTGATGCGGGGCGCGGTTCTCGCTTGGGTTCTCAGCGCGGGGGCGGCCCTGGCCAGCCCCGCGGCCGATAGCGCACTGAAGGCGGCCGAGGATCTGCGCGCCTCGATCGCGGCGCTGGATGCGGCCAAGACCAAGGCCGACCGGATCGCGGCGCTGAGCGAGACGATCAGCGCCTATGAGGCGGGGCTTGGCGCGCTGCGCGACGGGCTGCGGCGCGCGGCGATCCGCGAGGGCGAGATCGAGGCGGGGTTCGACGCCAAACGCGAGGAGATCGGCCGGCTTTTAGGGGTGATGAGCACGATGGAGCGCTCCGAGGGGCCGCTTTTGTTGCTGCACCCGGCGGGGCCCTTGGGCTCGGCGCGTTCGGGGATGGTGCTGAGCGCGGTGACGCCCGCGCTGCAGGCCGAGGCGGAGGCGATGCGCGGCGATCTCGAGGAGATCCGCACGCTGCAAGATCTGCAGATGAACGCCAAGAAGACGCTGGAACAGGGTCTGTTCTCGGTGCAATCGGCGCGCACGGCGCTCTCCGAGGCGGTGGCCGAGCGCGCGGCGCTGCCGGGGCGGTATCTTGAAGACCCGGAGGAGCTGCGCAAGCTCGTGGAAAGCGCCGATACGCTCGAGGGCTTTGCCACGGGGCTGGCCGATCTCGACAGCGACATCGGCGCGCCGCTCGAGGATTTCGCCGGCGCCGAGGGCACGCTCAGCCTGCCGGTGATGGGCTCGGTGCTGCGCCGGTTCAACGAGGCCGATGCCGCGGGGATCCGCCGCCCGGGGCTCTTGATCGCGACGGCGCCCGCCGCGCTCGTCACCGCGCCCTGGCCCGCGACGATCCGATATCGGGGGCCGCTTCTCGACTACGGAAATGTGATGATCCTCGAGCCCGCGGAGGGCTATCTTCTGGTTCTGGCCGGGCTCGGCACCGTCTATGGTGAGACCGGAGACGTGTTGCCGCGCGGGGCGCCGATCGGGTTGATGGGCGGCACCGAGCCCAGCGCGGAAGAATTCGGGGCGGATTTCATTCGTTCGGCGCAGAAAGGCGGTGGCGCCGGGCGGACGGAGACGCTTTATATGGAACTCAGGAAGGGCGACACGCCCGTGGACCCGGCCGCGTGGTTCACCCAGACGAAAGACCAGGACAAGGGTTGAGGATGAAAAAGTTCGTTATGGCCGCGCTTGGCGGCACCGTGGCCGGGGTGGTGCTCTCGACGCAGATCGCGGCGCCGCTTCTGGCTGATGAGGCCGCCAAACCCGGCTCGGTCTACGAGCAGCTCAACCTTTTTGGCGATATCTTCGAGCGGATCCGCACCGATTACGTCGAGCAGGTCGATGACAAGAAGCTCATCGAGGCGGCGATCAACGGGATGTTGAGCTCGCTCGACCCGCATTCGAGCTATCTGCCGCCCGATGATTACGACGACATGCGCGTGCAGACGCGCGGCTCCTTCGGCGGGCTCGGGATCGAGGTCACCCAGGAGGACGGCTTCGTCAAGGTCGTCTCGCCGATGGATGGCACGCCGGCGGCGGCGGCGGGCATCCAGTCGGGCGATTTCATCACCCAGGTCGATGGCGAGACGCTGATGGGGCTGACGCTCGATCAGGCGGTGGAGAAGATGCGCGGGCCGGTCGGCTCGGAGCTCACCGTGACGATCGCGCGCGAGGGCACGCCCGAGCCCTTCGACGTGACGCTGACGCGCGACACGATCAAGCTCACCGCGGTGAAGGGGCGGCTCGAGGGCAGCACGGTTGTGCTGCGGGTGACCACCTTCAACGACCAGACCTATCCGAACCTCGAGGCGAGCCTGAAGAAGGCGGTCGAGGAGGCCGGCGGCATCGACAAGGTGACAGGCTTCGTCATCGACCTGCGCAACAACCCGGGCGGGCTGCTCACGCAGGCGATCGCGGTGTCGGACGCGTTCCTCGACAAGGGCGAGATCGTCTCGACGCGCGGGCGCAAGGCCGAGGAGAGCGAGCGGTTCAATGCGACGCCGGGCGACCTCGCGCAGGGCAAGCCGATTGTCGTTCTGATCAACGGCGGGTCGGCTTCGGCCTCCGAGATCGTGACCGGGGCGCTGCAGGACCATCGCCGCGCGATCGTCGTCGGCACCAAGAGCTTCGGCAAGGGCTCGGTGCAGACGGTGATCCCGATCCAGGGCGAGGGCGCGATGCGGCTGACCACGGCGCGCTATTACACGCCCTCGGGGCGCTCGATCCAGGCGCTCGGCATTGCGCCCGATATCGTGGTGGCGCAGCCCGCGGCGAAACCCGAGGCCGAGACCGAGGACGAGGCCCATCAGACCACCTCGGAAGCCGATCTGCGCGGCGTGCTGACCAATGACTCGATGACCGAGGATGAGAAGAAGCAGGCCGAGGAGGAGCGCAAGAAGGCCGAGGAGGCCGCCAAGCTGCGCGTCGAGGATTATCAGCTCGCCTATGCGATCGACATCCTCAAGGGCTTCTCGGCGATTTCGGTCGAACAGGCCCCCACCGAGGCCGCGCCGGCCGAGAAGGCCCCGGCGAATTGATCCACGGGGGCCTTCGGGCCCCCTGTCTTCAGGAATGAGACGATGACCCCTGACGAAATTTCTGCCCTGCCGTATCGCAAGAACGTGGGGGTTGTTTTGGTGAACCAACAAGGGCTTGTGTTCACCGGCCAGCGCATCGACAACCCCGGCGCCGCCTGGCAGATGCCGCAGGGGGGCATCGACGAGGGCGAAAAGCCGAAAGAGGCCGCGCTGCGCGAGCTGTTCGAGGAGACCGGCGTGCGCGCCGATCTGGTCGAGAAGATCGCCAAGACGCGCGACTGGGTGACCTATGATCTGCCGGCCGATCTGGTCGGCAATATCTGGAAGGGCCGCTACCGGGGCCAGAAGCAGAAATGGTTCCTGTTCCGCTTTCTGGGCCAGGACAGCGATGTGAATATCGCGACCGAGCACCCGGAATTCTCGGTCTGGGCCTGGAAGCCGCATACCGAGGTGATCGAGGGGATCGTGCCGTTCAAACGCGCGGTCTACGAGGCGGTTTTCGACGAATTTCGAGACTATTTCGGCTGAAATCGCTCAGAAATCGAGGCCGAGGTCGAGCGTGCGCGCCGAATGGGTGAGCGCGCCCGAGGAGATGTAATCCACCCCCGTCGCGGCGACCTCGGCGATGCGCTCGAGCTTCATGTTGCCCGAGGCCTCGAGCACGACGCGCCCGGCGTTGAGCGCCACCGCGGCGCGCAGGGTGGCCGTATCCATATTGTCGAGCAAGATCACATCGGCGCCGCCGACGGCGAGGGCCTCTTCCATCTGCGCGAGGGTGTCGACCTCGAGTTCGACGCGCATCATGTGGCTGCGCGCCGCTTTCGCGGCCTCGAGAACGGCGCGGATGCCGCCGGCGGCGGCGATATGGTTATCCTTGATCAGGATCGCATCGGAGAGGCCGAACCGGTGGTTCGAGCCGCCGCCATGGGTGACGGCGAGTTTTTCGACGATGCGCAGGCCCGGGGTGGTCTTGCGGGTGCAGGTGATGCGGGTCGCGGTGCCGCGGGTTTGGGCGACGAAGGCGGCGGTGAGGGTGGCGATGCCGGTCAGGCGGCCCGCGAAATTGAGCGCGACGCGCTCGCCCATCAGGATCGAGGCGGCTTCGCCCTCGATGGTCATCAGGGTTTGGCCCGGCACGCAGGGCGCGCCATCGGCGACGCAGGTTTCGACCTTGAGCGCGGGGTCGACGAGGCGGAAGGCGAGCGCGGCGATCTGCATCCCCGAGACCACGCCGGCCTCGCGCGCGTTGAGCCGGGCGGTATAGCGCAGCCCGGCGGGCACCACCGCGCGGGTGGTGACATCGCCCATCGGCGTCAGGTCTTCCATGAGCGCGGCGCGGACGAGCGGTTCGAGGATGAAATCGGGGAGCGTCGTCATCTTACCTCCAGCGCGCGGGCGCGGATCTCGAGCGCCTCGGCAAGGGTGATATGGGTGCGTTGGGCCAGAACAGGGTCTGTTTGCGGGAAATCGGCGCGGAAATGGCCGCCGCGGCTTTCCTCGCGTTTGAGCGCGGCGGCGGCGATCAGGGTGGCGGTGGCGGTCATGTTGCGCATCGCCTCGCAGGCGGCGTCGGCCTCGACCTCGGCGATCACGCGCAGCGCCTCTGTCAGGCCCGCGGCGTCGCGCACCACGCCGACGCCGTCGGTCATCGCGCGGCGCATCCGGGCGACGGCGGTTTCATCGACCACGCAGCCGCCGGGCGGGAAATCGAGCGCGACCTCGGGGGTTTCGGCGGGGGCGGGCAGGGCAGCCGCGATCCCCTCGGCGCAGATTTTCGCGAAGACCAGCGCCTCGAGAAGGCCGTTCGAGGCGAGGCGGTTGGCGCCATGGAGCCCGGTCGAGGAGGCCTCGCCGCAGACCCAGAGCCGGCCAAGCGAGGCACGGCCCGCGGTATCCACATCGACGCCGCCCATATGGTAATGCGCCGCGGCGGCGACCGGGATCGGGCACGAAACAGGGTCTATTCCAGCGCGTTTGCAGGCTTGGGCGACGGCGGGGAAGCGGGTCAGCACCTCCTCGCCCAGCGCTGCGCGGGTGTCGAGGGCGGGCTCGCGGCCGGCCTGGCGCTCGAGGTAGACCGCGCGGGCGACGATATCGCGGGGGGCGAGTTCGGCGAGTTCGTGGACGGCGGGCATGAAGCGTTCGCCGCGCGCGTTGACGAGGATCGCGCCTTCGCCGCGCAGGGCCTCGGTCGCGAGGGGGGCGGGGTCTTCGCCGGTGGCGATCGCGGTCGGGTGGAACTGCACGAATTCCGGGTCGGCGATACGGGCGCCGGCGCGGGCGGCCATGCCGATCACCTGACCGCGGATGCGCGGGGGGTTCGTGGTCACGGCGAAAAGCCCGCCCGAGCCGCCGCCCGCAAGGAGCACCGCCGGGGTGCGGATCAGCAGCCGGCCCGAGGGCTCGCGCGCTTTTTCGACCCAGACGCCGGTGACCTGGCCGTTTTCGACCTCGAGCCCGGAGGCGAGAACCCCCTCGGCGACCTGCACGGAGGGGGTGGCGCGGACCTCGGCGATCAGGGTCTGCATGATCTCATGGCCGGCCTGGTCGCCCTTGACGCGGACGACGCGGGCGACCGAATGGGCGGCCTCGCGCGACATGACATAGCCGCCCTCGGCGTCGCGGTCGAAGGGGGTGCCAAGCGCGGTGAGGTCTAGGATATGGTGGCGCGCCTCGGCGGTGACGAGCCGCGCGACGGCGGGGTCGACGGTGCCGGCGCCGGCATATTCGGTATCGCGGGCGTGGGATTCGGAGCTGTCCGAGGCGGCCATGGCGGCGGCCACGCCGCCTTGAGCCCAGGCCGAGGAGGCGCCCTCGCCCAGGGTCTCGGGCGAGATCACCAGAACCGGCCGCGGCGCCAGTTTCAACGCCGCATAAAGCGCGCCAAGCCCCGCGCCGACGATCAGGACGCGATCGGTGGTGATCACTTCGCGACCGCCCGCGAGAGTTCGATCATCCGCTCGACCGCGATGCGCGCCTTGGCGGCGATCTCGGGGGCGACGAAGACCTCGGGCCCGTCGGTATGCAGAGACCAGAGGATTTTCTCGAGCGTGATCTTCTTCATGTAGGGGCACATATTGCAGGGCCCCACAAAATCTACCTCGGGCAGCGCGTCGGAGATATTCGACGCCATCGAGCATTCGGTGACGAGCATCGCCTTTTGCGGCTTCTCGCGGGCGACGTAATCGATGATCCCCGAGGTCGAGCCGGAGAAATCCGACGCGGCGACGACCGAGGGCGGGCATTCGGGATGCGCGATCACGCGGGTGTCGGGGTTCCATTTGCGGAACTCGGTGATGTCCTCGGTGGTATATTGTTCATGCACGATGCACGAGCCCGCCCACCAGACCACCTTCTTGTGCGGCACCTGGCGGGCGACGTTTTGCGCCAGATATTGGTCGGGGGTCATGATGATCGTCTCCTCGGGGAGCGCGGCGACGATCTGCGCGGCGTTCGAGGAGGTGCAGCAGATATCCGAGGCGGCCTTCACCTCGGCGGTGGTGTTGACGTAGCTGACCACCGGCGCGCCGGGATATTGGGCGCGCATCGTGGCGATG
This sequence comes from Rhodobacter xanthinilyticus, assembly GCF_001856665.1. Lineage (NCBI taxonomy): Bacteria > Pseudomonadati > Pseudomonadota > Alphaproteobacteria > Rhodobacterales > Rhodobacter > Rhodobacter xanthinilyticus. Next base: position 220,973 of record NZ_CP017781.1, on the reverse strand, counting down.
CCCTCTGCGGTGATCGATTCCGCCAGCGAACAGCCCGCCGCCATATCGGGGATCAGGACGCGCTTGGCCGGGTTCAGGATCTTCGAGGTCTCGGCCATGAAATGCACGCCGCATTGCACGATCGTCCCGGCCTCGACCTTGGTGGCCTCGATGGCGAGTTGCAGGCTGTCGCCCACGACATCGGCGACGCCGTGGTAGATCTCGGGCGTCATGTAGTTATGGGCGAGGATGACCGCGTTTTTCTCGGCCTTCAGGCGGTTGATTGCGCGGATATAGGGCGCGTGGCGGGCGAAATCCGCGAGCGGCACGACCCGATCCATCCGGGCGTGGATCTCGCGCATCTCTTCGGCAAGTTGCATCGAGGGCGCGAGGTCATAGGCCCCGGCCAGCGTCGCACGCATCGCAGCAAAGTCCAGCATGGGTCCCTCCCCCAAAACCGAGAACGGGTTGCATGTAAGGGCAATGCGCCGAGGGTTAAATGGGAAAATTGCGCGGAGGGGTGCAATTATGACAATTTTGCTGCGCCTCAGCGGTTCCAGATCGCTTTTTCGCCAAGCTTGGCGACGAAGGCGGCATGGGCCTCGGCCTCGGCATCGGTCAGGCGCGAGGGCAGGGCGACGGGGCGCGGGAAGGCGCGCCATTCCTCGGCGGGGCCTGCGTTTTTGGCCGGAACAGGGTCGATCGAGAGGCCAAAGCCTGGCTGGCGGCCGCCGATCAGCTCGAGATAGACATCGGCGAGGATCTCGCTGTCGAGGAGCGCGCCGTGGAGGGTGCGCGAGGAATTGTCGATGTTGAAGCGCCGGCAGAGCGCGTCGAGCGAGGCGGGCGAGCCCGGGAAGCGGCGCCGCGCCATCATCAGCGTATCGAGCGCGCGATCGGCGGCGATCAGCGGTTTCTTCGCCCAGCTGAGCTCGGCGTTGAGGAATTTCATGTCGAAGGCGGCGTTGTGGATGACGAGCTTCGCGTCCGGGCCGATGAAATCGAGGAAATCCTGCGCGATCTCGGCGAATTTCGGTTTGTCGCGCAGGAAGTCGTCGCCCAGCCCATGGACCTGGAAGGCCTCCATCGGCATGGCGCGTTCGGGGTTGATATATTGGTGATAGGTGCGGCCGGTGGGCATGTGGTTGAAGAGCTCGACCGCGCCGATTTCGACGATGCGGTGGCCTTCAGAGGGCTCAAAGCCGGTGGTTTCGGTATCGAGGACGATCTCACGCATGGCGGCTCCGGATCTCTTTGATCAGCGCGCGGACGGCGGCGCGGGTTTCATCGAGGCTGTGGGTTTCGATGACGTGATGGGCGCGGGCGCGTTTGGCCGCGTCGGGGAGCTGGCGGTCGAGGATCAGATCGAGCTGGGCCTCGGTCATCTGGCCGCGGGCGAGAACGCGGGCGCGTTGCACCGGCGCGGGGACGGAGACGACGAGCACCGCGTCGCAGAGCTGATCGGCGCCGGTCTCGAAGAGGAGGGGGATGTCGAGAAGGATCAGATCGGCCTCGGCATGGGCGGCGATGAAGGCCTCGCGGGCGGCGGTGGTGAGCGGGTGAACGATGGATTCAAGCCGCGATAGAGCCGCTTTTTCGGCATGCAGCGCCTCGCGCAGGCGGGCGCGATCGACCGCGCCCTCGACCACTGCGCCGGGGAAGGCGGCGGCGATCGGCGCCACCGCCGCGCCGCCCGGGGCGTAAAGCGCGTGAACTGTCGCATCGGCATCCCAGACCGGCACGCCCTCTTCGGCGAACATCTTCGCCGTGGTCGATTTGCCCATGCCGATCGAGCCGGTCAGGCCGAGGAGAAAGGGGCGGCTCATGCGCCGAGCACCGCGGCGCGCAGATCGGCGGTGACCTCGGGGCGGTGGCCGAACCAGCGCTCGAACCCGGGCACGGCCTGGTGCAGGAGCATGCCGAGCCCGTCGACCACGGTGCAGCCCATCGCCTCGGCCTCGGCAAGGAGCTTGGTTTTCAGCGGCGTGTAGACGACATCGGTCACCACCGCGCGGGGGTTGAGCGCGTCGAGCGGCACGCGGAATTCGGCCTTGCCAGCCATGCCGAGCGAGGAGGTGTTCACCACCGTCAGCGCGTCCTCGAGCATGTTGCCGGCCTGCACCCAATCATAGACGACGACGCGGGCGCCGAACTCGGCGCGCAGCGTCTCGGCGCGGGCGCGGGTGCGGTTGGAGAGCCGGATCTCCGGGCAGCCCATTTCGAGAAGCGAGGCGACGATGGCGCGCGCAGCGCCCCCCGCGCCGATCACCGCGGCGGGGGCCTCGGCGGGTTTCCAGTTGGGCGCAGCCTCGCGCAGGTTCGCGATGAAGCCATAGCCGTCGGTGTTATCGGCGTGGATCTTGCCATCGGCCCGGAAGATCAGCGTATTCGCCGCGCCGATCAGCGCCGCGCGATCCGAGATCACATCGGCGAAGGCGAGCACGGCCTCCTTGTGCGGGATCGTGACATTGCAGCCGACAAACCCCGCCTTCGGCAGCGCGCGCAGCACGATCTCGAGATCGCCCTCGGCGATATCCATCGGGATATAATGGCCGCGAATGCCGTATTTCTTCAGCCAGAACCCATGCAGCGCGGGCGAGCGCGAATGGGCGACGGGCGAGCCGATGACGCCGGCGAGCGGGATCCGGGGGTGGTCGGTCATGTGGTCAGATCTCCTCGGGCGCGAAGCCAGTTCAGGAATTCGATGAGCGGCAGGCCCAGAACCGCAAAGTAATCGCCTTCGACGGCGGAGAAAAGCCGCACGCCCTCTTCCTCGAGTTTGTAGCAGCCCACCGCGTGGCGGATGCTCTCCCAGTTGCGGGCGATATAGTCGGCGATGAAGGGCTCGGAGAGCTCGTGCATCTTGAGGCGGACCTCGGCGACATGGCGCCAGAGCGGTTTGCCATCGCGCAAGACGACGAGGGCGGAGAGCAGGCGATGGGTCTGGCCCGAGAGCGCGCGCAGCTGTTCGGCGGCGTCCTCCGGCGTTTCGGGTTTGGCGAAGACGCGGCCCTTGAGCTCGAGCACCTGATCGGCGCCGAGCGTCAGCGCGCCGGGGTTGGCGGCGGAGACCTTGGCGGCCTTCATCTCGGCCAGCGCATCGGCAAGATCGCGCGGGCGGGCGCCCTCGGCCTCGAGCGCGGCGCGGATCATCCCCTCGTCGATGCGGGCGGGGCGGGTGGTCACCTCGAAGCCCGCGTTGCGCAACAGCGTGGCGCGGATTTGCGATTGCGAGGCGAGGAGGAGGGGGAGGCTCATGGGGATAACTCGCGGGAGAAGCGCAGGGGAAAGTCTGGGGATGGGTCTGCGATATCTGTTTCCTCCCCAATCCGGGGCGGTTTTGTCAAGGAAACCTTAATCTTTTCCCGCTGTGGGCGGGGGCCCGGGCGGGCTGTGGGCTTTCGCCGCACGGGGGCGGGTCATTTCGCGAACATCCACAGGGCGGCGGAAAATTGGCAGGCGCGCAACGCGCTGAAATCGCGCGATTTTTCGGAACATATCCCAAGACGGGGAGAGGCGGGCGCAGAGTTTTCCCGGCTGGGGACAGAGGCGGGAGAAGCCGGTAATCCACATGACCCACAGGCCCTACAATCATCATCATCTTTTCTTTCTTTAAAGAATTTTATTAAGAAGAAGCGGCTGAACCCGGAGGCGCCCATGTTCGACTTTCTCGCGGATTTCTATCTCTGGACGAAAAGCCTGCATGTGATGTCGGTGCTCGCCTGGATGGCGGGGCTGTTCTATCTGCCGCGGCTCTTCGTCTATCACGTCGAGGGGCTGCAAAAGCGCGGCGTGGTGCGCGAGAGCGAGATGGAGATGCTGTTTCGCCATCAGGAGCGGCTCCTCTACAAGGCGATCATGCAGCCGGCGATGATCTCGAGTTGGCTCTTCGGGGTGCTGTTGGTGCTGACGCCCGGGGTGGTGCAATGGGATATGATCTGGCCCTGGACGAAGGCGGCCTCGATCCTGGGCATGACCTGGTTTCATTTCTGGTGCGGGGGCGCGCGGCTGCGGCTGGCCGAGGGGGTGAACACCCTGACGGGGCGGCAGTTCCGGATGATGAACGAGGTGCCGACGCTGTTCATGATCGTCATCGTGCTCTCGGTGATCCTGAAATTCTGAGGATTCATTGACTCGAAACCGCTTCGCGCGTAAATCCTCGGCCAAGCCCCGGCCGTCCGGCCGATCGGTTCTTCGGAAGACATGTTGAATTTTCGCGCCGGCCCTCGGGGGTAACGGCGCCTTCAGGGGGTTTGCCCATGAGCACGGAACGTCTGAATCTCGCCGACCTCAAGGCGAAGAGCCCCAAGGAACTCCTCGCGCTGGCTGAGGAATGGGAGATCGAAAACGCCTCGACGATGCGCAAGGGCGAGATGATGTTCTCGATCCTGAAGGAAAGCGCCGAGGACGATATCGTGATCGGCGGCGATGGCGTGCTCGAGGTTCTGCAAGACGGGTTCGGCTTCCTGCGCTCGCCCGAGGCGAACTATCTGCCGGGCCCCGATGACATCTATGTCTCGCCCGAGATGATCCGCCAATACAGCCTGCGCACCGGCGATACGGTCGAGGGGATCATCCGCGCGCCGGGGGAAAATGAGCGCTATTTCGCGCTGACTGGGGTCGAGAAGATCAACTTCGAGGACCCGGAGCGCGCGCGCCACAAGGTCAGCTTCGACAACCTGACGCCGCTTTACCCCGATGAGCGGCTGAAGATGGAGATCGAGGATCCGACGATCAAGGACCGTTCGGCGCGGATCATCGACCTCGTGGCGCCGATCGGCAAGGGCCAGCGGAGCTTGATCGTGGCGCCGCCGCGCACCGGTAAGACGGTGCTCTTGCAAAACATCGCACATTCGATCGAGGTCAATCACCCGGAATGCTATCTGATCGTTCTGCTGATCGACGAGCGCCCGGAAGAGGTCACTGACATGCAGCGCTCGGTGAAGGGCGAGGTGATTTCCTCGACCTTCGACGAGCCGGCGACGCGGCACGTTGCGGTCGCGGAAATGGTGATCGAGAAGGCCAAGCGGCTCGTTGAGCACAAGCGCGACGTGGTGATCTTGCTCGATTCGATCACGCGTCTCGGGCGGGCTTACAACACCGTGGTGCCGAGCTCGGGCAAGGTGCTGACCGGCGGTGTGGATGCGAACGCGCTGCAACGGCCGAAGCGGTTCTTCGGCGCGGCGCGGAACATCGAAGAGGGCGGCTCGCTGACCATCATCGCGACCGCGCTGATCGATACCGGCTCGCGGATGGACGAGGTGATTTTCGAGGAATTCAAGGGCACCGGCAACAGCGAGATCGTGCTCGACCGCAAGGTCGCCGACAAGCGCGTGTTCCCGGCGATGGATATTCTCAAATCGGGGACGCGGAAGGAAGACCTGCTCACCGATCAGAAGGATCTGCAAAAGACCTATCTGCTGCGCCGCATCCTCAACCCGATGGGCACGACCGATGCGATCGAATTCCTGATCTCGAAGCTCAAGCAGACGAAGACCAACGGCGAATTCTTCGACTCGATGAACGGCTGACGCCCGGAGGGGCTCATGGACACGATCTTTGCCCTGGCCACGGCCCGCGGAAAGGCGGGCGTGGCGGTCATTCGCATTTCCGGGCCGCGGGCCTTTGCGGCGGCCGAGAGCCTGGCCGGGCGGCTGCCCGCGCCGCGCAGGGCGGGGCTGCGGCATCTGCGGCTCGGGGCGGAGGCGCTCGACGAGGCGGTGGTGTTGTGCTTCGAGGCGGGGGCGAGTTTCACCGGCGAGGAAGTGGCGGAGCTGCATCTCCATGGCGCGGTGGCGACGGTTTCGGTTGTTTTGCGGGCTTTGGGCGCGGTTGAGGGGCTGCGGCTGGCGGAGCCGGGCGAGTTCACGCGGCGGGCGTTGGAGAACGGGCGGCTCGATCTTGCGCAGGTCGAGGGGCTTTCCGATCTGATCGAGGCGGAGACCGAGGCGCAGCGCAAGCAGGCGTTGCGGGTGTTGTCGGGCGCGGTGGGCGAGGTTGTCGAGGCGTGGCGGGCGAAGCTCGTGCGGGCGGCGGCGCTGATCGAGGCGACGATCGATTTTGCCGATGAAGAGGTGCCGGTCGATGTTTCGCCCGAGGTTCTCGAGCTGATTGGCGAGGTTTCGGGCGCGGTGCGGGCGGAGATCGGCCGGCTCGGCGCTGCGGAGCGGATCCGTGAGGGGTTCGAGGTGGCGATTGTCGGGCGGCCGAACGCGGGGAAATCGACGCTCTTGAACGCGCTGGCGGGGCGCGAGGCGGCGATCACCTCGGAGATTGCGGGGACGACGCGCGATGTGATCGAGGTGCGGATGGATCTCGGCGGGCTGGCGGTGACGCTGCTGGATACCGCGGGGCTGCGCGAGACCGAGGATGTCGTCGAGGCGATCGGGGTGGAGCGCGCGGTGAGCCGGGCGGAGGCCGCCGATCTGCGGATTTTCCTGCTCGATCGGGAGGAGATCCCGCTGATTGCGCCGCGGGACGGTGATCTTCTCGTGCAGGGCAAGGCCGATTTGCACCCGGCCGAGGGGCTCGCGATCTCCGGGAAAACCGGCGCGGGGGTCGATGCGCTGGTGGCGGCGGTGACCGAGCGGCTGACCGAGCGGGCGGCGGGCGCGGGCGTGATGTCGCGTGAGCGGCACCGCGAGGCGCTTGCGCGGGCGATTCGGTCTTTGGAATCGGCGCGGGATGAGGTATTGCGCGGGGGTGAGCGGGCCGAGCTCGCCGCGGAGGGCTTGCGCCAGGCCGCGCGCGCGTTGGAGTCGCTTGTGGGGCGGGTGGATGTTGAGCATCTGCTCGACGAGATTTTCGCCAGTTTCTGCATCGGCAAGTAAGGAGTGTTTCACGTGAAACATTTTGACGTCATCGTCGTCGGCGGCGGTCATGCCGGCACCGAGGCGGCCCATGCCGCGGCGCGGATGGGGGCGCGGACCGCGCTTGTGACGCTGCGGGCCGATGGGCTGGGCGTTATGTCGTGCAACCCGGCGATCGGGGGGCTCGGCAAGGGGCATCTCGTGCGCGAGATCGATGCGCTCGACGGCGTGATGGGTCGGGCCGCCGATATGGCCGGGATCCAGTTCCGGCTGCTCAACCGGCGCAAGGGGCCGGCGGTGCAGGGGCCGCGCGCGCAGGCCGACCGCAAGCTTTACCGCCAGGCGATCCAGGCGATGACCGCGGCGCAGCCGAACCTTGAGGTGATCGAGGGGGAGGTTGCGGAGCTTCTGGGCGGCGCGCGGGTGAGTGGGGTGCGGCTCGCGGACGGGTCCGAGATCGCGACGCGGGCGGTGATTTTGACGACGGGGACGTTCCTCGGCGGGCTGATCCATATCGGCGATCAGAAGCGGCCGGGCGGGCGGATGGGCGATAGCCCGTCGAACGCGCTTTCGGCGAATTTGCGCGATCTGGGGGTGCAACTCGGGCGGCTGAAAACCGGCACGCCGCCGCGGCTCGACGGCAAGACGATCCGCTGGGATGCGCTCGAGATGCAGCCGGGCGATGACGCGCCGGAGGTGTTTTCCTTCCTTAACGCCAAGCCTTTCGCGCGGCAGATCGCCTGCGGGATCACCCACACGAATGAGCGCACGCATGAGATCATCCGCGAGAATCTGAGCCGCTCGGCGATGTATGGCGGGCATATCGAGGGGGTTGGCCCGCGCTATTGCCCGTCGATCGAGGACAAGATCGTGCGCTTTGCCGACAAGACCTCGCATCAGGTGTTTCTGGAGCCCGAGGGGCTCGACGACGATACGGTCTATCCGAATGGGATTTCGACCTCGCTTCCGGCCGATGTGCAGGAGGCTTATGTGCGCTCGATGTTCGGGCTGGAGGAGGTGCGCATCCTGCAGCCGGGCTATGCGATCGAATATGATTACGTCGACCCGCGGTCGCTGACGCAGCACCTGCAATTGCGCGCGATCGAGGGTCTGTTCCTTGCCGGGCAGATCAACGGCACGACCGGCTATGAAGAGGCGGGGGCGCAGGGGCTGGTGGCCGGGTTGAACGCGGCGCGGCTGGCGCTGGGGCAAGATCTTGTGGGGTTTAGCCGTACGAACAGCTATATCGGCGTCATGATCGACGATCTGACGACGCGGGGGGTGACGGAGCCTTATCGGATGTTCACCTCGCGGGCGGAGTTCCGGCTCCTGCTGCGCGCCGATAACGCCGATCAGCGGCTGACCGGGTTTGGTGTTGAGCTGGGTTGTGTGGGCGAGGCGCGCGCGCGGGTGTTTGGCGAGAAGATGGAGGCGCTGGAGGCTGGCCGGGGCCTGATGAATGCGCTGACCTTGTCGCCGAAAGAGGCCGCCGGCCATGGGCTGAAGCTGAACCAGGACGGCGCGCGGCGGAGCGTGTTTTCGCTCCTGTCTTTCCCGGATATCGAGCTCGACGATCTCACCGCGATCTTCCCCGAGCTTGGCGCGCTCTCGCCCGAGATCGCCGGGCAGCTCGCGAAGGACGCGCTTTACGCGAATTATGTTGAGCGGCAGGAGCGCGATGTTGCGGCGATGAAGCGCGACGAGAGCTGGGAAATTCCGGCGGATTTCGATTATTCCGCGCTGTCGGGGCTTTCGAATGAGCTGAAGCTGAAGCTGAGCCGCGCACGGCCGCTGACGCTCGGGCAGGCCGCGCGGGTGGATAGCGTGACGCCGGCGGCGTTGACGCTGATCCTTGCGAAATTGCGCCAACGTCAGCGGCAGCAGACGGCATGAGCGAGATGGCTCACGACCTTCGCCTCCCGGGCCTCGATGTTTCACGTGAAACAATTGCGCGTCTGGAGCAGTATGAGGCGCTTCTCAAAAAGTGGAATCCGGCGATCAATCTGGTTTCCGCGCCGACTTTGGCGCAGGTTTGGGATCGGCATTTCCTCGATTCCGCGCAGATTTTCGCAATCGCACGCCCAAAATCCGGGCTCTGGGCGGACTTGGGCAGCGGCGGAGGCTTTCCCGGCCTTGTTCTTGCCGTTCTCGCGAAGGAATTTGCGCCCGATCTCAAGCTGACCCTTGTTGAAAGCGATCATCGTAAATCGGCCTTCCTGATGACGGTCGCGCGCGAGCTCGGCCTATCGGTGCAGGTTATCGCGAAGCGAATCGAGGCGGCGCCGGCGCTTGCGGCGGAGTATCTCAGCGCCCGCGCGCTCGCCTCGCTCGAGGCGCTTCTGGGCTTTTGCGAGTTGCATCTGGCGCCCGGCGGCACCGCTTATTTTCCAAAGGGCGCGCAGTGGAAAGAAGAGCTTTCCGCGGCGCAGAAAATCTGGTCCTTTGACTGCAAGGCCCATCCGAGCGTGACAGATTCGGAGGCCGCAATTCTCGAAATCACAGGAGTTCGGCGTGTCTGATCTCACGCGTCTGCCCGGGCCGAAAATCATCGCCATCGCCAACCAGAAGGGGGGCGTGGGCAAAACCACGACTGCGATCAACCTCGCGGCGGCGCTTGTCGAGCAGGGGCGGCGCGTGCTCCTGGTCGATCTCGATCCGCAGGGTAACGCCTCGACGGGCCTCGGTGTTGACGCCGATGACCGCGAATATACCACCTATGACCTGCTTCTCGACGAAGCGCCGCTGGCCAAGGTGATTCGGCCGAGCACGCTCGCGGGGCTCTGGATCTGCCCGGCGACGACCGATCTCTCTTCGGCGGATATGGAGCTTGTCTCGAAGGAAAAGCGCAGCTTTCTGCTGCATGATGCGCTGCGCCAGCCCGATATCGACGGCTACGCGCTTGATTATGTGCTGATCGATTGCCCGCCGTCGCTCAGCCTGCTGACGGTGAACGCGATGGTCGCGGCCCATTCGGTTCTGGTGCCGCTTCAGGCGGAATTTTACGCGCTCGAAGGCTTGTCGCAGCTGATGCTGACGATCCGGGAGGTGCGGCAGAGCGGAAACCCGAACCTGCGTATCGAGGGGGTTGTCCTCACGATGTATGATGTGCGCAACAACCTCTCACAACAGGTTGAGGCGGATGCGCGCGGAACGCTGGGCGAGCTCGTGTTCCGAACGATGATTCCGCGCAATGTGCGGATTTCGGAAGCGCCGTCCTATGCGCTTCCGGTGCTCAATTATGACAGCAGCTCGCGCGGGTCGGAGGCCTATCGGGCGCTGGCGCGGGAGCTGATGGCGCGCCATGGCGCCGAGGCGAGGGGGTAAGCGATGAGCGAGAAAAAGGTTGAGCGGCGCGGGCTTGGGCGGGGGTTGTCGGCGCTGATGGCGGATATCAACATCGCGCCGTCCGAGCCGGAGGCCGGGCCGCGCCGCGCCGAGCAGATGATCGCGATCGAGAAGATCGAGCCGAACCCCGATCAGCCGCGGCGTGAATTTCAGCCCGAGGCGCTCGAGGAGCTGGCCGCCTCGATCCGCGAAAAGGGCGTGATTCAGCCGCTGATCGTGCGCGCGCATCCGAAAAAACCGGGCCATTACGAGATTGTCGCGGGGGAGCGGCGCTGGCGCGCCTCGCAGCTCGCGCGGCTGCATGAGCTGCCGGTGATCGTGCGCGAATTCGATGATGTCGAGGTGCTCGAGGTCGCGATCATCGAGAACATCCAGCGCGCGGATCTGAATGCGCTGGAGGAGGCGCAGGCCTATCGGCAGTTGATGGAGCGGTTCGGCCATACCCAGGAAAAGGTCGCCGATGCGATGTCTAAGAGCCGCAGCCATATCGCGAACCTGCTGCGTCTCTTGCAGCTTCCGGCGGAGGTTCAGGATCTGCTGCGCGAGGGGCGTCTTTCGGCGGGCCATGCGCGGGCGATGATCACCGCGCCCGACCCGGTGAAATTGGCGCGCGAAACCGTGCAAAAGGGGCTTTCCGTGCGCGAGGTCGAGCGGCTGAGCAAGCAGGCGCAGGAGAAGCCGCGCACCGCTGCGCCGCGGCCGAAGGCCGAGAAAGACGCCGATACCCGCGCGCTCGAGGCGGATCTCTCCGCGTCGATCGGGATGAAGGTCACGATCGATCATTCCGGCGAAAATGGTGGCACGCTGACGGTGCGCTATGGCTCGCTCGATGATCTCGATCTGCTCTGTCAGGCGATCAGCGGGCTGCGTTAAGGCATCAGCTCGCGGATCACGCCGTTCAGCACGGCCCTTCCTGCGCGGGTGGGGCAAATTCGACCCTGTTCCAGCGTAATCAGCCCGAGATTTTCGAGGTTGTTGAGCGTCTCCGGGTCAAAATCCGCGCCGCTCAGCGCCTGATACCGGGCGATATCGAGCCCCTCGCGCAGGCGCAGATTGAAAAGCAGGAATTCGGTGACCTGTTCTTCGCGCGGAAGGGCCTCGCGGCTGGCCTCGCCCGAACCGTTTTTCTCCACCGCCGCGAGCCAGGCCCCGGGCGCGCGCGGCGTATCGGTCGCGTGGCGCGTGCCGTTCAGCGTCAGCCGCCCATGCGCCCCGGGGCCGATGCCGACATAATCGCCATAGCGCCAGTAGATCAGGTTGTGAAGGCTTTCCGCCCCCTCGCGTGCGTGATTCGAAACCTCATAGGCCGGCAGCCCATTCGCCTCGCAAATCTCCTGCGTCATCTCGTAGAGATCGGCGGCCTTGTCGTCATCGGGCAGGCCGCGCAGCTTGCCCGCCGCATGGCGCGCACCAAAGGCGGTGCCGTCCTCGATGGTGAGCTGATAGAGCGAGAAGTGATCGACCGCCATCGCCGCCGCCTCGCGCAGTTCGGTCGCCCAGGCCTCGGGCGTTTGATCTTGCCGGGCATAGATCAGATCGAAGCTCACCCGGTTGAAATGCGCGCGCGCGATATCGAAGGCCGCGCGCCCCTCGGCGGCGGTATGCATCCGGCCGAGGCGGCGCAGATCCTCGTCATTGAGCGCCTGCATCCCCATCGAAACCCGGTTCACCCCGGCCTCGGAATAGGCTCTGAACCGGCCGGATTCGATACTTGTGGGGTTCGCCTCGAGGGTGATCTCGATGTCATTCGCGAGCGGCCAGGTCGCGCGGATCTTCTCGAGAATGCTCGCGACGAGCTCCGGCTCCATCAGAGAGGGCGTGCCGCCGCCGAAGAAGACCGAGTTGAGAACCCGGCCCCCGGTCTCGCGTCCGGCGCGCTCGATCTCGCTCAAATAGGCTCTATTCCAGCGGGATTGATCGATTTCCGCGGCCACATGGCTGTTGAAATCGCAGTAGGGGCATTTCGAGGCGCAAAACGGCCAATGCAGGTAGAGCCCGAACCCGCCGTTTCGCCAATCCTCGGTCATCCCTTGAAGGCCGTCACTTCGATCTCGATCTTCATCGCCGGGTTGACGAGCCCCGCCACGATCATCGTCGCCGCCGGGCGGATCTCGCCGAAGGCCTCGCCGAGCGCGGGGGCGATCTCTTCCATCAGGCTCGCATCGGTGATGATGTAAGTCGCGCGCACGACGGTTTCGAGACCGAAGCCCGCGCCCTCGAGCACCGTTTTGATCGTCGCGAGCGTGTTGCGGGCTTGTTCGAGCGCGCTTTCGGGGAAGGTTTTCGTCACCGGGTCGGCGCCGGTCGTGCCGGCGACAAAGCACCAATCGCCCTGCACAACCGCGCGGGAATAGCCGAGTTTGGGTTCGTAGGGCGAGCCGCCCGAGATATTTTTCCGCATGTCAGGCCTCGAAACAGGTGACCAGCTTGCGGAACGCATCCGCGCGATGGCTGATTTCATTTTTCTGCGCCGGGTCCATCTCGGCGAAGGTGATCTCATGGCCCTCGGGCTGGAACATCGGGTCGTAGCCGTGGCCCTGGGCGCCGCGCATCGGCCAGACGAGCTGGCCCTCGGCCTTACCCTCGAAAACCTCGTCATGCCCGTCGGGCCAGGCCAGAACCAGCGTCGAGCGGAACCGCGCGGTGCGGGGCTCCGGCGCGCCGATCTTCTCGCATTCGGCCCAGGTCCGCTCCATCGCCATGACGAAATCGCGGCCATTGGGCGTTTCGGCCCAATCGGCGGTGTAGACGCCGGGCGCGCCGCCGAGCGCATCGACCTCGATCCCGCTATCATCGGAGAGCGCGGGCAGCCCGGTCGCGCGGGCCGCGGCATGGGCCTTGATCCGGGCGTTGCCGACAAAAGTCGTCTCTGTTTCGGCGGGTTCGGGCAGGTTCATCTCGCCCGCGCCGACGACTTCGATCCCGTAGGGCCCGAGAAGCGCGCGCATCTCCTCGAGCTTGCCCTTGTTATGGGTCGCGACCAGAAGCCGCTTTTCGGCGAACTTTCTCATGCCACGGCGGCCTTTTGCGCGGCGACGAGCTGGGCGATGCCGGCCTCGGCGAGATCGAGGAGCTTGGTCATCTCGTCGCGCGAAAACGTCGCGCCCTCGGCCGACATTTGCACCTCGATGAGCCGGCCCGCGCCGGTCAGGATGAAGTTGCCGTCGGTGCCCGCCTCGCTGTCCTCTGCGTAGTCGAGGTCGCAGACCGGCTGGCCGGCGTAGATCCCGCAGCTCACCGCCGCGACATGGTCGATCAGCGGGTCGGAGACCACGATCCCGGCCTTCATCAGCTTGTTGACCGCGAGCCGCAGCGCCACCCAACCGCCGGTGATCGAGGCGCAGCGGGTGCCGCCATCGGCCTGGATCACGTCGCAGTCGATCACGATCTGCCGCTCGCCGAGCGCCGAGCGATCGACGCCCGCGCGCAAGGCCCGGCCGATCAGGCGCTGGATCTCCTGGGTGCGGCCCGATTGCTTGCCCGCGGCGGCCTCGCGGCGGGTGCGCGAATTGGTGGCGCGGGGCAGCATGCCATATTCCGCCGTGACCCAGCCGAGCCCCGTGCCCTTCAGGAACGACGGCGCGCGATCCTCGATCGTGGCGGTGCACAGAACATGCGTGTCGCCCATCTTGATCAGGCAGGAGCCCTCGGCATGTTTCGTGACCCCGGTCTCGATTGAAATCGGGCGCATATCGCTTAAATTCCGGCCGGAGGGGCGCATGAGAAGTCCTTTCGTTGTTTTGTCCCATTTGAGCCCGCGCGCCCCGCGATGCAAGCCCCGACGGCGCCGATTGACGCGGGCGGGGTGGGGGTCTTAACTGAGCGCAGAGAACGCCATGACCGACAAAACCACGCTTCTGACCGAACTCAACGACCGCTCGCGGGAGGTTTTCCGCCGGGTGGTCGAGGGCTATCTGGAGACCGGCGACCCGGTCGGCTCGCGCACGCTGACGCGCAGCATGAGCGAGCGGCTCTCGGCGGCGACGATCCGCAACGTGATGCAGGATCTCGAATATCTCGGCTTGCTGAACAGCCCGCATATCTCGGCCGGGCGGATCCCGACGCAGCTCGGGCTGCGGATGTTCGTCGACGGGATCCTGGAGATCAGCGAGCCCGCGGCCTCGGATCGGGCCGCGATCGAGGCGACGATGGGCGAGGGCGGGGCCGATGTCGGCTCGCTGCTCGATCGGGTGGGGGCGGCGCTCTCGGGGGTGACGCATGGCGCGTCTTTGGTGCTCACGCCCAAGCATGAGGCGCCGATCCGGCATATCGAATTCGTCTCTCTTTCGGCGGAAAGGGCGCTTGTCGTGCTGGTTTTCGGGGATGGGCAGGTGGAGAACCGCGTGTTCACGCCCCCCGCCGGGCAGACGCCCTCCTCGATGCGGGAGGCTGCGAATTTTCTCAACGCGATCGCCGAGGGACGGACGCTGTCCGAGCTGCGCACCCAGATCGGCCGCGAGATCGCCGCGCGGCGGATGGAGCTCGACAAGCTCGCCGCGGATCTGGTGGAATCGGGGCTGGCGCAATGGGAGGACCGGGGCGAGCCCTATGAGCGGCTGATCGTGCGCGGGCGCGCCAATCTGCTCGGCCAGGAGGGCGATCTCGAGCAGGTCCGCAGCCTGTTTGACGATCTCGAGCGCAAACGCGATATCGCCGAATTCCTCGATCTGGCCGAGGCGGGCGACGGTGTGCGCATTTTTATCGGCTCGGAGAACAAACTCTTCTCACTTACGGGTTCATCTTTGGTGGTCTCTCCCTATATGAACGCGGAACGGAAGATTATCGGCGCGGTGGGCGTGATCGGGCCCACGCGGCTCAATTATGGGCGGATCGTGCCGATCGTCGATTATACAGCGCAGCTGGTTGGGCGGATGTTGTCCGGCCAGGGCAAGAGGTGAGACGCATGAGCGAGAAAAAAGACGAGATGGCGGCGGATCAGGCGCAGGTTGGCGAGGAATTAGAGGATATTCTGGCCGAGAGCGTGGATGAGCTGGAGGCGCTGCGCGCCGAGCGGGACGAGCTGCGCGATCGGCTGATGCGGGCCTTTGCCGAGGCAGAGAATGCGCGCAAGCGGGCGGAGCGGGATCGTCGCGAGGCCGAGCAATATGGCGGCTCGAAACTCGCGCGCGATATGCTGCCGGTCTATGATGCGATGCGGCGTGCGCTCGATACGGTGCCCGAGGAGCTGCGCGTGCAGGCCAAGGCGCTGATCGACGGGGTCGAGCTGACGCAGCGCGAGTTGCTCAACGTGTTTGCGCGGCACGGGATTGTGGCGGTTGCGCCGAAGGTGGGCGACAAGTTCGACCCGCAGATCCATGAGGCGATGTTCGAGGCGCCGGTGCCGGGGACGGTTGCGGGCGATATCATTCAGGTGATGGATGACGGGTTCCTGCTGCATGAGCGGCTGTTGCGGCCGGCGAAGGTCGGCGTTTCGTCGATGCCGAAGGGCTGAGAGCGTGGCGAGGCCGGGGGTTTTGCACCCCCGGACCCCCGCAGGATATTTAAGGCAAGATGAAATCAGAGCTTGAGCTGGGCGCGGAGGGCGTAGAGCGCCTCGAGTGCCTCGCGCGGGGTCATTTCATCGGGGTTCAGGCTGCGTAGGGTTTCTTCCACGGCGCTCGGCGCGGGTTTTTCGACGCGGGGCGGCGGCGCGGCCGAGAACAGCGGCAGATCATCGATCACCATCTGTTTCTTGGCGCCGCCCTCGCGCTCGCCCTTTTCCAGCGCATCGAGCACGACCCGCGCCCGCGCGACGACAGTCTCGGGCAGGCCGGCAAGGCGCGCGACCTGCACGCCGTAGGAGCGATCGGCGGCGCCCTTGCGCACCTCGTGGAGGAAAATCACCTCGCCGTCCCATTCCTTGACCGCGACGGTGGCGTTCTCGACGCCGGCGAGTTTCGCGGAAAGTGCTGTCATTTCATGGTAATGCGTGGCGAAGAGGGCGCGGCAGCGGTTCGTGCCGTGCAGGTGCTCCATCACCGCCCAGGCGATCGAGAGGCCGTCATAGGTCGCCGTGCCGCGGCCGATTTCATCGAGGATCACGAGCGCGCGGTCATCCGCCTGGTTCAGGATCGCGGCGGTTTCGACCATCTCGACCATGAAGGTCGAGCGGCCGCGCGCGAGGTCATCGGCGGCGCCGACGCGCGAGAAAAGCTGGCTGACGAGGCCGATATGGGCGCGCCGCGCCGGGACAAACGAGCCCGCCTGCGCGAGGAGCGCGATGATCGCGTTTTGCCGCAGGAAGGTCGACTTGCCCGCCATGTTCGGGCCGGTGAGCAGCCAGATCGCGGGGGTTTCGCCCGTGGTCAGCGCGCAATCATTGGCGATGAAGGGCTCGCGGGCGCGTTTGAGGGCGGCCTCGACGACGGGGTGGCGCCCGGCCTCGATATCGAAGGCGCGGGAGGCGTCGATTTGTGGCTCGACCCAGCCTTCGCCGGCGGCGAGATCGGCAAAGGCGGTGGCGAGGTCGATCTCCGCGAGCGCGCGCGAGGCTTCGCCGATCGGCCCGGCGTGGTCGAGAATCGCTGCTTTCAGGCTGTCATAGAGCCGCTTTTCGATCTCGAGCGCGCGCGCTCCGGCGTTCAGGATCCGGGTTTCGAGCTCGCTGAGCTCGAGCGTCGTGAAGCGCACCTGGTTTGCGGTGGTCTGCCGGTGGATGAAACGTTCGCTCAGCGGCGGGTTCAGCATCTTCTCGGCATGGGTCGCGGTAGTCTCGATGAAATAGCCAAGCACGTTGTTATGCTTGATCTTGAGGGAGGTGATCCCAGTTTCATCAATATATTGCGCCTGCATCCGCGCTATAACGCCGCGACCCTCGTCGCGCAGCTGGCGGGTCTGGTCGAGATCGGGCTCGTAGCCGGGCGCGATGAAACCGCCATCGCGCGCCAGAAGCGGCGGCTCGGCCACGAGCGCCGCCTCGAGCAGCGCCACGAGCGTCTCATGCCCGACGAGCGCCGAGGCCGCGTTGCGCAAGAGCGCGGGTGCGTCGGTCTGGGCAAGGCGCGCGGAGATCGCGCTGGCCTGGGTGAGCCCCGCGCGGATCGCGGTCATGTCGCGCGGGCCGCCACGGTCGAGCGCGAGGCGGGAGAGCGCCCGATCCATATCCGGGCAGCGGCGCAGATCGGCGCGCAGATCCTCGGAAAAGCGGCTCTGTTCCAGCAGAAAACGGATGGTTTCATGCCGCGCATGGATCTGGCCGAGATCGCGCGAGGGGGCGGAGATGCGCCGCTCGAGGAGCCGCGCGCCGCCGGCCGTGACGGTGCGGTCGATCACATGCAGAAGCGATCCCTCGCGCCCGCCAGAGAGCGCCTGAGTCAGCTCGAGGTTGCGCCGGGTCGCGGCGTCGATCTGCATCAGCGCGCCGCTATCCTCGCGCAAGGGCCGGCGCAGGAGCGGCAGTTTGCCCCGCTGGGTCAGGTCGAGATAATCGACAATCGCGCCCATCGCCGAAATCTCGGCGCGCGAGAAGGTGCCAAACGCATCGAGCGAGCCCACGCCGAAGAGATCGCAAAGCCGCTTCTCGGCCCCCTGGCTATCGAAGCTCGACCGCGCCAGCGGCGTCAGCGCGGCCCGCAAATCAGAGACGATTCCGGCGCAATCTTGCTCTTTCAGCTCGCTCACCAGCACCTCGCGCGGGGCCAGCCGCGCGAGCTCCGGTCCGAGCCGCAGGAGCGGGCAGGGCATTACCCGGAAATCACCCGTCGAGATATCGACCCAGGCGAGCGCGGCTTCCTCGCGCAGCTCGGCCCAGGCGGCGAGGAAATTGTGCCGCCGCGCCTCGAGCAGGCTTTCCTCGGTCAGCGTGCCCGGCGTCACCAGCCGCACGACATCGCGCTTCACCACCGATTTCGCGCCGCGTTTCTTGGCCTCGGCGGGGTCTTCGAGCTGCTCGGCGATGGCCACGCGAAACCCCTTGCGGATCAGCGTGAGCAGATAGCCCTCGGCGGCATGGACCGGCACGCCGCACATCGGGATCTCTTCGCCCAGATGCAGGCCGCGTTTCGTCAGCGCGATATCGAGCGCCGCCGCCGCCGCCACCGCATCGTCGAAGAACATCTCGTAGAAATCGCCCATGCGATAAAACAGGAGCGCCCCCGGGTTCGCTTCCTTGATCCCGAGATATTGCGCCATCATCGGCGTGACGGTCGGTTCTGACATGCGGTCCCCCTGCTTTCGCGCGACCCTACAAAAGGGTGAATCAAGGTGCAAATCCATTGAGGCGCGCGCCGCTTCTCGCTAAGAGGGGCGGGCTTTCAGGAGGAGCGGCCCCATGTCCACCAAGAACCGCATCACGCCCGAAGAGGCGTTGGCCTATCACATCGACCCGCGCCCGGGCAAATATGACATCGTCGCTTCCAAGCCGATGACGACCCAGCGCGATTTGTCGTTGGCCTATAGCCCCGGGGTTGCGGTTCCCGTCGAGGCGATCGCCGAGCGCCCCGAGACCGCCTATGACTATACCGTCAAGGGCAACATGGTGGCGGTCGTGTCGAACGGCACCGCGATCCTCGGGCTCGGCAATCTCGGCGCGCTGGCCTCCAAGCCGGTGATGGAGGGCAAGGCGGTGCTCTTCAAGCGCTTCGCCGATGTCAACGCCATCGATATCGAGCTCGACACCGAGGACCCCGACGAGATCATCAAGGCGGTGAGCCTGATGGGCCCGACCTTTGGCGGCATCAACCTCGAGGATATCAAGGCGCCCGAGTGTTTCATCATCGAGCAGCGGCTGAAGGAAATCATGGACATCCCGGTGTTCCACGATGACCAGCACGGCACGGCGGTGATCTGCGCGGCGGGGCTGATCAACGCGCTCGAGATCTCGGGCAAGAAGATCGAGGATTGCAAGATCGTGCTGAACGGCGCGGGGGCGGCCGGCATCGCCTGTCTCGAGCTGATCAAGGCGATGGGCGCCAAGCATGACAATTGCATCATGTGCGACACCAAGGGCGTGATCTATCAGGGCCGCACCGAGGGCATGAACCAGTGGAAATCGGCCCATGCCGCGGCGACCGAGGCGCGCACGCTCGAAGAGGCGATGGTCGGGGCTGATGTGTTCCTCGGCGTCTCGGCCAAGGGCGCGGTGACGCCCGAGATGGTCGCCGCGATGGCCGACAACCCGGTGATCTTCGCGATGGCGAACCCTGACCCGGAGATCACCCCGGAAGAGGCCCATGCCGTGCGCGCCGATGCGATCGTGGCGACGGGCCGGTCGGATTACCCCAACCAGGTCAACAACGTTCTCGGCTTCCCCTATCTGTTCCGGGGCGCGCTCGATATCCACGCCCGCGCGATCAACGATGAGATGAAGATCGCCTGCGCGAAGGCGCTTGCGGCGCTCGCGCGTGAGGATGTGCCCGATGAGGTGGCGGTGGCCTATGGCCGCAAGCTGACGTTTGGGCGCGATTACATCATCCCGACGCCGTTTGACCCGCGGCTGATCCACGTTATCCCGCCGGCGGTGGCGAAAGCGGGGATGGATACCGGCGTGGCGCGCCGCCCGATCATCGATATGGAGGCCTATGCCCATAGTCTGAAGGCGCGGATGGACCCGACCGCCTCGATTCTGCAAGGCATCCACGCCCGGGCGCGTCAGGCGCAGGCGACGATGATCTTCGCCGAGGGCGACGAGCCGCGCGTGCTGCGCGCCGCGGTCGCCTATCAGCGCGGTGGCATGGGCCGTGCGCTGGTCGTCGGGCGCGAGGCCGATGTGCGCGAAAAGCTCGAGTCGGTTGGTCTGGGTGACGCGTATCGCGAGCTGACCGTGGTGAACTCGGTCAATTCCAAACATATCGAGACCTACAAGGATTTCCTCTACAGCCGCCTGCAACGCCAGGGCTATGACCGCCACGAAGCGACCAAGCTCGCGATGCGCGACCGCCATGTGTTTGCGGCGCTGATGCTCGCGCATGGGCATGGCGACGGCATGATCACCGGGGTGACGCGCAAATCGGCGCATGTGCTCGAGGCGATCAACAAGGTCTTCGACGCGAAACCCTCGGACGGCGCGGTGGGCATCACGGCGGTTCTGAACAAGGGCAAGATCGTGCTGATCGGCGACACGCTGGTGCATGAATGGCCCGATGAAAACGACCTGGCCGATATCGCGACGCGGGGCGCGCAGGTGGCGCGCGGGCTCGGGCTCGATCCGCGGGTGGCGTTCGTCTCGTTCTCGACCTTCGGCTATCCGGTGTCGGAACGCGCGACGAAGATGCATATCGCGCCGCAGGTGCTCGACAAGCGCGGCGCCGATTTTGAGTATGACGGCGAAATGGCGGTGGATGTGGCGCTGAACCCCGAGGTGATGGCGCAATATCCGTTCTGTCGCCTCTCGGGGCCCGCGAATATCCTTGTGGTGCCGGCGCGGCATTCGGCCTCGATCTCGGTCAAGCTGATGCAGGAGATGGCCGGCGCAACGGTGATCGGCCCGATCCTGACCGGGATCCCGGCGCCGTTGCAGATCTGCTCGACGGTGTCGACGGTGAATGACATCCTCAACATGGCGGCGATCGCGGCCTGCCGGCTCGGCCAGGCGAAATAAGCCGTCGCGCCGGAGGTGGCGATGACGATCTACAATCTGGGCTCGATCAACGCCGATCATCTCTATCGGCTCGATCACCTGCCGCGGCCGGGGGAAACTCTGGCCGCGCTCTCTTATGCGCGGGGGCTTGGCGGCAAGGGCGCGAATCAGTCTGTCGCGGCGGCGCGGGCGGGCGGCGCGGTGCGCCATATCGGGGCGCTGGGCGCCGATGGGGCCTGGATGCGCGCGCGGCTTGTTGCGGCGGGGGTCGAGTGTTCGGCGGTGGCCGAGGTTGCGGGCGCCTCGGGCCATGCGATCATCACGGTCGATGCGGCGGGCGAGAATGCGATCGTGCTGCACCCGGGTGCGAACCGTGTGATCACAGGGGAAACGGTGCGCGCGGCGCTTGCGGGCGCGGGGCCGGGCGATTGGCTGATCGTGCAAAACGAGACCTCGGCGCAGATAGAGGCGGGGCAAATCGCGCTGGAACAGGGTCTGAAACTGATCTATTCCGCCGCGCCGTTCGAGGCCGGGGCGGCGCGGGCGATGTTGCCCTTCACCTGGCTCCTGATCCTCAACGAGATCGAGGCCGAGCAGCTTTGCGCGGCGCTGGGCGTGGGGCTGGGCGACTTGCCGGTGCCGCATGTGCTCGTCACGCTCGGGGCGCGCGGCGCGGTCTGGCATGACCTTGGCGCGGGCGCCGAGGTGCGGGTGCCGGCCTTTGCGGTTGCGGCGCGCGATACCACCGGCGCGGGCGATACCTTTGCGGGCTATCTCGTCGCGGGGCTGGCCGAAGGCCGGGCGCCGGCGGCGGCGATGCGGCTTGCGGCGGCGGCCGCGGCGGTGAAAGTGACACGGGCGGGCACCGCCGATGCGATCCCCGCCCGCGAAGAGGTCGAAGCCTTTCTCGCCGCTCAGCCGAGCGCGTAACCCGTGCCGCGCACGGTGCGCACCGGATCGTCGCCGCCGTTGACCATCAGCGCCTTGCGCAGCCGGCCGACATGGACGTCGATCGTGCGGGTATCGACATAGATGTCGCGCCCCCAGACCCGGTCGAGCAATTGGTCGCGCGTCCAGACCCGGCCGGGTTTCTCCATCAGCGTCGAGAGGAGCCGGAACTCCGTCGGGCCGAGTTTCAGCGGCTGGCCGTCGCGGAACACCCGGTGCTCGCCCGCGTCGAGGATGATATCCTCATATTGCAGCCGCTCGCCCATGGTCGCGGGGCGGGTGCGGCGCAGCTGGGTGCGCAGCCGCGCCATCAGCTCGACAACCGAATAGGGTTTGACGACGTAATCATCCGCGCCGGTCTCGAGGCCGCGCACGCGGTCGGCCTCCTCGGAGCGCGCCGAGAGCATGATGATCGGGATCGAGCGGGTCTCGGGGCTGGCCTTCACCCGCCGGCAGATCTCGATCCCCGAGACATTGGGCAGCATCCAGTCGAGCACGATCAGATCGGGCTTTTCCTCGCGCACCATGAGAAGCGCCTCATCGCCGTTCACCGCCATGACGACGCGGAACCCCTCCGCCTCGAGGTTGTATTGCAGGACTTCGCGCTGGGCCGATTCGTCCTCGACCACCAGCACGCAGGGCTGTTGGGCGGGGCTCATCGCTTAGCGCTCCGCCGCGTCAAAGGGGGTGACGCTTTCGCTTTTCGGGCGGCTTTCCTCGGGCATCTCGCCGGTGACGAGATAGATTACCTGTTCGGCGATCGAGGTGGCGTGGTCGCCCATCCGCTCGATGTTCTTGGCGATGAAATGCAGGTGCATGCAGGCGGTGATGTTGCGCGGATCCTCGAGCATGTAGGTCAGGAATTCGCGGAACAGCGCGTTATACATCTGGTCGATCTCGACATCGCGGGCGCGCACATCGGCGGCGAGCACGGCGTCGCGCTGGATGTAGCTGTCGATCGCGTCCTTGAGCATGGTCTCGCTGGCCTGGGCCATGCGGCGGATCGCCCCGGAGGAGCCGTTGATCGCCGGCATCGACATCAAGAGTTGCGCGCGTTTGGCGATGTTCTTGGCGTAATCGCCGACGCGCTCGAGGCTGCCCGCGATCTTGA
Source organism: Rhodobacter xanthinilyticus (assembly GCF_001856665.1). Taxonomy (NCBI): domain Bacteria; kingdom Pseudomonadati; phylum Pseudomonadota; class Alphaproteobacteria; order Rhodobacterales; genus Rhodobacter; species Rhodobacter xanthinilyticus. Next base: position 198,265 of record NZ_CP017781.1, on the reverse strand, counting down.
TCACGGTGAGCGCCACGCGCAGGTCGCTCGCGGCGGGCGAGCGCAGCGCGATCAGCCGCGCGGCCTCTTCGTTGATCTTCTCCTCGAGCCCGTCGACCGCCTTGTCGCGCTTGCGCACGGCTTCGGCGAGCTCTTCGTCACGGGTTTCGAGCGCGGCGGCGCTGTCGAGGATCTGGGCCTCGACCATGCCGCCCATTTTCACCACGAGCGCCTGAACGGCCTCGAGATCACGGTCGAATGCGGAAAGGATATGCTGGCTCATCTGGGTCTCCGTCAGCCGATCCGGCCGGTGATATAGCTCTCGGTGCGCGGATCGTGCGGGTTCGTGAAGATCTGCGTGGTGTCGCCGAATTCGACGAGATTGCCGAGGTGGAAGAAGGCGGTGCGCTGGCTGACGCGGGCGGCCTGTTGCATCGAGTGCGTCACGATCACCACCGAGAAATTCTCGCGCAGCTCGTCGATCAGCTCCTCGACCTGCGCCGTCGCGATCGGGTCGAGCGCCGAGCAGGGTTCGTCCATCAGGAGCACCTCGGGCGAGGTGGCCACCGCGCGGGCGATGCACAGACGCTGTTGCTGGCCGCCGGAAAGGCCGGTGCCGGGCTCCTGAATGCGGTCCTTGACCTCGTTCCAGAGCGCGGCCTTGCGCAGCGAGCTTTCCACGATCTCGTCGAGCTCGGCTTTCGAGCGGGTCAGGCCGTGGATGCGCGGGCCATAGGCCACGTTGTCATAGATCGATTTCGGGAAGGGGTTTGGCTTTTGGAAGACCATCCCCACCTTGGCGCGCAGCTGCACCGGGTCGACCTTGCGGTCATAGATATTCTCGCCATCGAGCAGGATTTCCCCCTCGACGCGGCAGATGTCGATCGTGTCGTTCATCCGGTTGAGCGTGCGCAGGAAGGTCGATTTCCCGCAGCCCGACGGGCCGATGAAGGCGGTGACGGTCTTGTCGAGGATCTCGATGTTGACATCCTTGATCGCGTGGGAGGCGCCGTAATAGACCTGCACATCCTTGGCGGAGATCTTGATTTCACTGGCCTGCACGGCGTTCTCCATTCGAGTCATTACGTTCATGATCGGCTCTCCTTACCAGCGCCGTTCGAATTTGCGCCGCAGCACAACCGCGAGCGAGTTCATTACGAGAAGGAAGATCATCAGCACGATGATGGCCCCCGAGGCGCGTTCGGTAAAGGCGGGGTCCGCGCGCTGGGTCCAGCTGTAGATCTGCACCGGGATCGCCGAGGCCGGGTCGAAGAAGCCCTCGGGCGGCGCGGCGGGGTAATCGCGCACGAAGGCGACCATGCCGATCAGCAGCAGCGGCGCGGTTTCGCCGAGCGCCTGCGCGAGGCCGATGATCGCGCCGGTCAGGATCCCCGGGGTCGCGAGCGGCAGGACGTGGTGGAACACGGTCTGCATCTTCGAGGCGCCGACGCCGAGTGCTGCGTCCTTGATCGAGGGCGGCACCGATTTGAGCGCGGCGCGCGCCGGGATGATGATCCGCGGCAGGGTCATCAGCGTGAGCACCAGCCCGCCCACCACCGGCGAGCTCTGCGGCATCCCGGCGAAGTTGATGAAGGCGGCGAGGCCGAGGATCCCGAAGACGATCGAGGGCACCGCGGCGAGGTTCGAGATATTCACCTCGATCAGGTCGGTGATCCAGTTTTTCGGCGCGAATTCCTCGAGATAGATCGAGGCCGCGACCCCGATCGGCAGCGAGAGGACCAGCACGATCAGCATCATATAGGCCGAGCCGAGCACCGCCACGCCCAGGCCCGCGGCCTCGGGGCGCAGCTCGGAGGCGTCGGGCGCGGTGATGAAGCCGAGGTTGAAGCCCATCGACATCAGCCCCGCATCGCGCATCGCCTGCGCGAGGGTGAGCTGTTCGGGCGAGATATTGCTGTCGAGGGCGGCGCTTTCCATCGTGACGCGGCCCTTGAAGAAGCCATCCACCCGGCCGTTCGCGAGCACGTTGAAGGTGATCGTCTGGCCGATCAGATCGGGGTGGGCGAGCACCTTGTTGCGCAGCTGCGCGGGGGCCTCTTTCGAGATCAGCCCGGCGATGTCCTTGGGTTTCATCCCCGCGGGCGCGAGGCCCTTCTCGGTGACTTCCTGGATCAGCGCGGTCTCGAGGAGCTTGGCGTAGCCCACCGTCGTGACCTTGGCGAGATCGGCCGGGTCGCGCGCGCCCTTCTTGTCGAGCACCTTCTCGTCGAGTGTGACGGTGAGGTCCATCGTGGTCTGGCGGAACGCGCTGAGCCCCGAGCCGAGGATCGAGCCGAGAAGCAGCAGGAGCGCGAGCACCCCGAAGGCCACCGTCGCCATGCCATAGAAGCGGAAGCGCTTCTCGGCGGCGTTGCGGCGTTTGGTGCGGGCGTCGGTGCGGTAAAGCGAGGAGCCGGTGTTGGTCGCTTCGAGCGTCATTCGTATTGCTCCCGATATTTGCGCACGATGTAGAGCGCGAGAACGTTGAGGCACAGCGTGAAGACAAAGAGCGTCAGCCCGAGCGCGAAGGCGACGAGCGTCTCCGGCGAGGCGAATTCGGTATCGCCGGTGAGCTGGCTGACGATCTTCACGGTGACGGTGGTCATCGCCTCGAAGGGGTTGAGCGACATCTTCGCCGCCGCCCCCGCGCCGAGCACCACGATCATCGTCTCGCCGATGGCGCGCGAGGCCGCGAGCAGGATCGCGCCGACGATGCCGGGCAGCGCGGCGGGCAAGATCACCTGTTTCACGGTTTCCGATTGCGTCGCGCCAAGCCCGTAGGAGCCGTCGCGCAGCGATTGCGGCACCGCGTTGATGATGTCATCGGAGAGCGAGGAGACGAAGGGGATCAGCATGATGCCCATGACGAGGCCCGCGGTCAGAACCGAGCTCGAGGAGGAGCCAAGCCCCAGCGGCGCGGCGAAATAATCGCGCAGGAGCGGCCCCACCGTGATCAGCGCGAAGAGGCCGTAGACGATCGTCGGGATCCCGGCGAGGAGTTCGAGCATGGGCTTCGCGGTGGCGCGGATCTTCTTGGGCGCATATTCGGCGAGATAGATCGCCGAGAAGATCCCCACCGGCACCGCGACGAAGAGCGCGATGAAGGAGACATAGAGCGTGCCCCAGATCAGCGGCAGGATGCCGAGATCGGAGCCGCCGCCGAATTTCGGGTTCCAGGTCGCGGAGAAGAAGAACTTGTCGAGCGGGTAGAGGCGGAAGAAATGCACCGTCTCGAAGACGAGCGAGAGCACGATGCCCACCGTCGTCAGGATCGCGACGAGCGAGGCGCCGATCAGGAGCCAGCGCACGAAGGTTTCCGAGACGTTGCGGGCGCGGAACTCGGCGGTGATCCGGGTCAGCGCGAAGGCCATGCCGGCCAGCGCCAGTGCCAGCGTCAGCACGCTCATCGCGGTGGCGCCGGCGGCGGTCATGTCGCGGTAGGTCTTGGCGGCCTCGAACACGCCGGGGCGGATCGTGTCGCCCACCGCAACGCCCACCGTGGCGAGGCGGCCGCGGATATCGCTCAGATCGGCGCGCATGTTGGTCAGGGCGTCCTCGCTCAGCGCGCCTTGCGCGGCGATCAGGTCAAGCCCGCCCGCGATGCGGCGCACGTCGCTCATCACCAGCGACAGGCTCGAGCCCTCGGGGATATCGGCGGAGGTGAGATGCGCGCTCACCCGGCTCTCGATGAGCGCGGGCTGCACGAGGATCCACAGGCCGAGCACGACAAGCGCGGGCACGGCGGTGAACAGGAAAACGGATTGCCCGTAATAGCCGGGCAGGGAGTGGAGCCGCCGCGCGTCTCCCCCTGCTTTCTTCAGCGCGAGGCGGCGGCCGATCACATAGCCGATGCCTGCGAGCGCGATCACGATCAGGGTCAGGATACCGAGGCTCATCATATCTCTCCCGGAGGGAAAAGGTGGCGCCCGAAGGCGCCACCCGGAAGTCTTAGTTCAGCGGGCCCATCGGGGTCTCGGCCGCGACCATCTCCTGGGTCTTGGCGAGCTCCGGGTCCGACACGAGGCCGTAGGCGGCCAGCGGGCCTTCCGGGCCGGCCATATCGTCCGACACGAAGAACTCGATGTATTCCTTCAGGCCGGGGATGACGCCGATATGCGCTTTCTTGACGTAGAAGTAGAGCGGACGCGAGACCGGATAGTCGCCCGAGGCGATGGTCTCGGTCGAGGGCACGATGCCGTCCATGGTCGCGACTTTCAGCTTGTCGGTGTTGTTCTGGTAGAACGACAGGCCGAACACGCCGATCGCGTTCTTGTTGGCGTCGATGCGCGACAGGGTCTCGGTGTAGTCGCCGTCGATGTCGACCGAAACGCCGTCGGTGCGCAGGTCGAGGCACTTCTTGGCGCCTTCTTTCTCGTCGCCGCCCGCGGCTTCGACGAATTTCGCCAGCGCGCCGGTGGCTTCACAGCCGGCTTCGAGCACCTTGGTGTCGAACACTTCACGGGTGCCGTGCTTGGTGCCCGGGATGAAGGCGAGGATGTCTTGCGCCGGGAGCGCGGCGTTCACATCGGCCCAGGTCTTCGCGGTGTTGGCGACGAGCGCGCCGTCCTTGACGACATTGGCGGCGATCGCGTTGTACCAATCCGAGGGGGTGAAGGCGAAATCGGCGCCGCCGATATCCGAGGCGAAGACGATCCCGTCATAGCCGAAGCGGACTTCCATGATCTCGTTCACGCCGTTCTGGGCGCAGAGGTCGATGTCCGATTGCTTGATGCGCGAGGACGAGTTCGCGATGTCGATGGTGTTTTCGCCAACGCCTTCGCAGAGCTTCTTGCGGCCAGCGCCCGAACCACCCGATTCGACCACCGGGGTCGGGAAATCGAAGTTCTCGCCAAAGGCTTCGGCGACGATCGTGGCATAGGGCAGCACGGTCGAGGAGCCGGCCGACTGGACTTGGTCACGGGCGAGGGCACCCGAAGCCGAGGCGGCGACGATCGCCAGGGCCGAGACGGTGTATTTCACGGTTTTCATGGATCACTCCTGAACTGTCTTGCACAGGCCGGGCTGGCCTTGGGGCCCCTCGTAGGTGCCGACGGTGACGCTTATGCAAATGTTGTGTGACAGTCGTGTGACAATGCCGTCACGGCGCCTCGGCGCGCGCGATTGCCGCGGCGATCAGCTCCGCGGTGCCCGGATGCGCCCCGATCGGATCAAGGAGAACGCCGTCGAACCCGGCCTCGGCGAGCGCCTGCGGGATATCCTCGGCGACATGGCCCGCGCGCAGCGCAAAGAACGGCAGGCAAACCCCGCCGGGCGATTCGCGCGCGATATCGACAAGGAACGGCGGCTCCTCGATCAGCGCGACCCGCACTCGCCAGAACGGCAACCGCCGGCGTAGGGTCTCGGCCATCGCATAGGTCGTATCCTTCGATTTCCGCGCGACCTTGGAGCCATGGCCGACCAGGATCAGATCGCTCGAATTCGGCTCTATTCCGGCGGTTTTCGCCCCCGCGAGACAATCGCGCGCGATCAGATCGGGCAGGCCGGGCTCCAGCCCGAGCGGCCGCAGGTAGCGCACCTCGACGCCCAGCTCGGCGATCCGCCGCGGCATCTCGCGCCGGGTGAACCAGCCTTCGGCCATGAAGAACGGGTAGATCAGCGGGCGCTCGAGCCCGTCGAGCGCGCGGGCCAGGGCGCCCGGGCTTGCGAGCGTCGCGCCGCGGATCTCATCGCCGGGGCAAAGCGCGCCGAGCCGCGCCACCAGCGCCTGCAGCGCGGCTTCCTGCGGTTCGGGCTCGGAGGGCGAGCCATGGGCAACGAGAACGACCTGTTTCATGGCTCGGAGCTTAGCGCCTTTGTCATGCGCGGCAATGGCGGCGCGGAAGGTTTACAAAATCTAAACCTTAACCAATTGAAAATACGTCATATTGTCGGGATTCAGGGCTTGAGACGAATCGAGAACTCGCCTAAAACCAACTTACCGGCCAGGAAGGCCAGGACCCAATAGACAGTTTCACGTGTGGTGCGTAGGGGAGCACGTGGGGTGAAGGAGGGTCCTGGTAGGGGTGCCGGGGCCCTCCTCGTTTTTCGGGGCGGCTGCGCTCAGGGGTCGATCCCGCCGAGCGCGCAGATGATCTTCCATTCCTCGTCCGTCACCGGCTGCACCGAAAGCCGCATCGAGGTCACCAGCGCCATCTTGTCGAGCCGGCTATCCGCCTTGACCTCCGCGAGCGTCACCGGCCGCACCAGCGGCTTCACCGCCTTGATATCCACGCAATCCCAGCGCGGGTCGTCGGTGGTCGAATCGGGGTGGCTCTCGGCACAGACCTCGACCACGCCGACGATCTCCTTGCCGATGTTCGAATGGTAGAAGAACCCGCGATCGCCGATTTTCATCGCGCGCATGTTGTTGCGCGCGAGATAGTTGCGCACGCCGTCCCATTGCTCGCCCGCCTCACCGCGCGCGACCTGCTGGTCCCAGGACCATTTGTTCGGCTCGGATTTGAAGAGCCAATACGCCATCAGCCGATCACCTTCTTCCATTCGGTGACCGAAACGCTCTCGAAGAGCCCCGCCTTGGCATAGGGGTCAGCCGCGGCCCAGGCCTGTGCGGCGGCGAGGTCTTCGGTCTCGACGATCACCAGCGAGCCGCACATCTGCCCCTCTTCGAGGAACGGCCCGGCCATTTTCACCACGCCCGTCGCCTCGATATAGGCGAGGTGGTCGGCGCGGGTGTCGAGCCGGGTTTGCAACGCGCCGGCCTTGTCGCGGCAGATGATGGCGAAAAGCATGTCATTCCTCCTTGAGCGGGCGCGAAAGCAGCGCCTGAATTGCATCTGAAACGGTGATCTTGTGCTCGGTCAGCGCGGCGATCATCGCCGCGACCGGCATCTCGATATGGGCGTTTTGCGCCAGAATAGAGACTGCTTTGGCGGTGGCGACGCCTTCGACCGTGGTGCTTGTGTCAAAGGCCTGCCCGGCGCCGAGCGCGATCCCGTAGCGGAAGTTGCGCGATTGCGTCGAGGTGCAGGTCAGCACGAGATCGCCAAAGCCCGAAAGCCCGGCGAGGGTCTCGGCGCGCGCGCCCATCGCGATGGCGATCCGGCTGATCTCGGCAAAGCCCCGGGTCATCAGCGCCGCGCGCGCCGAATCGCCAAGCCCCGCGCCGATCACCACCCCCGCGGCGATCGCGATGACGTTCTTCAGCGCGCCGCCGAGCTCGGCGCCGGTGGTGTCGGTCGTGCGGTAAAGCCGCAGCGTGGGGGTCGAAAGCGCGTGCTGGAGGTCTTCGCAGGGGCTCGCGCAGGCCAGAGTCAAAGCGGTGGGCAAGCCGCGCGCAATATCGGCGGCAAAGCTCGGCCCGGTCAGGATCGCGGCGCGCGCGCCGGGGGCTGCGGCCTCGATCAGCGCGGTCGGCCCGCGGCCGGTGGCAAGGTCGATCCCCTTCGAGCAGGCGACGAGCGTCTTGCCCCCAAGCCGCGCGGCGTTTGCGGTGAGAAAGGGCGACATCTGCTGCATCGGCATCGCCAGAAGCAGCGTCTCGGCCTGCGTTGCGGCCTCGATTTCCGCCGTAACAGAGACGTTTTCGGGCAGAGTCACCCCGGCGAGGCGCTTGGCGTTTTCACGCGACGCGCCCATCTGCGACATGCGCCCCGTCGCGCGCCCAGAGCATCACGGGCCCGTTCTGCGCGAGGCTGACGGCCAGCGCGGTGCCAAAAGCGCCCGCGCCGAGGACGGTCACGCTCATGCTTTCGCCCCCTTCTTGCCGGAGCCAACGAGCGCCGGCGCGCTGCGGTCGAGCGGCCAGCGCGGCCGGGCGAGCAGATCCATCCCGTCGCGCGCCCCCATGCGGAACCGCTCGATCCCGGCGAAGGCGATCATCGCGGCGTTATCGGTGCACAGCCGCAGCGGCGGCGCGGTGAATCGCACGCCGAGCTTGGCGCAAACCGTCTCTAACTCGGCCCGAAGCGCCTTGTTTGCCGCGACGCCCCCCGCCACGGCAAAGACCGGCTCACCGGGCGCCTGCGCGAGATAAATCGCCAGCGCGCGGCGGGATTTCTCCGCCAGAACATCGCGCACCGCGGCCTGAAAGCTCGCGCAGAGATCGGCGCGCACCTGCCGCGGCAGGCCGCCATGCTCCGCCACCGCCGCATCCCGCGCCCGCAGGAGCGCGGTCTTCAGCCCGGAAAACGACATGTCACACCCCGGCCGATCAAGCAGCGGGCGCGGAAGCGCAAAGGCGCGCGCGTTGCCGGTGGCGGCCTCCGCCTCGACCGCGGGGCCGCCGGGCTGCGGCAGGCCAAGAAGTTTCGCCGTTTTATCAAAGGCTTCGCCAGGCGCATCGTCGATCGTGCCGCCAAGGCGGGTGAATTCTTCCGGCCCGTGGGCGATCAGAAACTGACAATGCCCGCCGGAGACCAGCAGCATCAGATACGGAAAGGCGATGCCGTCGGTCAGCCGCGGCGTCAGCGCATGGCCCGCGAGATGGTTGACCCCCACAAGCGGCAGCCCGGCGCCCGCGGCAATACCCTTGGCGCACATCACGCCCGACATCACCCCGCCGATCAGCCCCGGCCCCGCCGTCACCGCCACGCCGTCCAGATCGCCGAGCCTCACCCCCGCGCCCGCCAGCGCCTCCTCGACACAGAGGTCGAGCTTCTCGGCATGGGCGCGCGCGGCGATTTCGGGCACGACGCCGCCAAAGGCCGCGTGCAGCTCGGTCTGCCCGGCGACCACCGAGGCCAGGATCTCCGTGCCCTCCGGCCCGCTGCGCACCACCGCCGCCGCGGTATCGTCGCAGCTCGACTCCAGCCCGAGAAATGTCAGCACCTGTGTCATATCGCTCCGGTTGCGGTGGCCTTTCATCGCAGGTAACACCGGGGCAGGCATCGCACAATCCCGGGGCTGCCCGTGACCGCGCAAAGTGACACCCGTCCGACGATCCTGCTGACCCGCCCGGAGGCGGCCTCGCGGCGCTGTGCCGCCGAGATCGCCGCGCGCTTCGGCGAAGATCTGCCGGTTCTGATCGCTCCCTTGATGGAAATCGTCGCGCTCCCCGCGGAGATCCCGCCGGCGCGAGAGGTGATTTTCACCTCGCAAAACGCGGTGGCGCCGTTTGTCGCGCGTTCGCCGGCGGCGGGGCGGCGGGCCTATTGTGTGGGGGGCAAAACCGCCGCGGCGGCGCGGCGCGCGGGGTTCGAGACGCTCGAGGGGCAGGGCGATGCGCGCGGGCTCTTGCCGCTGATCAGGGCGCAGCATCGCGGCGGCGGGCTTGTCCATGCGCGCGGTGAGGAGGTGGCGGTTCCGCTCGCAGATCTGCTCAATTCCGCTGAAATAGAGACGAAAGAGGTGGTGGTTTACCGACAGCAGGCCTGTGCGCTCGAGCCCGCGATCCGGGCGCAGCTCGCGCGGGCGGGGCTGGTGGTCGCGCCGCTCTTCTCGCCGCGCTCGGCCGATCGGCTGGTGCAGGAGCTTGGCGATTGGCGCGGGCGGATCTGGGTCGCGGCGATCAGCGCGACGGTGGCCGAGCGGGCCGGGCCGCTGCGCCCGGAGCGGCTTGAGGTCGCGGAGCGGCCCGATCTGCGCGGCGTTCTCGAGGCGCTGACGCGGCTTATTGGCCCAGCCAAGGCGGGTTGAGCCCTCGGGCCGCGGCGCCTAGACTGACGCGAGACGAAATTCTGGATGGTCAAGGGGGGATGACATGGCTGAGTCGGATCGGGAGAAGCCGGAGGCTGAGGGCGTTCCGGTGATCGTCATCCCGGAGGTCAAGGCGGATACGGTCGAGGAGGCCCCCAAGGACATCGAGCCGCCGCTCGAGGCCGAGCCCGCGCCGGAGCCGGAGCGCGAGATCGGGCCTGAGGCGCCGAAGGCCGAGGCGCCGGCCCCGGTTGCGGCACCGTCGCGAGGCGGGTTCGTGCCGATGGCGCTGGGCGGGGTGGTTGCGGCGGCGCTGGGCGCGGGGGCGGTGATCTATGCGCTTCCGAAGCTGCCCGAGGGGCTCAAGGCGATGTTGCCGCTCACCGCGCCGGCGGCGGATCCGGCGCCATTTCAGGCCGAAATAGAGACGCAAAACGCCAAGATCGAGGCGCTGACCCAAGAGCTTGCCGCGCTGCGGGCGGCGGCTCCGGCGGCGCCGGATCTGTCGGGCGTTCAGGCGGCGCTCGATGAGGTTTCGGCCTCGGTGCGGGCGGTGCGCGAGGCGCAAGAGGCGCTCGCTGGGCGGGTCGCGGCGCTTGAGCAGATGCCGCTGGGCGAGGGCGGTGTGGCGCCGGCGGCGTTGCAGGCGCTGCAGGCGCAGCTTGATGCCTTGCGCGGCGAATTGGCGGGCGCGGCCCCGGCGGGCGAGGCGGCGCAGCAGGCGATCGCGGCCGCCGCCGCCGCGGCCGAGCAGCGGATTTCCGAGGCCGAGGCGCAGGCCGCGCAGATGCGCGCCGAGACCGAGGCCGCGGCGAAGAAGGTGATGGCGGAGGCGGCCGTTGCGCGGCTCAAGGCGGCCTTCGAATCGGGCGCTTCGCTCGCCGTGCCGCTCGCGGATCTGACGGCGGCCGGGGTCGCGGCGCCCGCCGAGCTCGGCGGTGAGATCGCCAGCGTCGGCGCGCTGCAAGCCGCCTTCCCCGAGGCGGCGCGGCAGGCGCTTGCGGTTGCGCGCAAGGAAACCGCGGGCGAGGGGCTCGACAAGATGAAGGCCTTCTTGATGGCGCAGCTCGGGGCGCGGTCGGTCGCGCCGCGGGCGGGCGAGGATGCCGATGCGGTGCTCTCGCGGGCGCAGGCGGCGGTCGAGGGGGGCGATTTTGCCGCCGCGCTGGCCGAGATCGAGACGCTGCCGCCGGCGGCGCAGGCCCCGCTCGCCGATTGGGCGGCCCAGGCGAAGGCGCGGCTCGCGGCGCAGGCGGCGCTGCAGGCGCTCGGCCAATAAGGAGACGGCGATGATCTGGTCTTTCATTAAAATTGCGCTGTTTCTCATCATCGTCGCGGGGCTGACGCTCGGCGCCACGCATCTGGCCGAAAGCGCCGAGGGGATCCGCATCACCGCGCTCGGGATGGAATTCACGCTCGGGCCGTTGCAGGCGGTGATCGTGGCGCTCCTGACCTTTATCGCGGTCTGGGTGGTGATCAAGATCGTGGGGTTCCTGGTCGCGTTCCTGCGCTTCCTGAGCGGCGATGAAACCGCGATCAGCCGCTATTTCGACCGCAACCGCGAGCGCAAGGGTTTCGAGGCGCTGGCCGAGGGGATGATGGCGGTCGCCTCGGGCGAGGGGCGGCTTGCCCTCTCCAAGGCGGCGCGGGCGGAGCGGTTTCTGCGCCGGCCGGAGCTGACCAACCTGCTGACCGCGCAGGCGGCCGAGATGGTCGGCGATACCCGCCGCGCGACCGAGGTTTACAAGCGTCTTCTGGCCGATAACCGCACCCGTTTTGTGGCGGTTCAGGGTCTGATGAAGCAAAAGCTCGCCGAGGGCGACACGGCGACGGCGCTGAAGCTCGCCGAGAAGGCCTATGCGCTCAAGCCCAAGCATGAGGGCGTGCAGGACACGCTGCTCGCGCTGCAAACCGCGAAGGGCGATTGGCACGGTGCGCGCAATGTTCTGAACACCAAGGTGCGGCAGGGGCTGTTGCCGAAGGATGTCCACAAGCGGCGCGATGCGGTTTTGGCACTGCAGGAGGCGAAGGGGGTCTTCGAGGAGGGTGCTTCGATCGAGGCCCGCGAGGCGGCGATCGCGGCGAACAAATCCTCGCCCGATCTGATCCCGGCGGCGGTGATGGCGGCGCGCGCCTATATCGACCGCGCCAACCCGAAGGCCGCCGCGCGGGTCGTGCTGAAGGCCTGGGCCGCGCAGCCGCACCCCGATCTCGCGGCGGTTTTTGCCGAGATCGCGCCCGAGGAAAGCCCCTCTGCGCGGCTCAAGCGGTTCGAGAAGCTGCTCGCCGCGCGGCCCGATCATGAGGAAACCAAGCTGCTCCTCGCCGAGCTCAACATCGCGGCGGAGGATTTCCCGGCGGCGCGGCGCGCGCTCGGCGATCTCGTCGAGAGCCATCCGACGGCGCGGGTGCTGACCATCATGGCGGCGGTCGAGCGGGGCGAGGGCGCCGATGACGCGGTGGTGCGCGGCTGGCTGACGCGGGCGCTCAGCGCGCCGCGCGGGCCGCAATGGTGCTGCGACAAATGTCAGAATATCCAGGCGGACTGGGCGCCGGTGTGTGACAATTGCGGCGGGTTCGACACGCTGAGCTGGCGCGAGCCGCAGCAGACGATCGCGCCTTTGCCGCATGGGGCGGAGATGCTGCCGCTGATCGTCGGGCGCCCAAGCGGGCCCGCGCCGGAGGAGGCCGAGGTGATTGATCTCGACGCCGAGGCGCCGCCCAAGACTTGAGGGCGAAATGAAAATTAGGGCTACACATCGGCTCCGGGGCATGCTATCCGCGCGCCACCGGGCCGGTGTAGCTCAGCTGGTAGAGCACGTCATTCGTAATGATGGGGTCGGGGGTTCGAGTCCCTTCACCGGCACCATTTACCCGAAACAAAGGGTAAATGAGTCAAAGATTTCCGTGACATAGCGTTCCGTGTGGTGCACTTCTTGGCACACACGGAGCACACATGGGACTTGTTTTGAAGTACGTTGAGCGCACCAAGGCCGGAACTTTCCAGTATCGCCGGAGAGTGCCCAAGGACGTTGCCGCAGCGATCACGAAGCGCGAGTTCAAACGGAAGCTGGGTGATTCGGAGAAACAAGCCCTCTCCGCCTATCCCCGCTACCATGCCGAAGTTGAACGCGAGATTGCCGAGGCCAAACGGCGGCTTGCCGAGGCCGTGGCTGCGTCTTCACCGGATGCGTCGGACCGTGCAGCCCATGCCGAGGCGCTGCGCCGTCGGGCCGAGATGGTTGAACTCGGGGCGACGGCAGAAGAGCTAGAGCTTGCTGCCGATGCGCTGGCGGACAGCTTCCCGCAAGACGGTTATGAGCCCCTCGGAGCGCCCCCTGTTGCGCGCCACACGGTCAACCTTCTGCGCCTCGGGCCGAAGCGATACCCTGCCCCCGCGGCCACGCTAGGGGACGCCAAGCGTCTATACCTCGCAGAGAGGGCGAAGGGCGATGAAAGTCCCGGAGAATTGCAGAGGTTCGCGGTGCGGATTGACCGGGTTGTGGGCTATGCCTGTGCGGCCCTCGGCGCTGACCCCGTTCTTGTGGACCTGACGCGCGATGACGCCCGGAAGGTCCGTGATTACATGCCGGGCCGGGTCAAGGAAAACGGCGAGAAGATCAGCCCCGCCTCGGTCGGGCGTGACCTGAACGGGCTGAACGCCGTGATCAACTTCGCGGCCACGGAGTTCCCCCTTCCGGCGACCTTTCTGAACCCGTTCAACAAGCTCACTCTGGGCGCCGTGCGGGGCCGTGCGTCGGAGGGGGAGAAGCGCGACCCGCTACCGGACCCCGTGCTTCGGAAAGTCAGGGAGCGGCTCACGAGCCACGCTAGGGCCGACTTGGCGCTGATATGGCGCATCCTTGAGGGCACCGGGTGTCGTCTGGCCGAGGTCACGGGGCTGCGGGTCGAGGACATGGCGACGGGCGGAGATTTCCCGCATATCAAGGTGACATGGCACGAGAACCGGAGGCTTAAGACCGAAGCTTCTCGCCGTTCCGTTCCCCTCGTCGGAGACGCTCTGGAAGCCGCCAAGGAGGCCCTTGCGCTGCCCCGAGAGGGCCCTCCTGTTCCCTGCCTATGCCTCTGAGGGGGGCGCTGACGCGGCCTCCGCATCGTTGATGAAGCACCTGCGCACCGTGACCAAAGACCCCAAGCATGTTGTCCATTCGCTTCGCCACAACATGAAGGACCGCCTCATTCTGGCCGAGGTGTCGTCGCTGGACCAAAACCTTATCCTCGGTCATGCCCTCGGGAGCATGGGGGATCGGGTCTATGGCGGCGATGTTGCGAAACTGCGCCAGACCACGAAGGCGATGCGCAAGGCGTTGGGATTGCCCGCCGTGGACGCGGAGGCCCAACCGTAAGGCGTTGGGACGGTCGGCGCTAGTGAAAAAATAGAGGCCCCGGAAGGAGCTTCGTTGCGTTGTCTGGGGGAGAGGAGGGAGGAGTGGGAGGCGCTCACAGGACGCTGGACATGTCCTAGCCTGGCCACTCACTTTGGGCATCCCGTAACATGTTATCTATCATGTAAAGGGGGGGCTCCCTCCTATGCTGTGTGGTAATTGAATCCCAGGGGTCAGGAAGAGCGCATACCCTCTCCGTCAATCCCTGATCTGCCATCCCAGACGAGATAGTCAGAAGGAGCACACCTCCTCCGTCCCTGCTCCCGCTGCCCCGCGATCAGGAGCCCCCTAGGCGCGCTTCTGAGCCTTGATCCGGGCGAGATAGGCGAGACCCTTGGGCGTTACCACGGGGGTTGAGTGGACGCGCCCTCGGGTGTCCGTGTGGGTCCGCGTGTCCATATAGCCGGGGCGCAAGGCGGCTGCGGTGGCCTGACGGTTTTTGCCCTTCGTGACCCATTTGCGATGCTCAAGGGAGCCGTAGAGGTCCGCCCGCTTCGCTTTCAGGGCCTTGGCGGCCTCGGTGACGGTCATTGACCCCGTGGCTTCCTCAATCACCGCGAAGGCGTCGGCCTTGGGCTTCGCGGCCTCAAACATCGCCCTGAACCCGTCCGCTTTCGCTTGCAGGGCGGCCATAACGTGCATCGTCGCAGCGGCAAGGCCAGCCTCGGTGGTCACGTCGAAGGCTTCTTCACCGCGCACATAAGAGCCCGTCTTGCGGATTGTGGGCAGGACCGTCCCGACGACCCATTCCTCGAAGCGTTCGGCGCTGGGCAGTTTCGAGCGCATGACGAGGCGGTAGAGGTCGCGCTCGGGAATGAGCATGTAGCTCATCGCCTTGCCGAGGTCGGTTTTGCTCGAGACCCGCTTGGCCTGGGCCGCGAGCCAGAGGAAGAACGCGTCCACCAACGGGCGGGACAGGTCCTGCCGCATCGCCCGGCGTCGATCGGGCGCGGCGCCGCGGATGGCATCCTCGATCTTGTAAAGCGCGGCGATCCGAACTCGGCAACCAACATCGGCTCGCTCGTGCCGTTCTTCGTCATGGTTTTCCTGGCCAAAGGATTTGTAGCAGCAACGCCCCTGATCGTGCGGGGGATCTCCGGGAACCTGATGGTGGCGGCCGCGCCCGCCGTTGTCGCTGGATCGACAGGAATTTTGCGCGGGATCTCCAATACCGGCGGCGTGAAGGGCAGGGCGCGGATCGGAGCGCTAACGACAGGCGAAGCGATCGGGCGAGGTGCGGTTCAGACACCTGCCGCCGTGCGGAGCGCTGCGGCAACGGCAAGCGCGCAGGTGGTACGGATGGCCGAGAGGGCGAAGCGGTTGGGGCAGTGAAGTCCAACGCAGCGTCGCAACGATGCGTTCTTATCGACATGAAGGGCGGAAAGCGGTCGTTCGCTGCGGTAGCGGCGAGTGTCCATTCTTACGCCGACCGTTACACCCCTCTACTCCTAAACTTTCGAGAGGGGCATAACGATCCGAGGTCGCCTCGAGCGCCGGTGCGCATGCTGCTTCCCGTGAAGTTCCCGCCAGATCACTTGGCGTCGCGCGCCATGATCCATTCGCTCGCGGGATCGGGGATGAAACGCCAGTTGCGGCGTGGGCCGGCCATGACGTTCAGGTAGTAAAGCTCGAACCCATAGGGCGCGCCGCAGGGGTGATGGCCGCGCGGCACGCAAACGACATCGCCATCGCTGACCGCCATCGTTTCGCCGAGCGTGCCGTCCTCGGTATAGACCCGCTGCACCGCCCAGCCCTGCGCCGGGTTCAGCCGGTGATAATAGGTCTCTTCGAGATAGGTGATGCGGGGGAAGTCGTCCTCGTCATGGCGATGGCTTGGATAGCTCGACCAGTGGCCCGCGGGGGTGAAGACCTCGGTGACCAGCAGGCTGTCGCAGTAATCCTCGGCCTCCATCGCAATATTGTTGATGTAGCGCGTGTTGGTGCCCTTACCGCGCTCGGTCAGCGAGATGCCGTCGGGCCCGATCCGCCGCGCGGGGTGCCCGCCCTTGCCGGGTGCGGCACAGATGGCGATCGTGCAGTCGGTTTCCGCCACCGCGGCCCAGTCCTGCCCGTTCGGCACATAAAGGCAATGCGGCGGCGTCTTCTCAAACACATCCATCCGCTCGCCCAGAACGCCCCAGTCCTGCCCTGCTGCCGTGACCTTGGCCTTGCCCTCGACCATCACCAGGATCACCTCGGTCGATCCGGTCGCCTCGGCCGCGCTCTCGCCTGCCCGCAGCCGGTAAAGCGAGAAGCCGACATAACGCCAGCCGGCAGTCGCGGGGGTGATCTCATGCACCTTGCCGTGGGTGCCAAAAGGTTTGCGCAGCAGATCGGGCATCGTCTCTCTCCTCAGTTCAACAGCCGCGCATTGGCGATCTGGGTCAGGTATTCCTCGAAGCGGTCGCGTTGCTTTTGACGCTCGGACACCTGCGGCACCGCCACGTCCCAGAAGAAGCCATGCTCGCCCGCGGTGGTCTGCAAGCCGGTGCCGGGGAAGTCCTTGGCCACAGTGTCGATCACGATCACGGTGGGGATGTCGCGCGCGCGGGCCGCTGCGATCTCGGCCTCGAGCGCGTCGGTGCCTGCGGCCTTGACCGCATAGGCCCCCATCGCGCGGGCATGGGCCACATAGTCGATTTCAGGCTGCACCTCGATGTTGCAATCGACATACATGTTGTTGAAGGGCTCGCCGCCGCAGCCCATCGTCTGCAGCCGGTTGATACAGCCATAGCCGCGGTTGTCGGTCAGCACGACGGTGAAGGGGATGCGCCGCATCACTGCCGTGGCGAGTTCGGCATTCGCCATCATGTAGCTGCCATCGCCGACGAAGCAGATCACCTCGCGGTCCGGCCGCGCGAGCTTGAGGCCCATCGCGCCGGCCACCTCGTAGCCCATGCAGCTATAGCCGTATTCCATGTGATAGCCGCCCTGCGAGGGTTTCCACAGCAGCTTGAGCGCGCCGGGCATCGTACCCGCGGCGCACATCGCGATGGCGCTCTCGCCGGTTGCGCGCTGCACCGCGCCGATCACCTGTCCGTCGGTCGGTTTGGCGGCCTGATCCTCGGGGCGCGCGCAATAGGCATCGACCGCGCGCAGCCAGTCGGCGCGGGCCTCGGCATCGGGGGCCTCGGCCCGGTATTCGCCCAAGGCTTCGGTCAGTGCCTCGAGCGCGACCTTGGCGTCGGCGACAAGGCTTTCGGCGCCATGCTTGGCTGCATCATAGCCGTGGATGTTGATCGAGACGAGCTGCGCCTCGGGCCCGAACAGCGTGCGCGAGCCAGTGGTGAAATCTTGGAATCGCGTGCCGATGCCGATCACCAGATCGGCCGCGCTCGACGCCGCATTCGCCGCCGCCGACCCATCGACACCGCTCGCACCGAAGTTCATCGGATGGCTCTGCGGCAGGCTCGACTTGCCCGCCTGCGTCTCGGCCACCGGGATCGCGTGACGCGTGGCGAAGTCTGCAAGCACCGCCTCGGCGCCCGAATAGATCACCCCGCCGCCCGCGATGATCACCGGGCGTTTGGCCGAGCGGATCAGATCCGCGACGCGGGCCAGTTCCCCCGCATCGGGCGCGGGGCGGCGAATGTGCCAGACCCGCGGCGCGAAGAACTCCACCGGGTAATCATAGGCCTCGGCCTGCGTGTCCTGACAGAACGCCAGACAGACCGGCCCGCAATTGGCCGGATCGGTCATGACCCGTAGCGCGCGGGGCAGCGCGCTGAGCAGATGCTCGGGGCGCGAAATCCGGTCGAAATAACGCACCACCGGCTTGAAGCAATCGTTGGCGCTGATGGTGCCATCGTCGAAATCCTCGACCTGTTGCAGCACTGGATCGGGGCGGCGCGTGGCGAAGACATCGCCCGCCACGATCAGAAGCGGCAGCCGGTTCACATGTGCAAGCGCCGCCGCCGTGACCACATTGGTCGAGCCCGGCCCGATCGAGCTCGTGACGGCATGCGCCTGCCGCCGCCCGCGCCCCTTGGCGAAGGCGATCGCGGCATGGGCCATGGTCTGCTCGTTCTGTCCGCGCCAGGTCGGGAAGGTCGCCTTGCGCGAATGCAGCGCCTCGCCGATCCCCGCCACGTTGCCATGGCCGAAGATCGCCCACATTCCCTCGATGAAGCGGTCGCCCTCGGCGTTGAACTGCACCTCGAGCCAACGCACCATCGCCTGCGCGGCCGTCAAACGGATCGTTTCCATCACGCTGCCTTTCCAGTTGCGCGGGTCCGCGCCTCGTCCCAGATCCCGCAGAGCCGCGCATAGCGCCGCGCCATCTCGGCCACGGCGGCCGCGTCGGTCATCTCGCCCTTCATCCAGCCGCGTGCGACATCGCCGAAGATCGTGCGCCCGACGGCGAAGCCCTTGACCATCGGGAAGGCGGCGGCGACCGCGAAGCTCGCGGCGAGTTCTGCCTCGGGTGCATCGAGCCCGAGCACGACGATGCCGCGGGTGTGGGGGTCATAGTGTCCGATGGCGGCACAGGCTTCGGCCCACTCAGCCCGTGTCGCCATCGGTTCCAGCTTCCACCAGTCGGGGTAGATGCCCGCCTCGTAGAATTGCCGGATCAGGGTTGCCGTCGTCGCCTCGGTCACCGGGGCGACTTTCGAGGGGATGATTTCCAGCAAGAATTCCAGATTGTTGCGACGCGCGGCCTCGAACAGGCGCTTCACCGTCGCCTCCTGACCCGCGCGCGTGGCCGCGTCGTCGGTCGGGTGGCAGAAGCACAGCACCTTGACCACATCCTCGCGCGCCCATTGCACAAGCCCGCCGCAATCGGCCCCCAGTTCGGGTTCGAGGGTCAGCGGCCGCGAGCCCGGCCATTCGCAGGGACGCCCGATCCACAGCCCCGTGCCAGAGGCCGCATGCAGCGCGCGACGGCCGATCCGGTTGTCGCAGAGGATCCCGTAGCCCGGGCGCCCGGCCTGCACCTCGCGCGCCGCATCCAGGCACAGCTCCTTGAAGGCGCCGCCCTTGGCCGGGGTGTAGCCCGCCATTTCCTCGAGTTGCAGCCGGTGGTCGAAGGCGAAGATCCGGTAATCGTCCCAGTCGGGCAGGCCGCGGCGTGCGCGGTTCGTGGACCAGTGGATCTGTTCGAGATCGGTGTCGTTGCGCAGATCGGGGCGGATGACGCCGCGCTTGAGGAAGAACTCAAGCTCCGCCAGCGAGGGATAGGCGGGCGTGCAGCCATGGCGGCTAACCGCGAAGGCGCCACAGGCATTGGCGTATTCGAGCGCCTTCGGCCAGCTTTCGCCATCGAGCCAACCCTTCATCAGGCCCGAGAAGAAGCCATCGCCGGCGCCCAGCACGTTGAAGACCTCGATCGGGAAACCCGGCCCGGTCTGGCCGTCATCGAGGCTGTCGGGGATCGCGCCCTCGAACGCCACGGCCCCCTTGGCGCCACGCTTGCACACCAGCACCGCCGCGCTGACCGCGCGCACCGCGCGCAGCGCCGCGATCGTGTCGGTGGTGCCGCCCGCGATGTGGAATTCCTCCTCGGTGCCGACGATCAGGTCGAAGAAATGCAGGCTCGCTTGCAGCTTCGCCGTCACTGCGGCGCTTTCGACAAACCGGCTTTCGCCGTCGCCATGACCGGCCACACCCCAGAGGTTCGGACGATAGTCGATGTCGAGCGCGGTCTTGGCCCCATACTCGCGCGCGAGTTCCAGCGCCTTGAGGACCGCCGCCTCGGTGCGCGGATTCGACAGATGCGTGCCGGTGGCCAGAACCGAGCGGGTGTCGGCGATCAGCGCGGGGTCGATGTCGTCCTCGCACAGCGCCATGTCGGCGCAATTCTCGCGATAGAAGATCAGGGGGAATTGTTCCTCGTCGCGGATCCCGAGGATCACCAGCGCGGTCAGCCGCTCGGGGTCGGTCGCCACACCGCGCACGTCCACGCCCTCGCGCACCAGTTGCTCGCGGATGAAACGGCCCATGTGCTCGTCGCCCACCCGCGTGATCAGCCCCGATTTCAGCCCGAGCCGCGCCGTGCCGCAGGCGATGTTGGTGGGCGAGCCGCCGATATATTTCTCGAAGGAGCCCATATCCTCCAGCCGCCCGCCGATCTGCGCGCCATAAAGATCGACGCCAGCGCGGCCGATCGTGATCACATCGAGGGTCTTGGTCATCTTCGCGGTCCCTGAAGTTGGTTGGAGTGCGCGGGCGCGTTCGGCGCCGGGCGTGTCAGTCGGCGGGGTTGATCGTTTCGAAGACCAGCCGCTCGTGGAATTGCTCGTGGAAGGCGATGAAGCGCTTCGTATGCTCCTGCTCCATATGGAAGGCATGCGCGGCCTCATCGACCCAGGCCTCGACGAAGACCATCCGGTCGGGGTTGTCGGTACAGGCGTAGAGGTCATAGGCGATGCAGCCCGGTTCGGCGCGGGTGGCGGCCTGCGCCTCGGGGGCGCGTTCGAGGATCTTGGCGCGCGCGCCGGGCGTGACGTCGAGGGTGATGATGAACTTGTACATCCGCAGTCTCCTTCAGATGGGCCGGTCCCGGGCCGGGGGGAGGAGGGTAGAGGCCCGGGACCGGTGTCTCGATCAGCGCGAGATCGTGGCTTGCAGCGCGTCGATCGAGGATTGGATGCCGGCCTCGGTCGACATGGTGAAATCTTCCATCTCAAGCGAAACCCAGCCGTTGTAGCCGCACATCCGCACGACCGAGAAGAACTCCTTCCACCATTGCAGGTCACGACCCGCGCCGACGGCGACGTAGTTCCAGGCGCGGTTGGCGACGTCGGTCACGTCCTTGAGTTCCAGAAGCCCGTTCACGTCGCATAGGCCGCGCTCGATACGGGTATCCTTGCCGTGGCAGTGATGGATGGCTTTGCCCAGTGCGCGGGCCGAGGCGATGGGTTCGGCGCCCATCCACATCAGGTGGCTGGGGTCGAGGTTCATGCCGACCATCTCGCCCACTTCATTGCGCAGGCGGAACAGGGTTTCCGGGTTCCACACCAGCATCGCCGAGAAGTTCTCGAGCGCGTAGCGCTTGATCCCGGCCTTCTTGCCGAAATCGACGAGGTCGTGCCACAACGGGAAGGCTCGGCCCTCCCACTGATAGCGGTCGCGCTCGGGCATCTCGTCGGGCCAGCTTTTGGTATAGACCAGCCAGTTCGGCACGGTGTCGCCCGGTGCCGCCTCGGGCAGGCCCGACATCGTGACGATGGTCTCGACGCCGATCTCGCCCGCGAGCGTGATCGTCTCCTTCATCTCTTTCAGATGCCGCGTGCCCATCGCGCCCGGATCGAGCGGGTTGGCCGAGCAGTTGAGCGCCGCGATCGAGAGCCCGCGCGCCTCGATCTCCTTGAGCTTGCTCTTCAGCAGGCCCTTGTCGGCCAGAAGTTCGTCGGCGCGGAAATGCGGGCCCTTGGACCAGCCGCCGCCGGTCATCTCGATGCCCTCGACACCGAGTTTGACGCATTTATCGAGCATCTCGGTGAAGGAGAGGTTCCCCATCACATCGGTGCAGATCGAAAGTTTCATCGCAGGTCTCCTTGCACCGATCAGTTGTAGAGTGCGGGTTTGTCGATCATCGTCACGGGCTCGCGCGCGCCGCTGTCGACGGCACGCAGCGCCGCATCGGCGACCAGGGTCGCGGCATAGCCGTCCCAAGCGCTCGGGCCCGTGGCCGTGCCCGCGCCTGCCGCGACGATCCATTCGCGGAATTCCTGGTCATAGGCTTCGATGAACCGCTCGCGCCAATCCTCGGGGATCGCCTGACGGATGCCATTCGCGTCGGTCACCACCGCCGCGGGGCGGTTCGGCAGCGCGGCGATGCCGTTCTCGCAGCTCACCTCGCCGCGGATGTCGTAGCCGTAGCCGATGTTCACCGAGATCTCGACATCGACGATCGCCTCGGAGGCCATGTGCAGCATGACCATCACCGGGTCGCGCAGATCGCGGCCCCGGGTCGAGCGGCGCGGCACGCGGACCTCGACGGCGCTCACCTCATCGCTGAGCAACCAGCGCGAGATATCCGCGTCATGCACCAGCGTGTCGTTGAGCGGCATTTCCGAGGTGTAAAGCCCCTCGGGGACGGAGGCGTTGCGGTGCTTGGAGTAATACATCAAGGGCGCGCCGAGGGTGCCGCCGTCGATCACGCGCTTGAGCCGCCGGTAATCGGCGTCGAACCGGCGCATGAAGCCCACCTGCACCAGACGGCGACCGAAGGCTACCTCGGCCTCGATCACCTTGAGTGCTGCGGCCTCGGAGGTGACCATCGGCTTTTCGCAAAAGACCGGCTTGCCCGCCGCGATGCAGGCCAGCAGCTGCGCTTCATGCGCGGGGCCCCAGGAACAGATCACCACCGCCTGCACCTCGGGCGCGGTGATCAGCGCCTCAGGGGTCTCGTAGACCGTCGCGCCCGCAGGGGCCGCCGATTTCGCCCTCGCAAGGTCAATATCGGTGACGCCCGCCACTTCGACCCCCGACAGAACCTGGGTCAGCCGGCGGATGTGGTCCTGACCGATCATCCCCGTGCCGATGACTCCGACTTTCAGTGCCATGTCAGGCATCCTTATTTGAAATGTTTGTCGAGATAGCGTTTCGTTTCCGCCAGCATGAAGCGCGCGCTGTCCTCGGCGCGGTCTTCCCAGGCGAAAACGCAGTTCGACAGAACCCCGTCGAACTTCATGTCGGCCAGCGTCGCGAAGAACACGTCCCAGTCGATCTCGCCTTGGCCGAAATCAAGGTGCTGGTGGACGCGGACCTTGGACTCGGGCGGGTTCACGATATAGCGCAGCTCGGACGACTTGTTGTGGTCATAGGTGTCGGCAAGCCGCACATGTTCCAAGAGCCCCTCGGTCGCGCGCAGGTTCGACACCATGTCGGGTCCATAGAAGAACGTATGCGGCGCGATGAACGAGGCGCGCACCATCGGCGAATTGATCGTCTTGATGATGTCGATCGCGGGATGGATATTCTCGATCCAGTCTTCTGGATGGGCCTCAAGCGACAACTTGATGCCTTCGCGTTCGAGGATCGGCACAAGGATGTCCATCGCGCGGAAGAACTGCCCCTCGCAGACCTCGGGGCGATGCAGGCCGGACCGGTCGTTCAGGCTGCGGTTGGGCGAGCCGCCGCGGCCGAACTCCGAGACGAACATCGGGCATTCCAGCTCCACCGCGAAGTTGATCGCGCGCTTCCAGTTGTCGATGGCCATGTCCCATTCATCGGCATAGGGGCTGGCCCAGCGATACATCGGCTGCAACGTGGCAAGGCCCACATTGTTGTCGCGCAGAGCTTTCTTGAAGCTTTGGATCTTCTCCGGATAAAGCTTCGGCCGCGTCCACCACGAGAAGAAATCCGGGCGCGGGGACATCTCGACGTGATCATATCCGAGTTCCGCAACCTTGCGGATCGTATCCTCGAGCGAGAGATGCCGGATCATGTGCGGGTCAAGCGTGTGTTTCATCTGGTTTACCTGAAAGAAGGGGGGGCGTCCGCGCTGGCGGGCATCCGATGGGCAGCAAGGGGGTCAAGCGACGGTGCTGGCGGTGTCGCTGGTGTTTTCGTAATCGTTCAGATGCGCATCGAGATCGGCCAGCGCCTCGCCGCCGGCCATCAGATCGGTGATCTCTTCGCGGCTCTTGTCGCCGCGCACGAAATTGGCAGCGACGGTGCCGCGGATCAGCACGGCATATTGATCGCCAACCGCCATCGCATGGGTTACCTGATGGGTGATGAAGATCACCGCGATGCCGCGCTTCTTTGCCTCGAGCACGATGCGCAGAACGTGGCTCGACTGCTTCACGCCAAGCGCGGCGGTGGGTTCGTCGAGGATCAGCACCCGCGCGCCGAAATGCACGGCGCGCGCGATGGCAAGAGACTGACGTTCCCCGCCCGACAGCCCGCCGATCAGCCGGTCGCCGTCGTCGATGCGGGTGATGCCGAAGCTCTGCACCGCTTTCACCGCGACCTCGTTGGCGGTCTTGCGGTCGAAGACCTTGAACGGCCCCCAGCCCTTGGTCGGCTCCATGCCCACGAAGAAGCTGCGCCCGATCGTCATCAGGGGAAAGGTGCCGCCGAACTGGTGCACGGTGGCGATGCCGCGGTCGGTGGCATCCTTGGGGCGCTCGAAAAGCACCTCTTGCCCATCCATCAGCATCTGCCCCGAGGTCGGCTTGTGCACCCCCGCCAGCGTGCGGATCAGCGTCGATTTGCCCGCGCCGTTGTCGCCCAGCAGGCACAGAACCTCGCCCGCATTCACCTTGAGCGAAATTTCATGCAGCACGTCGATCGGACCGAAGGACTTGTTGACGTTGCGCAGTTCGAGAACCGGAGTGGTCATGTCGAAGCTCCTCACTTCTTCTTGCGCGGCGCGTAGGACAGCGCCATGTCGCGGAATGCGTTGTTCATCAGGACGGCGACCAGAAGCATCACGCCGATGATCAGCGCCGACCAGTTGCGGTCGAGCTGGGTGAAGTAGATGCCCTGGCTGACGACGGCGAAGGTGAGCGTGCCGATGAAGATGCCCAGCACCGAGCCGAAGCCCCCGGTCAGCAGCACACCACCCACCACCACCGAAACCACAGCGTTGAAGATGTAGTTCATGCCGCCCGAAACCTGGGCCGAGTTGAACAGGATCGCGCCACACATCCCCACGAAGCTCGCCGAGGTCGAGGACAGCACGAAGAGGCCGATGGTCATCTTGTCGGTCGGGATCCCCGCATTGCGCGCGCTTTCCTTGTCGCCGCCCATCGCGAAGAGCCAGTTGCCGAGCGGGCTCTTGTGGATCACGAACCACAGCACCGCGGCAAAGCCGATCCACCACAGGATGATCACCTGATAGTTGCCGGCGATCAGCGTGCCGAAGAGCGTCTTGGCCCAGTCCGGCGCGGCGAGCGGCACCGAGGCGGCGCCGGTCAGCAGCACCGAGCCCGAGAGCACGAGCCCCTGCATCGCGACCAGCGTGGCCAGCGTGATGATCAGCGACGGCACCGAGGTCTTGACCGTCAGCAGCCCGTTGATCAGGCCAACCAGAACCCCTAGCCCCAGAGCCGCGGCGATGCCGACCACAATCGGCGCACCATAATAACCCGAGACGATCGCAACGCTCATCGAACCCGCGGGGATCATCGCGCCGATCGAGATATCGAGCTCGCCTGCGATCATCAAAAGGCCCACGGGCAGCGCGACGATGCCAAGGTTGGCGGCGAAGTTCACCCAGCTTGCAGCCCCCGCGAACTTGCCCAGATCGGCGCCCCCGAAGATCACGAAGAACAGGGCGACGGCGATCAGGCTCAGAACGGCGCCCGCTTCGGGCTTGCGCAGAAAGGATCCGAAAGAAAGAGACATGGCTGTGATCCTCATTTCTTCTTCTTGGAGTAGCTCAGCGCCATCTGGCGGAAGGTGTCGTTCATCAGAACCGCCACTAGCAGCAGCGCGCCGATGATGACCGAGCCGAGATTGGGGTCGAAGCCGGTGAAATAGATGCCCTGGTTCACCATCGAGAAGGTGATCGTGCCGAGCACGATGCCCATCACCGAACCAAAGCCTCCGGTCAGCAGCACCCCGCCGATGACGACGCACATGATCGAGTTGAAGATGAAGCTCTGCCCGCCTGCGACCTGCGCGCTTTGATAGACCATCGCCTGACCGACGCCGACGAAGGCCGCGGAAAAGCCCGAAAGCATGAAGAGCCCGATGGTCAGTTTTTCGGTCGGAATACCGGCGTTCCTCGCCGAAACCTTGTCGCCGCCAAGCGCATAGATCCAGTTGCCGATCGGCGCGAAATGCAGCGCGAAACCGATGATCGCGATGAAGCCGATCCACCAGAAAACGGTGACCTGGAACATCCCGCCGACGAAGCCGCCGAGGATCGCCTTGAAGAACGGCGAGGGCACGATCGAGGTCGAAGTCGAGCCGGTCAGCAGCACCGCAAGCCCCAGCGTCAGCCCCATCACCGCGAACATCGTGCCGATCGTCACGATCAGCGAGGGCACGCCGGTGCGGTTGACCGCATAGCCGTTGACGAAGCCCACCGCGGTGCCCATCGCCAGCGCGGCCAAGATGCCGATAATCTCGGGCAATCCGTAGTAGCCGGAAATGATCGCGACAGTGAGCGATGAGGCCGGAATGACCGAGCCGATCGACAGATCGAGCTCGCCCGCGATCATCAAAAGGCCGATCGGCAGCGCGACGATGCCGATTTCGGCGGCGACGTTGAGCCAGCTTGCGGTGCCCGCGGCCGAGGCGAAGATGCCGCCCGCCGAGATCAGGAAAAAGGCGAAGACCGCGACGAGGCCCAGCAGCGAGCCGGCCTCTGGGCGTCGCATCGCGCGCCCCAACGCGGCGCCGATCCCTCCGGAGGAGGCGGCCGCTGATTTGCGTGTGTCGGTGGCGGCGGATGCCATTGTGGATCTCCCTGGTCGTCCGAAGGCCGTGAGCGACCCGGTTTCGCGCGGCGCGAAACGGGGGTCGGCGTGGGGACCACCCGGCATCGCGCCGGATGGACCTGTGTCAGGATCGGAAGGGTGGCCTCAGCGGGTGCCCGCCTTGACGCCGGCCGCGGTCGCATCGACGTTGGTCGCATCGACGATGCCCGGGCCGGTCAGGATCTCGCGGGTCGGGATCTGCAGGCCATAGTTCACATAGCCATTGAGCATCGCGACGGCGAGATAGCCCTGCATGTAGCCCTGCTGGTCGATCGCGCAGGCCTGCTTGTCGGCCTTGATGTTGTCGAGGATCGCTTCGTTGAAGTTGATCCCGCAGACCGCAACCTGCCCGGTCTTGCCCGCTTGTTGGATCCCCGAGATCGCGGCATTCGCGTCGACGTCGCTGACGGTGAAGACGGCGTTGATTTCGGGGTGCTGCAGCAGGTGCGCCCGCACCGCCTGAGCCACCGCCGTTTGCGAGCCGAACGAGGTCGCGGGCAGCGGCAGAACCTCACCGCTGCCCCCCGCGCCGGTGATCCCCTCGACAAAGCCACCGCAGAAGGCTTCGACGTTGGCGGCGCCCGGCAGCGTGTTCACGCACAGACCGTTGCTGTTGCCCTTGCCCGCCAGATAGACGCCCGCGGCCTTGCCGGCCTCGTGGTCATCCGAGCCGACATAGTTCATCGCATCCAGACGGTCGGCCGCTTCGAGACCGCCAGCGTTGTAGATGATCAGCGGAATGCCCGCCGCGCGCACCGCCTGGAAAGCCGGATCCATCGCCTCGGGCACCCAGTCGGGACCAACGATGGCATCCGCGCCCTGATCGATGGCCTGGCGGATCAGCTCGGCCGCGTCGACGCCGAGGTTGTCATAGTTCTGCGGGCCGAGCCAGGTGACCGAGCCACCCTGTTCCTTGACCACGATGCCGGCATCTTCAGCGCCGCGCTTCACGATCGACCAGAACGGGTCGTCGGGCTTGCCGCCCACGACGAAGATATCCGCGGCCATGACGGCGGTCGCCGCGCAACCTGCGATGATGGCAGTCGTAGCTGTTGCCGCAAAACGGCTGAATTTGGTCATGTCGATTTCCTCCCTTTCCCATCTGTTGACGGGAACTCCTCGTGACAAATTTCCTAGATGAAGCTTGAAAATTATGAAATGAATAAAGTTGATCATCTCAGTGAATGTATCATAAAATGTCATTCATGATGATACGAACGCGGACGGGAGGAACAGCATGAGCAGGCCGACAATCGCCGACCTGGCCGAAGAGGCGGGCGTGTCCATTTCGACCGTCAACCGCATCATCGCGGGTTCTGCCTCGGTCAAGGGTGCGACCATGCAACGTGTCCAAGCCGCCGCCGAAAAGATCGGGTTCTACGGGATCGCGACGATCGAGGACCGGGTGCGGAAATCCGCGCCGCATTACCGGCTGGGCTTTCTGCTGCAACAGTCGAGTCGTGAGATTTATCAAGTCTTTGGCCGCAAGGTCGTGGCCGCCTGTCATGAGCGGCGCGACGAGATGATCCATCCCACGGTGGACTTCGTCGACCTGCTGACCCCGGAGAATATCGCGGCGCGTCTCAAGGCACTCGCGGCCAATAATGACGCGGTTGCACTGATCGCCGCAGATCACCCGCTGATCGCCCAGGCGATCCGCGAATTGCGCGAGGCCGGCAAGCCGGTCGTGGCCTACATCACCGACCAGTCCGCGCCTGAGCGGGCGGCCTATGTCGGGGCCGACAACTGGAAGCTCGGGCGAACCGCGGCCTACCTGATCGCTCAGATGACCTCGTCGCCCGGCCGAATCGCGGTCTTCATTGGCAATCACCGCTACCAATGTCAGGACGTGGCCGATGCCGCCCTGCGCTCCTATATGCGCGAGAACGCCCCCCACCTGAGCGTCGATGACTGCCGGCCGACTCACGAAGAGGCCTCCGAGGCCTATGCGATGGTCAAGGAGTTGCTCGCGTCGAGCGACGATCTTGTCGGGATCATGCTCAATGGCGGCGGCATCTCCGGTGTCCTGCGTGCCCTGCGTGAGGTTCCCGAAGAGCGCCGCCGCGGTATCCGCCTGATCTGCCGCGATATCGGCCCGGAGATTCGCAAGGGATTGTCGGAGGGGCTGATCACCGCGGCATTATGCCATCCGCTGGAACAGATCTCGGCGGCGCTCGTGCAAACGATGATTGAAGCGATCGCGCAGGGCGACAATACGATCACCGTGCAGCGCACGATCCCGTTTGAGATCATCACACCCGCAAATATTTAGCGATCAATGCTATCGACCTCTTCACCTCGGGAGCGGAGAGCGCCGCCTTCCTCGTCCACGTCGCGGTAGCGACGGAAGAAGTCAAACATCAAGCGCCGATATTTTCATACCAAGCCGAGAACGGCGCGCTTCAGGGAGGCTACACGAAGGCGCACCACCACCATTCGGCGGCAGGATTTGACTTCCAATTGACATGGAAAGGTCGCGCAAAAAGCCGCCGCTCGCTAGGCCTGCAACGAATGTCGGCTATGGGCCGGCAGCGCCGTCGACCACTGTCAGCCGGTCGGCGGCGCTCACCGCGCTGCCGCAAGTGCGGCTCGAGCCCAAAGGCGCGGTTGGCGCTGGCTTGCGAAACTGCCGAGTGGCCCCTATCTTCAAGGGACACTGCCACCGGAGTTGCCATCACCATGGACCTGACCCTCGCCGCCTTCACCCCTTCGGTTTCGCTGCGAGACGTTTTGACCCATGCCTGCATCCACTTCCCTCTCCGGCCTGTCTTGGCCCACGCCTGACGGCACGCCGCTCCTGACCAACCTCACCCTGAGCTTCGGCTCGGAGCGCACCGGCCTCGTCGGGCGCAATGGCGCGGGCAAGAGCACCCTGCTGCGCCTCATCTCGGGCGATCTTGCCCCTGCTTCCGGGCTGGTGCGCGCCACCGGCTCCATCGCGATGATGCGCCAGGATGCGATCGGGCAGCCATATGACACCATTGCCGATCTTTTCGGCGTGCGGCCCGCGCTCGATCTGCTTGACCGGGCGGAGGCAGGACTTGCGGGGGAAGGCGAGCTGGCCGATGCAGACTGGACCTTGCCCGCACGGATCGAGGGGGCGCTTTTGCGCTGTGGTCTGTCAGTTGGGCCGCAGACACCGCTCGGGACACTATCGGGCGGGCAGCGCAGCCGGGCCGCGCTTGCCGCCCTGATCCTTGCCGAGCCGGATTTTCTGTTGCTGGATGAACCCACGAACAATCTCGACCGTGCGGGGCGCAAGGCGGTGATCGACCTCCTCCGCGGCTGGACCGGAGGGGCGATCGTCGCCAGCCATGATCGCGAGCTCCTGGAGGAAATGGACGCCATTGTCGAACTCACCTCGCTTGGCGCGGCCCGGTATGGCGGGAATTACAGCGATTTCCGACAGCGCAAGGACACCGAGCTCGACGCGGCGGCGCGTGAGCTTGCGCACGCGGAGAAAGCCCGCACCGAGGCTGCCCGACGCGCGCAGCAGGCGAGCGAACGCAAGGCCCGCAAGGACAGCGCCGGACACCGCGCGTGGGCACGGGGCGATCAGCCGAAAATCCTGATGGACGCCGCCAAGGGGCGTGCCGAGGCGTCGGGCGGTGCCGGTGCGCGCCTGCGCGACGCCCGGCGCGAGGCCGCGGAGGAGAAGCTGTCCGCCGCCCGCGAAAAGATCGAAATCCTGCAACCCCTGCGCATGGACATCCCCCCGACCAGCCTTGCGACCGGCAGAACGGTGCTGCGATTGGAGAGCGTGACCGGCGGCTATCCTCCCGCTCCTCCTCTGATCCGCGACCTGTCGCTCAACATCGCCGGCCCCGAGCGCATTGTCATCGCCGGGCCGAATGGCAGCGGAAAGACGACGCTTCTGAAGATCATCACCGGGCAGATCCCGCCGCAAAGTGGCCTCGTGGAGCTTTCGGTTCCGTTCGCCCTCCTCGATCAGCATGTCCAGCGGCTCGACCCGGCCCTGTCCCTGCGCGACAATTTCCGTCGCCTCAATCCCGTGGCGGATCCGCATATGGCTCATGCGGCACTGGCCCGGTTCGGTTTCCGCGCGACGGATGCTTTGCGGTGCGCGGGAGAGTTGAGCGGGGGCGAGCGTCTGCGCGCGGGTCTGGCCTGTGCCCTCGGAGCAACCCCGCCGCCGCCGTTGCTGATCCTGGACGAGCCGACCAATCACCTTGATCTCGATGGTATCGCAGCACTTGAGGCTGCGCTTGCAGCTTATGATGGGGCAGTTTTGGCGATCAGCCATGACACGGCATTCCTTGGATCGCTCGCACCGGACAGGACGATCGATCTCGGGGCGTGACCGCGTTCCCCCAACAGCGACATTCGGCCTGAGGTTTTCTGCGCCAGGCCATGACTGACCGCTTCGGGAAAGCCGCGCTGCGGCGTAGGTGTCACCCCGACCGGCGGCTTAGGGCCGGTCACGCAAACTCGGCAATGATGGCTCTTGTCGTCTGAACCGCCGTCGCCAGCTCGGTCTTCTCCGCCTCCTTAAGCCCCAGAGCTGCCAGATCGAATGACAATTGACGTGACCCACCTCCACTAGCTCCCGCGCGAGCCGCTCGACCCCGCGCACGATTTGACCGCGAAGGCGTGGAACTCTGCGTATTCGATGCGGGCATCTCCGCCGTTGCCGGTGAGGTCGCTATCTCAGAACCATTTGCGCCTGCGGCCGCCCGCACTTCCTGCAGCTCCTGCTTCAGCTTCTCGACCGTCTCGCGAGTCTCGGACATCTGTCGGTCCCGCCGAAGGCCGTCCTCGTCCGGATATGGGAAGCTTCCCGATTGACCGGCGTGCAGAACCTTCAACACCGGGTCCTCGAAATACTTGGGCACGCTGAACCTTCGGGTGCCGAAGCTCCGGCAGGGCAGCTACTTCCCCGGCTTCCTGGAGGCTCGCAAGACTTCGGAGCAGGCGCTGGTGGCGGTGATACAGGAGGCCTGGATCAGCGGCGTCTCCACCCGCCGGGTCGACGACCTGGTGCAGGCGATGGGGCTCTCCGGCATCTCGAAGAGCACGGTGTCGAAGCTCTGCAAGGACATCGATGAACGGGTCGGCGAGTTCCTGAACCGTCCGCTCGCCGGCGACTGGCCCTCTGTTTGGCTCGACGCCACCTATCTCAAGCAGCGCCAAGGCGGGCGCATCGTCTCGGTTGCGGCCATAATCGCGGTGGCGGCCAACACCGAGGGGCGTCGCGAGATCATCGGCCTGGGCATCGGTCCCTCCGAAGCCGAGACCTTCTGGACCGACTTCCTGAGATCGCTGCGCGCCCGGGGGCTGGGCGGCGTCCGGCTGGTGATCAGCGATGCCCACACCGGCCTCAAGGCCGCCATTGCCCGCGTCTTCGAGGCGACCTGGCAGCGCTGCCGGGTGCACTGGATGCGCAACGCGCTCGCTCACGTGTCGAAGGGCCAGCACACCGTTGTGGCCGCGGCGATCCGGCAGGCCTTCGACCAGCCCGACCGAAAGCATGCCGGCGAGACCTGGCGCCACGTGGCGAGCCAGTTCCGCGCCCGCTGGCCCAAGCTCGTCGACTTGATGGACGCAAGCGAACACGACGTGCTCGCCTACATGGCCTTCCCCCGGCAGCACCGCACCAAGCTGCACAGCACGAACCCGATCGAGCGCCTGAACAAGGAGGTGAAGCGCCGCGCTGACGTCGTCGGCATCTTCCCGAACGAGGCCTCGATCCTGCGCCTCATCGGCGCCGTGCTGTTCGAGCAGAACGACGAATGGCAGACCTCGAGCCGCTACATGATGGTCGAGGCCTTCGCCCAGATCGACAAGGAGGAGATCGACCCCATTCTCAGCATCACAACGAAAGCCGCCTGATCATGACCTCAGGCCACCAGGGAAATTACACCAGCTTGACGGACGTGACCCCAAACGGGTATCGAGAGTGCGCTCTCGATACCCGTTGCGCCAGGTTGTGCGCTCGCCGCTGCGTTCGTGCCGGCCGGCGCCGATCAGGCCGTCGACATCGGCCTCCATGATCAGCTGAAGCACGGCCTCGGCGATGCTGCGCAGGAAGTCTCCCTGATCGTGCTTTGCCAGAAGCTCGGACTGGTCCATGTTGGTCTTGGTCATCGGGGTCTCCGTGTGGTCCGTGGTTGAAGTCGCCAAACTCCACCTCGACCATACACCTCGATGGCCACCCGGGATTACACCGTCGACGGCGATGAAATTACACCACGTCCGCGGACACTAACGCCGATTCTTCCCGGACCGATCAACACCTCAATTACAGCGCCTTCAAGCCGAGCTTGGGGCGCGGCATTCGTTTCGAGAAGCTGCGCGTATCATGGAGATATTTCTGCCTTGCGCCAAGCAGGCGAATACTTCGGTACGCAATCGTCTCGGCAAGATCGCCAAGGAAATCGGCGATAGCGAGTATGCGGAACCGGTTGTCTCGTCAGCAGAAAAGAACGCAACTCCGATGACGGTCTTTCTGGACGGTGCACATATTCGATGTAGGCCGGAATACCAGAAGCGGCACCTTGATGTTGTGGTGGGTAAGATCGAGAGCGCGCAAATGTCCCGTCGTTTCGGGCTTGTACAGCAAGCGGCTCAATCTCCATCCAGGCAAGTACGGCAAGACCTTCAAGACACTGGCTGGGACGGTGAGAGCCCAGTTACCGTGATTTCGGATGGAGAACCGGCATTGCCCAATCTCGTGCGCTACGCCGTCGGCGGGCCAGTTCGCCATATCCTCGATTGGTGGCACATCTCGATGCGGGTCAAACATGTCGAGAACGCCGTAAGGGGGCTACTGCAGACCAAGAGTTTCTCTGGCATACCTGTGTTGTTCGAACGCCCCGCAGAGCGATTACGATGGTATCTTTGGCATGGTAAGGTTCGAGTGGGCACTACGAGCCTTCAGTGGCTGGTGACCGATTGCGAGCGGCTTTGCAAAGATGACCCCGAAGTGCGCGACGCGGCTACGCGTGTTGACCTGCCCCCCGGAAGTTCCCTCGCTGTGATGTAGAGTCTGCCCAACCTGAGAAGGAGCAGACGACATGAGGAAAAGCCGGTTCACCGAGGCGCAGATTATCGGGATGCTCAAGGAGCAGGAGGCGGGTTTGCCGACTTCCGAGCTTTGCCGGAAGCACGGGTTGAGCCCCGCGACGTTCTACAAGCTCAAGGCGAAGTATGGCGGGATGGACCTGTCGGACGCCAAGCGGCTGAAGCAGCTCGAGGACGAGAACGCGAAGCTGAAGCGCCTTCTGGCGGATGCGATGCTGGACAACGTGGTTCTGAAGGATCTCTTGGGAAAGCCCTGACGACACCGGTGCAACGGCGGGACGCGGTGCTGCGGGCGATGAGGGATCATCCGATCTCTCAACGCCGGGCCTGCGTCCTGATCGGTGTCGATCCGAAGACGGTGCGGCGTGACAGGCCGCCCGATAACCCGGAAATCCGTGAGGCGATGCACAAGATCGCCGAGAAGCGCCGTCGCTTCGGCTACCGGCGCGTGGGTATCCTGCTGGAGCGCAAGGGCATGATCATGAACGAAAAGAAGCTCTACCGCATCTACCGGGAAGAGGGCCTGTCGGTGCGTCGACGCCGTGGCCGCAAACGGGCGCGCGGCAGCCGAACGCCGATGCCGGTGCCATTGCGCCCGAACCAGTGGTGGTCTTTGGACTTCCTATCCGACACGTTCGGGGCCTGCCGCAAGTTCCGCATCCTGGCCGTCAACGACGATCGCTGCCGCGAGAACCTTGCCCTGATTGCCGACACCAGCATCTCGGGGGCCAGAGTGGCGCGGGAACTCGATGCGCTGGTCAGGATTTACGGCAAACCCGCTTGCATCGTTTCTGACAATGGCACCGAGTTCACCAGCAAGGCCATCCTGAAATGGGCTAACGAGAACGGCGTCGAATGGCACTACATCGATCCGGGCAAGCCGCAGCAGAACGGATTCATCGAGAGCTTCAACGGCAGCCTGCGCGACGAATGCCTGAACGAGGAGATCTTCGACAGCCTGGCCGATGCCCGCCGCAAGCTGGCACTCTGGCGCTACGACTACAACAACGTCAGGCCGCATTCCTCGCTGGCCAACAAGACCCCGGCAGAAGCGCGCCGGGCGCTTGAGCAATCTGAGGGCTCCGCGCCCGGCGCGCTTGCCACACCCGAAACCAACCAATATCATCCCCAAGGACTCTCGTCATGAACGAGGGACGACCGGGGGGCAGGTCATCTTCAACTGCCTGAGCACCGTGTCATCGCTGATCCCAAGGCCCAAGCGGTGCAAGAGCCGCTCGGCCGGCCGCCCGCCGGTCGCATGCCCAAGATGGCCGACAATCTCCCCGACACGCGAAGTACGACGTGCAAATGGACGCGCAATCGAGGCGATTTGGTCCGAGAATGTCCGGCGTGGGCAAGCGGGTGCCTGACATCGCCAACGGCAAATTGCGAGATCAACCGTTACCTTGTCTCCATGCGCGGGATAATCCTGCAGCCGCCGACGCCGCCAGCCGTGATGTCGGCGTGAATGCAATCCACAGTCTGGGCAAATGCCGTTGGGCGCAAAGACGCCAGATACAATCCACCCACCGCTTTCACTTCGCTCAACGCTTTGAACGGCAACATCGCTCCCGGGCGACCAGTGCTTCTTCGAACTCACAACTATCCCTCCTGAATTTTCCAGCTTTAGGATAGTTGCGCCACACAAAGTGAGGCAGAACCGATTTAAGGGCAACGCGACACTTGGGGGCAGGGCCGCGCGCCCTGACCTCAGGTTTTTGCAGCAGGTCGTGGGCCGTCAGAAACGCTGCGCAGCGAAGGGTGCGAGCGAGATCGGCGGGGCGCGCCGTGCGGCAAGGCTCGCGACCAGTTCCGCCGTTCCCGCGGATTGGGTCAGGCCGAGATGTCCGTGCCCGAAGGCGTAGATCACCCGCTCGGCGCCGGGCGCCCGCCCGATGACCGGCAGGCTGTCCGGCAGCGAGGGGCGGAACCCCATCCATTGCGTCCCCCCCGTCGGATCGAAGCCGGGCAGGAATTCGACGGTCTTGCGCACCAGAAGTTCCGCGCGCTTGTAGTTCGGCGGCAGTTTCAGCCCGCCGAGCTCGACCGCGCCCCCGACCCGCAGCCCGTCGCCGATCCGGCTGACGACGAAGCCGTGGTTCGAGAAGGTCAGATGCGTGCGCAGATCGAAGCTCGCCGTCGGGAAGGTCGTATTGTAGCCGCGTTCCGTGTCGAGCGGGATCCGGTCGCCGAGCATCCGCGCGATCTGGTGCGACCAGGCGCCGGTCGCGACGACGAGTTGATCGGCGCGCAAAGTGCCGGCCCCTGTCGTGACCTCGACGCCATCCGCGCCCGCGCTCACGCCCGTGACCTCGGCGATCTCGATCACGCCGCCGGCCGCGACGAAGGCGCGTGCCAGATGCTCGGTCCAGAGCGCGGGATCGACCGTGTTCATCCAGTCGGGCGTATATCCCGCATGGGTGAAGCGCGGGCTGAGCCCCGGCTGGATTTCCGCAATCGCCTCGGGGCGCTCGAACAGGCTGAAGGCGATGCCGTGACGGCGGCGCTGTTCCCAAGCGGGCAGGGTCGCCTCGAACTGGGCGCGGCTTTCATAGACCTGAAGCTGGCCATCGCGGCGCATCAGAGGCTCGCCCGAGACCCGCGCGATCAGACGCTCGAGCGCCTGCTGCGAAAGCTGCATCAGGCCGGACTGGGCGTTCACCGCCGCATCGTAGCGCGATTTCGCGGTGGCCCGCCAGAAATGCAGCATCCAAGGCAGGATCTGCAGCGCATAGGCCGGGCGCAGCGACAGCGGCCCTAGCGGATCGAGCAGCCATTTGGGCGCCTTGCGCATGATGCCGGGGGTTGCGAGCGGCTCGACCTCGGCGAAGGCGAAGGCACCGGCATTGCCGCGCGAGGTTTCGGCGGCGATGCCCTTGCGATCGAGAAGGCGCACCCGGTGCCGGTCCGCCTGCAGCGCAAGGGCGGTGGTCACGCCGATGATTCCCGCGCCGATGACAAGGATTTCGTTTCGGGTCTGATGGCTCATTGCAGCTCTCGATCGCTTTGAAAACGAAGGTGCTCCCGGCGCGGGGCGCCAGGAGGAGAAGTCAGAGGGTGATCCCCTGCCGGAACGGATCCTGTTCCAGGAAGATCAGCGTGCTTTCCGCCATGACATAGGCCCGGCCGGTGATCGAGGGGATTACGCCGCCGTTCGGCCCCTTGCGCCACGACAGGCGATAGGTGCTGCCGATCACGCTTTCCTGCACGATCTCCTCACCCTCGGCCAGACGCCCCGCTGCGGCGAGACAGGCCAGCCGCGCCGAGCTGCCGGTGCCGCAGGGCGAGCGGTCATAGGCATCGTCGGGGCAGAGCACGAAGTTGCGGCTGTGACCCTCGGGGGTTTCGGCGGGGCCGTAGAAGATTACGTGATCGACCGGCATGCCGCCATCGCCGCCCAAGCCCAGGGCCCGCAGCGTCTCGCGCACCGCGACGGTGACATCGGTCAGTTGACGGATGTTCGACGAGGTGACGGGGATCGGGCTCGGATCGACGAGGAAGAAACAGTTGCCGCCATAGGCGATGTCGCCCGTGACCGCGCCGATGCCCTCGATCTCGACCGAGACATCCGTGCAGATGCGGCGGCTCTCGATATTGGTCACCTTGACGGTATTCGCGTCGAGCACGTCAACCGTCACCACGCCGACCGGGGTCTCGATCCGGCTTTCGCCGAGCCCGATGCGCCCCATGTGCACGAGCGTCACCGCAAGCCCGATCGTGCCATGGCCGCACATGCCCAGCACGGCCTCGGCGTCGAAATAGATCACGCCGGTCACGCAGCTCGGATCGACCGGCTCGACCAGCAGCGCACAGACCATCGCCGCCTGACCGCGCGGCTCGAGGATGACCGAGCGGTAGAAATCGCGATACTCGGTCGCCAGCCGCGCCGCGCGCTCGGCCAGCGGCCCGGACCCGAGGTCCGGACCGCCGTCGAGGATCACGCGCGTGGGCTCGCCCCCGGTGTGACTGTCGATCACATGCATTCAGTGATCACCCCGCCCTGTTTCGACCAGTTCGCGAACCAGGCGTTGAACTGATGGAACTGCGTCTCGCAGAACTTCGCCTGCGAGGGCGAGAGCGCGTCGGTTTCGTTGAAGTTGAGCGCGTATTCCGCCTCGCCCTTCAGCACCATCAGATGCTTGAAGTAGAGCACGAGATCGACGCCTTCGTCGAATTTCGCGAGCACCGAGAAGGCCTCGGCCAGCTCGCGGGCGCGCAGATCCGCCTCGGGGCAGCCTTCGGCCGCGCGGCGCGAGAGCGCAACCTGCAGCAGCGCCACCTCGGGGAAGATCGTGCCGATGCCGGTGATCGTGCCGACCGCGCCGCATTTGACGAAGCCGTGGTAGACCTCGGTATCGACGCCGACCATCAGGATCACTTCGTCATCTTGCGACGTGATATGCTCGGCCGCATAGCTCAGATCGGCCTTGCCGCCGAATTCCTTGAAACCGATCAGGTTCTTGTGCTCGGCCCGCAGCGCGAAGAACAGGTCCGCCTTGGTCGCATAGCCGTAGTAGGGGCTGTTGTAGATGATCGCGGGAACATCGGGCGCGGCGTCGAGGATCGCCTTGAAGTGGTTGCGCTGAGCCGCAACCGACAGCCCACGCGACAGGACGCGGGGGATGACCATCAGACCGGCCGCGCCGATCTTCTGCGCATGGGCGGCATGGGCGACGGCGGATTTGGTGTTGATCGCGCCGGTGCCGACGATGACCGGCACGCCGGCCTTGGTCAGACGCTCGACGCCCTCCATCCGCTGTTCGTCGGTCAGCAGCGGCCAGTCCCCGCACGAGCCGCAATAGACCACGCCGGACATGCCCGCGGCGATCATCTCCTGACCCTTGCGCACCAGCGCATCGAAGTCGGGTTGCAGGTCGGCAGTGCAAGGCGTCAGCAGCGCGGGGATCGTGCCGAAAAACACATCTTTGTTCATGGGTGGCTCCGTTTGTTATCTGGATTCGAGTGGGAGGAAGGCAGTCGCACGCGCTGCCCTGTTCGGTCAGGTCTGCGCCGTGGCAATCCACGCGGGCGGCGTCGCAGGGGCGAGGCCGGTCCGCGCACTCTCGGCGCATTGCGCGAGCGATCCGAAGCGGACCGTGCGATTGCTCAGCCCCGGCGCGTAATGCGCGTATTTGCCGGAATTGGTCATCAGCACCTTGGCCTGCGGCGGAAAGACAGGTTCGGAGATCGAGCACCAGCACAGGTCGGGGATGATCCTGACGCCTGCGGCCGCGAGCCGGTCCTTGACGCCGTTCGCCGCAATCTCGCCCAGCGTGCCCCGCCCAAGCGTGACGATGGTCGTCACCTTCGGGTCGACATGGGTGCCATCCATCAGCTGCGCAAACGCGGCGCATTCAGCGGCTGAGAAATGCGGGCTGCCAAGCGCCACCAGATCCACCTGTTCGTCGCCCAGATTGAACTCGCGCCACAGGCGGGCGAAGTCCTCGGGGCCGAGCGTGACATGATCGGCCTCGGGCGCGGGGGTGAGATCTGCCTCGGGTGTGACGCCCGCGACATGCAGCATCGGCGAGGCCGAGGTCGTGCCATAGGCGGCGCAGAGTGCCTTGAGATCATCTTCCGACGGTGCGGTATCTTCGAGCCCCCGGATCAGCGGAATGCGGTCCGGTGCGGCCTGACCCACGAGCCAGCCGAGCATCGGCCAGAAGGCATCGTCGGCGCCGACCGGGCGCACCACATCGATGATCCGTCGCGGCGCGCGGTTGTGCTCGAGATAGACACCCACCTGCGCGGTGCGGCCGGTCAAGGCAATGCAGAGATCCATGAAATCCGCGTGCTTCACGGTGCGCGCGCCCAGCACGCTGTTGGCATAGAGCACAGCGTTGCTTTCGGCCCAGGCGATGTCCTCGCCCGCGGTGGGGCGATCGGCCAGCAGATAGGGCGCGCAGGTAAAGCTCGGACGTGCCCCCATCTCGAGATAGGCATCGGCCAGCTGCGCGGCGGGCGCCCCGAAGGCCGCATCGACGCCTTGGGCGCGCCAGTTGGCATGGTCGACGGAAATCGCGTTCATCGTGGTCGGCACCCGCACCCGCCCGCCTTTGTCCGCCATCGCTCGGGCGAATGTCAGGAAGGCGGGGCTTGCGTAGATGCAGCCGTCGATGTGAACGCGGCTCACGTCGGTCAGGCGGGGCGCGCCCTGCGCCGTGGCCATGGTGGTGATGATCTCCATCGCGAGCTGCGCGGCCGGTCCGTATTCGCCCGCGAGGAAGGCGCGGTCACCTTCGGTCAGTTCGAGGGCGTCGGCCGATCCCGCGGGTTCGAGCGGCCAGACATGTCCCCCGGCTTTCAGATGTGTGGGGGTGATCTCGGCCTCGGTTTCACGGGCAAGCGCGTCATATTCGGCGGCTGTCAGGCGCAGCACGGCAATCGCGTGGCCGAAGAGCCGCCCCGCGACCAACGCGCCAAGCGTCAGGATGTCCTCGCCTTCACGGAAGATCAGCGCGCGCGGTGCCGCCCCGGCGAAGGCGAGGCCCAGCAACACACCACTTCCGGTACACGACCCGCGGCTGGTCGGCATCATCACGACGTGCCCGGCCAGCGACCGGCCATGCTGCGGGTGGTGGGCATCGACGATCTCGCCCGTCGCGGGATTCACGCCGCCCCAGACGCTGAGCCCCTCCTCGCAGACGAGAAGCGGGCCGTGAACTGATGCAGGGACGATCGATGTCGCCATGAGTCACCTCGTCGCCTTCCAAAAAATCGGCATTCTGCTCAGTTCGCCCATGGCGTCATCGCAGGAACCGACTTTGGGATTCTCTTTTTCATGGACGGATTGCTAATGTTGCACTCGCCATGGAAATATGCTTAAACGATCACAACTGGTAAGAAAAGAAAAATATGACGCAAATGGAAAAATCTTCCCGTGACGACGCCGAACTTGACGCGGCCAATGATGATTGGGAAGCCGAACGCCTGCAACTGCGCTCGGATCTGGGTAGCCGGATGAAGGCGGTGCGTCAGGCTTGCGGGCTCACGCTCGAGGTTGCGGCGCAGCGGAGCGGGCTTGCACTCTCGACGATCCACAAGATCGAGAATGGTCGCGTTTCACCCAGCTATGAGAATCTGGTCCGAATCGCGCGTGCCTACGACATCGGGATGGAGCGGCTGTTCTCGTCCGATCACGAGGCGCATCAGACGACGCGCATGACCGTGACCAAGGCGGGGCAGGGGCGCAAGGTGCGCGCCAAGCATTTCGAATACGAGGTGCTGTGCAACGCGCTCGCCGAGAAAAAGATCATCCCGCTGGTCACGCTGGTCGAGAAACGCGCGCCACTGGCCCCCGAAGACCTCGAGTCGCATGCCGGCGAGGAGACGCTCTATGTCCTGTCGGGGCGGATCGAGCTTGTGGTCGAGCACTATGAACCTGTCGTGCTCGAACCCGGAGATTGCGCCTATTTCGACAGCACGCTCAAGCACGGGCTGCGCGCACTCGACGACGACGAGGCCCGCATCTTCTGGGCCTGCACCTATATCGACGTGGACAAGAAGGTCGCGAACGACCCGGCTTGACCGCACAACACCTACCGAAGGAGCCTTGCCGACCATGGCCGAGCCGCATGTCATTTCCTACGAAGCGCTTCTCGCGCGGGTCCAGACGATCTTCGAGCGCGCCGGTGTGCGCCCCGAAAGCGCGCAGGCGGTGGCCCGGGTGATCGTCGCGGGCGAACGCGACAACTGCAAATCGCATGGGATCTATCGCATCGAGGGCTGCCTGCGGGTATTGGCGGCAGGCAAGGTTTCGCCCGATGCGGAGCCGGAAATCCACGACGCGGGCAAATCGGTGATCGAGGTCGACGCGCGGGGCGGTTTTTCGAACCCGGCGTTCTATGCCGCCAAGGATCTGCTCGCCGAACGGGCGCGCGAAACGGGACTCGCCGCGCTCGTGATCCGCGACTGTCTGCATTTCTCGGCGCTCTGGCATGATGTCGAGGCGCTGGCCGAAGAGGGGCTCGCCTCGCTCTCGATGTGTCCGAGCTATTCCTTCGTTGCGCCCGCGGGCGGCAAGGAGCCGCTTCTGGGCACCAACCCGATCGCCTTCGGCTGGCCGCGCCCGGGCGCGCACCCCTATGTGTTCGACTTCGCGACCAGCGTTGCGGCACGCGGCGAGATCGAATTGCACCGCCGCGCCGGCAAGCCGATCCCCGAGGGCTGGGCCGTTGATCGCGAGGGCAATCCGACGACCGACCCCGACGCCGCGCTCGACGGCGCGATGCTGACTTTCGGCGGGCACAAGGGGTCGGCGATCTCGACGATGGTCGAGCTGCTGTCGGGCGCGATGCTGGGTGAATTCATGAGCAAGGAGGCGCTCGACTTCATGGGCGGCACCGATCTGCTGCCGCGCCACGGGGCGCTGGTTCTGGCGCTCGACCCGCAGAGCTTCGCCGCGCGCAGCGGGCGTGATCCTATCGTCGAGGGCGAGAAGTTGCTGACCGCGATCGGGGCGCAGGGCGCACGCCTGCCGTCCGAGCGCCGGTTCGAGGCGCGCCGCAAGGCGATGGCCGAGGGGATCGCGCTGAGCGCGGCCGAGATGGCGCAACTCGATCGGTTCGAGGCAAGCGGTCTCGCCCCCGTCGACGCCTGATCCGATCCGTCCGAATGGCAAAAGGCGCGGGAACACCCCCGCGCCTTTTCCTTTGGGTGGGGAAGGGGCTTGGCCCCTGCCGCTGTCTTAGCGCACGCTTGCCAGAAACTTCTGGGTTTCCGGGTGCTGCGGGTTGCCAAAGATCTGATCCGGTGCGCCGATCTCGGCCATGATGCCCTTGTGGAAATAGGCGACCCGGTCCGACACGTCACGCGCGAAGGCCATCTCATGCGTCACGCAGATCATGGTCATGCCTTCCTCGGCCAGCATCTTCAGCGTTTCGAGCACCTCACCCACCAGTTGCGGATCGAGCGCGGAGGTCACCTCGTCGAACAGCATGTAATCGGGCGACATCGCCAGCGCCCGGGCGATCGCCATGCGCTGTTGCTGCCCGCCAGACAGGCGACCCGGGTAGGTGGTCAGCTTTTCGCCCAGCCCGACGTGCTTGAGTTGCTTCTCGGCGATCGCCTCGGCCTCGGCCTTGCCCAGACCCAGCACCTTGCGCGGCGCGAGGGTCACGTTCTCCAGCACGGTCAGATGCGGGAAGGCGTTCCACTGCTGGAAGACGATGCCGATCTTTTGCCGCAGTTTGTTGAGGTTGGTCGACTTGGCATGGACCTCGACGCCATCGACCATGATCTTGCCGGAATCGATCGGTTCGAGCCCGTTGATGCAGGTCAGCAGCGTCGACTTGCCCGAGCCAGAGCCGCCGATGATGGTGACCACCTCGCCGCTCTGGACGGTCAGGTCGATGCCCTTGAGAACCTCGAGCTGGCCAAAGGATTTGTGGACGTTCTGGATCTCAATCATTGGACCACCTTTTTTCGAGATAACCGCCGAACCGGGCAAGCGGGAAGCTGATGAGGAAGTAGAAGGCACCGCAGATCATCAGAAGGAACAGCGGCTCCTGCAGGCGCGTGATGAGGATCTGGGTCGATTTCAGAAGCTCGGTCACCTGCACGACATAGACGAGCGCCGAGTCCTTCATGACGCCGAGCGCAAGGCCGATCCACGAGGGCAGCGCGACCCGCGTGGCCAGAGGCATCACGATGTAGCGCATCTCCTGCAGCCAGCTCATGCCGAGCGAGCGCGCCGCGCGCCGGGTCGTGGCGGGCACCGCGTCGATGCCGCTGCGCACGATCTCGGTGCAATAGGCGGCCGTGTAAAGCGAGAGCACCATGCAGGCGATGGTGAAGCCCGACAGTTGCAGGCGCAGCACCATGCCCATGAAGGCATTGCCCAGCACCAGCTGAATGAGCAGCGGCACCGAGCGGAAGATGTCGAGGAAGAACGTCAGCGGCGTCGCCAGAACGGCCCCGAGCTGAACCCGGATCACCCCGAAGAGGATGCCGAGCGCGGTCCCGATCGTGACCGAGATCGCCGTGACGAAGATCGTCATTCCCGCGCCCTTGGCGAGGAAGATCAGATCGGCAGAGGTGAGGGCGGTATCGAACATGGTCGTGTCTCCCTCAATACCGGAACAGGCGCGCGGCAATCAGGCGCGCGCCGAGCGTGATGATCTTGGTGATGACGTAGAAGATGACCGCGGCAATAGCGAACAGCTCGAACGTGCGGAAGGTAAGCGCGTTCAGATCCTGCGTGACACCATAGAGGTCGGTGTTCATGCCGACGGTGACTCCGAGTGATGTCATCAGCACGGCCCAGACCACCTGGTTGGTCATCGGCAGGAAGGAGATGC
This sequence comes from Rhodobacter xanthinilyticus, assembly GCF_001856665.1. NCBI lineage: Bacteria > Pseudomonadati > Pseudomonadota > Alphaproteobacteria > Rhodobacterales > Rhodobacter > Rhodobacter xanthinilyticus. The sequence goes on along the minus strand of NZ_CP017781.1, from coordinate 154,570 downwards.
GCAGCATCTGCGGCAGGATGATGTAGCGGAATGCCTGAAGCTGGGACATGCCCAGCGAACGGCCCGCGCGCGTCTGCGTGTGGGGAATGGCCTTGAGCGCGCCGCGGAAGTTCTCGGCGAGATAGCCCGCGTTGTTGAAGGTGATCCCGATCAGCAGCGAGACGAAGGGGCTGAGGTGGATGCCGAAAGTGGCGATCCCGAAATGCGCCATGTAGATCTGGAACAGGGCGGGGGTGTTGCGCGCGATCTCGACCCAGCTGGTCGCGACGGCGCGCAGTGGGCGAGAGCCGGAGAGGCGCAGCAGGGTCAGAAGGATGGCGAAAGCGATGCCGATCAGCATCGACAGCACCGCCACTTCCATCGTCACCACCGCACCGTCCAGCATCTTGGGAAGCCGGGCAAGCGCCTGGTTCCACTGGAAGGTATATCCGAACATTGCTGTGTCCTGCCTGATGGGATGCAGAAGGAAAGGCGGCGCGAGCTTCCCCGCGCCGCCTTCGTTTCCGGCGTCCGATTAGCGATAGGCGTTCGGAACCGTCAAGGACGGGAGCTCACCGCCGACCCACTTTTCATAAAGCTCGGCATAGCGGCCGGTGCGGATCTGCTGGTTCACGAACAGGTTCAGATAGTTGATCAGACCGTATTCGTTGCGGTTGGTGAACAGCGCGACATAGTCGGTGTCGAAGGGCGCTTTGCCGACCACCGAAACCCCGGGGAAGTTGCCGGTCTTGACGTTGGCCATTGCCACGGTCGAGGTCGAGACGGTCGCGTCGAGTTGGCCCTGGCTGAGCGCGAGGAAGACGTCGGCCTGGGTCTGATAGGGACGGAACGAGCCTTCACCCCATTCGGCGACCTGCTTTTCCAGCGCGATGGCCTCATAGGTGCCGGCGACGGCGCCCACGGTGTGACCTTTCATCCCTTCGTAGGAGGTGATGCCCGATTTCTCGTTGGCGGTGACGGCCATTTCAAAGGCGAAGTAGGGGATCGAGAAGCCGACGGTCTTTGCGCGCTCGAGCGTGTCCGAGGTCGAGGCGACACCGACATCGACGCGGCCCGACATCAGCGCGGGGATGCGCTCGGGAAAGGGCGTTTCGACGATCTCGGCCTTGACGCCAAGCGCCGCGGCGAGGTCGTTGCAGTAGTCAACGTCGAAGCCGATCGGCTCGTTGCTCGCGTCGCGGCTGCCCATCGGCGGGAAGTCGAGCACGACGGCGCAACGCAGCGTGCCCGAGGCGATGATGTCGTCGAGTTTGTCCGCACGGGCGGCGCCGGCAATCGCGGTCCCGGCGATCAGCGCGGCGATCATGGTGATCTTGTTCATTGTTGAACCCCTCTGTTGATTCTTTGGTCGACTGTGGCGATCTTCTACTTTGAGAGAATAAATAGTCAAATAAGAAAAATGCTGGCGAAAAAAGAAAATTCTTGCTAGGTGCAGGCCGTGGCCTAAAGCACTGAATTCTGGCGGCGAAAACGCCGCGCCGCAGAGTGGCAACAAGTCAAATACGAAGTGGCGGCGCATTTCCGAGAACCGGAACCCCGCGCGCCAGCATCAAGGGAAGGGCTCCAGATGACTTTCGAACCCCATGGCAAGCACCTGATCGCGGGATCGTGGATCGCAACCGCTCAGACGTTCCGGTCGGAACCCGCACACGGCCCGGCGCATGAATTTTCGGTCGGAACGCCCGAGTTGGTGGATCAGGCGGTCCGCGCGGCCGAGGAGGCGTTCTGGACCTATGGCTACACGACGCGCGAGGCGCGGGCGGAGTTTCTGGACGCCATCGCAGACGAGATCGAGGCCCGCGCCGAGGCGATCACCGAGATCGGCACGCAGGAAACCGGCCTGCCCGAGGCGCGCCTGAATGGCGAGCGCGGGCGCACCACGGGGCAGCTGCGGCTCTTTGCGAGCCATATCCGCACGGGCGACTATCTCGACCGCCGCCACGATGTCGCGTTGCCTGATCGCGCGCCGCTGCCGCGCCCGGATCTGCGCATGATGCAGCGCCCGATCGGCCCGGTTGCGGTCTTTGGCGCGTCGAACTTCCCGCTGGCCTTCTCGACCGCGGGTGGCGATACTGCGGCGGCGCTTGCTGCGGGCTGTCCGGTCGTGGTCAAGGGGCACGGCGCGCATCCCGGCACGGGCGAGATCATCGCCGAGGCGATCCTTGCGGCGATCAACACGTGCGCTATGCCCAAAGGGGTCTTCTCGCTCGTGCAGGGCGGCAAGCGCGATGTCGGGCAGGCGCTGGTGCAGCACCCGCTGATCAAGGCGGTTGGGTTCACCGGCTCGCTGGCCGGCGGTCGCGCCCTGTTCGACCTTTGTGCACAGCGCCCCGAACCGATCCCTTTCTTCGGGGAACTCGGATCGGTCAACCCGATGTTCATGTTGCCCGCCGCGATCGCCAGCCGGGGGGCTGATCTCGGCCGTGCCTGGGCGGCTTCGCTTGCGATGGGCGCGGGTCAGTTCTGCACCAACCCCGGGATCGCGGTGGTGATCGAGGGCAGCGAGGCGGACGCCTTTGTCGAGGCCGCGCGCGTCGCGCTGTCCGAAACCGGTGCGCAGGTGATGCTGACCGAGGGGATCGCGGCCGCCTATGCCCGCGGTGCCGACAAGATGGGCAAGCAGGCCGGGGTGCAGGATCTGCTGACCTCGATGTGCGACCGGCGCGAGGCAAAGCCCTTCCTGTTCCGCGTCTCGGCGCAGGACTGGATGGGCAACCATGCTCTCGCCGAGGAGGTGTTCGGCCCGCTTGGGCTAGTTGTCGTGGCGCGCGACGTGGATGAGATGCTGGACGTCGCGCACAGCTTCGGCGGACAGCTGACCGCGACGCTGCATATGGATGCGGCGGACGCGACCCTGGCGCGGCGGCTCATGCCGATCCTTGAGCGCAAGGCCGGGCGTGTGCTGGCAAACGGCTTCCCGACCGGCGTGGAGGTTTGCGACAGCATGGTGCATGGTGGGCCTTATCCGGCCTCGACGAACTTCGGGGCGACCTCGGTCGGAACCTTGTCGATCCGTCGCTTCCTGCGCCCGGTCTGCTATCAAAACATCCCGGCGGCCCTGCTGCCGGAGGATCTGGCGTAACTCGATACGATTGCCCGGGGGCCTGAGAAGATCGGGCCCCCGATCCTTTGGGGCCGAGATCCCGGGCGAGTAGGAGCAGCGGCAAAAACGATGGCGCGCCCTGATACAGGGCACGCCATTTTATTTCGGAGCTCTGACCCGGATCGTCAGAAGCCTTCGATCTGATCGGGCAGCCACGTGGCGATCGCCGGGAAGAGTGCGACGATCGCCAGCGTCACAAGCTGCAGGAAGATGAAGGGCAAGACGCCGCGATACATCTGCCCATAGGTCATGTCCGGTGGTGCGATGGATTTCAGATAGAAGATCGACGAGGCCATCGGTGGCGTCAGATAGCTGGTCTGGATCACGATGATGACCATGGTTCCGAACCAGACCGGATCGATCCCCGCCTGCCGGACGAAGGGCGTGAAGAGCGGCACGCAGATCAGCACGTTCGCCGTCCAGTCCAGCACAAAACCCAGCAGCAGCACGATGACGAGGAAGAAGACGATCACCCCGACCTCGCCGAAGCCCGCACTTTCGACGGCGCTGCGGATCAGGCGCGAGCCGCCATTGGCCGCGAAGGTGCCCATGAACATCGTGCCCGCCGCCACGATCAGCAGGATCATCGCCGAGATCCGAACGGTGATCTTGAGCGCCTCGCGCAGCATCCCGATGCTGAAGCGCCCGTAGAAGACGCAGACCACGAGCGCGCCAAGCGCCCCCACCGCGGCGGCCTCGGTCGGCGAGGCGATCCCCGCCAGCAACTCGCCCACCGAGATCTGTGCGAGCGAGGCATACATCACCGCAATGACCGAGGGCGGGATCATCGTGCCGAGCGAGCCGCCCGCGCAGATCGTCCCTGCGATCAGGCTGTTGTTGTAGCGATAGCGTTGCATCGCCGGGATCGCCATCATGCCGATCATCACCTCGACGGCACCCACGACACCAGCGGCCGCGGCAAAGACCGCGCCCATGGCGATGGTGGCGACCGCGAGGCCGCCGGGCAGACGGCCAAGCCAGATCTGCATGACCTTGAACAGCCGTTCGGCAATTCCCGAACGTTCGAGGATCGCGCCCATCAGCACGAACATCGGAATGGCGGCCAGGATGAAGTTCGTCGCCGCCGAGTAGAACGATCCATAGAGCTGGCCGAAGACGTTTGGACCAAAGGCGACGAGCCCGGCGCCCGCAGAGACGATCGCGAGTGAAAAGGCGACGGGAATGCCCGCAAGCACGAGTGCGAACAGGGCCGGAAACATGAGGGCGGCAACGGTCATCGGATCAGGCCTTGAGTTCGAAATCGGTATCGGTGGAGTCTTGGCGCAGGATGGCGCGCAGCCCATGCACGGCAATCTGCAACGTCAGCGCCAGAAGCCCGAGCGCCAGCAGCCCGTAGAACGGCCACATCAGCGGTGCCCAGGGGCTGACCATCTCGACTTCGGCGGTTTGCCAGGCGCGCCAGGCGCGGCGGATCGCGAAATCGCTCAGCATCGTGAAGATCGGCGTCAGCATCAGCAGGAACACGACCCCCTCGACGGCGCGACGCAGGCCCGCGGGCATCTTCTGCGCGAGGAAGTCGATGCGCACATGCGCGTCCTCGCGCAGGGCATTGGCCGCGCCCAGGATGAACAGCGTGCCCGTGCACATGTAGGAAATGTCGAAGGCCCAGATCGTGGGCGCCGAGAACACATAGCGCGCCGCGACCTCGTAGATCATGGACACGACCAGAACCAGTGTCACCAGATCCGCGATGCGCGAAAGGATCGCCGAGATCCGGTCAACGATAGTCAAGAGTGTCGTCATGGGGAGCGTCCTGAGGAAGGTGGTCCGGGCCCCGAAGGGCCCGGAGGTTGTGCAACCGGATCAGTTCTGGTTGCGGATCAGATAGGAGCTTTCAGCCGGCCGGCGTTAGTGTCCGCGGACGTGGTGTAATTTCATCGCCGTCGACGGTGTAATCCCGGGTGGCCATCGAGGTGTATGGTCGAGGTGGAGTTTGGCGACTTCAACCACGGACCACACGGAGACCCCGATGACCAAGACCAACATGGACCAGTCCGAGCTTCTGGCAAAGCACGATCAGGGAGACTTCCTGCGCAGCATCGCCGAGGCCGTGCTTCAGCTGATCATGGAGGCCGATGTCGACGGATTGCTGGCGCTTATCACGATGTCCCGCCGATGGGACGCGATATCTATCGATTTGTTGGCGACTTCTTCACAAACCACATAATAGGTGACGCGAGCGCGCAGGACGGTGTGGATATTGGCGTGGAGATAGATACGTCCCCGATCACCGCGCCGCCGGCGCCGGATCAGCCCTGATCTCGCTGCGGTCGTGCCCGCCCGCGCTGCAATCGGCGGCGACCTGGGCCGAGCGTCTGGTCCTTGTCGGGGTCCGCTCCAGCCGGCCGTCCGGCCCCGGCTTAGACCGAGCGGCCGAAATGGCCCTGCGCGCGGGGAGGCCCGGGGCCATGGAAAAGGCGGCCCGAGGGCCGCCTTTGGGCGTGTCGCTAGGTCGAAGCGGCAGGTCAGCCGTTGTCTTTCGGGCTCTTGCCCGCCACCAGCGCCTGCACCGTGTAGACGAGGATCGCGAGCCCGACCGCGCCCATGCCCGCGACGCCGAGCAGCACGATCCAGTCGATCGGCCCGCCGATATCGCCAAGGCCCGAATGGGTCACCCATTGCACGAAGACCACGGCGGCAACCGCCCCCACCGGCATGAACAGTTGCGCGGTCAGGAATTTGCGCGCCGACAGGTGGCGGTCGCGGATCAGCACGAAGATATAGGCCAGCGTGATCCCGGCCGCGACCGCGACCATGGTCCAGAACAGGCCCCGGCCGAAGATCTCCTCGAAAACCGCGATCAGGGTTTGCAGCGTCAGTTCCTTCATGATCCTCTCCTCAGGCCTTGCCGCGCAGCATCGCGTTATAGGTGGGTTTGAGCGCGATTTCCTTCATCAGCCAGGAAATCCACAGCTCCTCGAGCGGCGCGATCACCCCGGGGAAGGAGGGGGTGAGGTTGTTCTTGTAATCGAATTCGATCAGCATCGCGCGGCCGATCTTGGTGATCATCGGGCAGGAGGTGTAGCCGTTGTAGACCTCGGTGCCCTGCCGCCCGGCGATCTCGGAGACCAGATGGTCCTCGACCACGGCGACTTGCCATTTCACGCTGGCGGCGGTCTTGCCCTTGGGCACGCCGTTGATGTCGCCCACGCCGAAGACATTGGGGTAGCGCAGATGGCGCAAGGTGCCCTGATCGACCTCGATCCAGCGCCTCATCGGCGCCGTGCTGTTCGAGCAGAACGACGAATGGCAGACCTCGAGCCGCTACATGATGGTCGAGGCCTTCGCCCAGATCGACAAGGAGGAGATCGACCCCATTCTCAGCATCACAACGAAAGCCGCCTGATCATGACCTCAGGCCACCAGGGAAATTACACCAGCTTGACGGACGTGACCCCTGCGGTGCCCCTTGCCGTGCAGACTGGGCGTAAAGACCGCACCGATCTCTGCTGATCACTTCCACCTCGGGGTGTCGCTTCAGCCAGTTGGTGCAGCTGACAACATCTCCATCCTCAAGAATGTCGATCACCACGCGACGCTCCAAATCGACAATGATCGTGCCGTAGGTCTGCGACTTCCGCCAGCTCCAGTCGTCGATTCCGATGGCCCTCGGCGGCTCGGCGATGTCTTGAGCACGCTTCTTCAACTGCCTGAGCACCGTGTCATCGCTGATCCCAAGGCCCAAGCGGTGCAAGAGCCGCTCGGCCGGCCGCCCGCCGGTCGCATGCCCAAGATGGCCGACAATCTCCCCGACACGCGAAGTACGACGTGCAAATGGACGCGCAATCGAGGCGATTTGGTCCGAGAATGTCCGGCGTGGGCAAGCGGGTGCCTGACATCGCCAACGGCAAATTGCGAGATCAACCGTTACCTTGTCTCCATGCGCGGGATAATCCTGCAGCCGCCGACGCCGCCAGCCGTGATGTCGGCGTGAATGCAATCCACAGTCTGGGCAAATGCCGTCGGGCGCAAAGACGCCAGATACAATCCACCCACCGCTTTCACTTCGCTCAACGCTTTGAACGGCAACATCGCTCCCGGGCGACCAGTGCTTCTTCGAACTCACAACTATCCCTCCTGAATTTTCCAGCTTTAGGATAGTTGCGCCACACAAAGTGAGGCAGAACCGGTTAAAGGCGAAAGGCTCTAGCGGTGCAGGAGGCGATCAACGAGGCGGTTACGTCGAGACATTCAGTTGTGCGCGAAGTCCTTCCCGACATATCGAGGCGCGGCATCGCAATAGACCCTGACAAAAGGCCGGCGGTATACGCCGCCGGCCCAGTCCAACAGGGAGGTAGATGCGTCACACGGGTGCCGCATCGGTTTCCACCGTCGACCTTTAATGCGAGAAAATCAACAAATTGCGGGCTTTCCGCGTCTGACCCTGCAAGCCCGTTGCCGGACCGCCACTTTCAGCAAATCGCCCAGCCCGACCCGATGCAGCATCTCGGCGCGCAGCCGGTCAAGCACGGCGAAGCCGACATCGGCGCCGTCGGCGGCCGGGTCCAAATGCAACCGGAAGGGCCGTGGGCCTGCCGGTTTCGCGACGACTCCGGCGATGAGCTCCGCCACATCCGCGGGGTCGGCGTCCTCGGGAACGATCTCGCCAAAGGCCCTCTGCACGGTTTCGCCAAAGTTCGCGTAGGGGCCAGCCTCGTATTCGGCGAGGCGCGCCTCATCCGCCGGATGGCCCGCATGAGCGAAATGGTTGGTCCCCTTGGTGAAGGCGCCCGGGACGACGATGGTGGTCTCGATGCCCCAGCGGGTCAGTTCCCGCGCGTAGGACGTGGCGAGCGAATCCATCGCCGCCTTGGCCGCGAAATAGGGCGCCAGGTAGGGCGGCACCCCGCCAGCCGAGCTGGAACTGGAAACCCAGACCAAGAGTCCCTCGCCACGCTGGCGCATATGGGGCAGGGCGGCACGGTTCAGCCGCTTCGTGCCCAGGACGTTCACGTCATATTGCTGGGCCAGCTGCTCGGCGGTGAAGGCCTCGTCAGGGCCGAACATCATATGTCCTGCGTTGTGAACCAGCACGTCGATATGTCCGGCCTCGGCGATGACCGTGGCGACGGCGCCCTCGACCGAGCTTTCAGCCTGAATGTCAAGTTCCAGCGGCCGCAGGTCGATGCCTTCGGCCCGGGAAATCCTGCGTAGTTCTTCTGCGTTGCCCGCATTGCGCCCTGAGGTGTCGCGCATTGAGGCATAGACGGTGTCACCACCGCGCGCGAGGGCCAGCGAGGTCAGGCGGCCAAAGCCGCTCGACGCGCCGGTGACGAGGATGATCTTTTGCATCGTCAGGCTCCCCACTTAAACCATGCCGCCATTGGCGCGCAGGGTCTGGCCGTTTATCCAGCCGCCGTCCGGGCCGACGAGGAAGGAAACCGCGTTGGCGATGTCTTCGGGCTGGCCCAGGCGCTCGAGCGGGTTGGCCTTCGAGAGCTTCTCGATGCGCTCCGCCGGTTTACCCTTGAGGAACAGATCGGTGCCGGTCGGCCCAGGCGCCACGGCGTTGACGGTGATCGACTTGCCGCGCAGCTCCTTCGCTAGCACGGCCGTCAGGGTTTCGACGGCCGATTTGGTGGCGGCGTAGATGCCGTAGGTCTCGAACTTCGTGCCGACCACCGACGTCGAGAAGTTCACGATCCGCCCGCCGTCGCGCAGGCGGTTCGCGGCCTCGCGCATGGTGTTGATCGAGCCCTTGAGATTGATGCCGATCTGACTGTCGATCAGCGCGTCATCCGAGTCCGCCATTGTTGCGAGCTTCATGATCCCGGCGTTGTTGATCAGAACGTCGACGCCGCCGAAGGCTTCCTCGGCCTTGTTGAACATCGCGCGGACGGCGGCGGCATCCGACACGTCGGCCCTGGCCGCGACGGCCCGTCCGCCCGCAGCCTCGATTCGGCGGACGGTCTCGTTCGCGGCGTCTTCGTTGCCGGCATAGTTGACGATCACGGTGAAGCCGTCACGGGCCAGGCGTTCGGACACAGCCGCGCCGATGCCTCGCGAACCGCCGGTGACGAGGGCTACTTTGGAGGGATTGCTCATGGGTGTCTCCTGTGCGTTGGGGCGGGTGTTCCGCTGATGAGGGGAGAGATAGATGATGACTTCTGCCGGATAATCAGGCATTCCTTGTCATCATAATTCAGGATGTACGAATAATATGGACAGGCTGGACGCCATGCGCGTCTTCATCCGGGTTGCGGAGCGGCGCAGCTTCACCCTTGCCGCAGCCGATCTGGGCCTGCCGCGCTCAAGTGTGACCGAGGCGGTCAAGCAGCTGGAAGCACGGCTCGGCGTGCCGCTCCTGCAGCGCACCACCCGGAGTGTCAGCACGACGCTGGACGGCGAAGCCTATCTCGGACGGTGCCGTCGGATTCTGGGCGATGTCGAGGATGCGGAAAGCGCCTTTTCCGGGACTGAACCGTCCGGGCTGTTGCGGATCGACGTGCATGGCACCCTGGCGCGGCATTTCATCCTGCCGCGCCTGCCTGAGTTTCTGGAACGTCATCCTGGGATCGAGGTCTATATGAGCGAGAACGACCGTTACGTCGATCTCGTGCGCGAAGGTTTCGACTGCGTCGTTCGGGTCGGGGAGTTGCAGGACAGCGACATGATCGCCCGGCGCATCGCCTTGCTGGAGGAAGTCACCCTGGCTTCACCCGGCTATCTCCACCGCCACGGCACCCCCGATAGCCTCGATTCTCTGGAGGGGCATGTGATGGTCGGTTTCCGGTCCAGTGCGACGGGTGGCCTTCTGCCGCTGGAGTTCACGGTGAAGGGGCGACGCAGGGAGGTGAGCTTGCCCACGCGGCTCTCGGTCAACGCCGCAGAAAGCTATATCGACGCGGCACGCCTTGGCTTCGGTCTTGTTCAGATGCCGCGCTACCATGCCGAGGTGGCCTTGGCCGCCGGTGAGTTGGTCGAGGTTCTGACCGATTTTCCGCCGTCACCCCCGCCGGTTTCCGTCCTCTACCCACGCAACCGGCAACTCTCCCCCCGCCTGCGGGTGTTTCTCGATTGGTTAGGGGCAGTGTTCTGAAGGCGCAGGGCCGGGAGGAGCGGCACCGCCCTCAGCGCGGCAGACCGGACCCGCGCATGGCCGTGAAGATCGTCTGCAGATGCCTGCGCATGGCATCCGAAGCGGCGTCGGCCGCGCCCCGTTGAATGCAGGCGACCACCTCCTCATGCTGTAGGCTGTGGCGTTCGGTGAATTCGGCGACACCGAGTTTTCGGTAGGTGACTTCCCATTCGCGCTGCCAGGCCGCATGGCGGCGCGCGCCCGCGAGATAGTCGAGAAGGCCAAGCAGGATGGGATTGCCTGTTACCTCTGCGATACCACGGTGAAAGGCGGCGTCGAGCCGTTCGCAGTCGGCCCGGGTTGCGGCACGGCGGCCCCGGTCAACCAGATCGGAAAGATAGGCGATCTGGGCAGGGGTCGTGAGCGCAGCAGCCTCGGCGGCGACCGAGGGTTCGAGGGTCAGGCGCGCCTGCATCAGTTGAAGCGGTGAGGCGCCTTGCACCAGAATGGTCCCGCGCACAGGGTGGCCCAGCGGGCGCGGGCCAAGAAACGTGCCTTGCCCGACGTGCCGCCAGAAATCGCCCGCGTACTCCAGCTCGGCCAAAGCCTTGCGCAGCGTCTCACGGCTGCACCCCAACAGATGCGCCATCTCCCGCTCCGGCGGCAGTTGCCCGCCCGGAGCGATGGCCGCCGCCGCGCAATAATCGCGCAGCGCCTCCACAATCTGTCGGGTTCGCTTCGTGGTCATTTGTGCCCCCATACAGACCAATTTGCAGACCAATCCGGCATCATGCAACAGCGGCGCGGCTTGAAGGAGAACGAACATGCTGACAGGTATCATACTCGTCTTGGCCGGCCTGGGCGCCGGTGCGCTCAATGCCATCGCAGGCGGAGGCACCTTTCTGACGTTTCCGGCCCTTGTCTGGGCCGGTGTGCCGCCGATCATGGCAAATGCGACCGCGACCTTTGCCGCCCTTCCGGGCTATGTTGGCAGCGCCTGGGCCTATCGCACGGATATCGATCGTGGCGGGAAACCTCCTCTCGCCCATCTTGTCGGCACGGCGATCGTCGGGGGGCTAGCAGGCGCTGGTCTGCTGCTGGTCACGCCGGAAGAGCTGTTCTCGGGCGTGGTGCCCTGGCTTTTGTTGATGGCGACTCTGGCCTTTGCCACCGGGCCGTCTTTCGTTCGGTGTCTCGCGAAGTCCGGGCACGAGACGTCCAGCCCCGCCGCACTTGCTCTTGTGTTCGTGGTCTCGGTCTATGGCGGCTATTTCAACGGTGGCCTCGGCATCATGCTGCTGGCGGCTTTCGGCGTCATCGGCATGACCGACCTGCACAGGATGAACGGATTGAAGAACCTGATGTCCGTGGTCCTGTCGGTGGTCTCGGTCACGACATATGCCGTTGCGGGCCTGATCGACTGGGGCAACTTGCTGATCGTCGGTCTGTCCTGCGCCATGGGCGGATACATCGGCGCTGTTCTGGCAAGACGGGTGCGGAACACGGCCGTGCTGCGCCTGTTCATTATCGCAATCGGCCTGATCATGGCGGTTGCCTTCTTTATGCGCCCCGCAGGTTGATCTTTTGTCAAACCGGTGAAACTTTCGGCAAAAACTGATCTTGAGGCGTCGCGTTGCACATTCTGAAATCACTTGGCCCGGCGGTGGCCCGCGTTCCAGCCAGGGAGGCGCTGCGCGCGGGGCTTGGCGCGCTGATCGGATTGGGGTTGAGCGGGTTGTTCCTGTTGTCGCCCGCCGTCGATCTCGACCTTGGCCTTTATCTCGTCGCGCCCTTTGGGGCGTCCTCCGTTCTCCTCTTCGCCGTTCCGAACAGCCCCCTTGCACAGCCATGGTCGGCGATTGTCGGCAATACCGTCGCGGCCCTCGTCGGGGTTGCAGTCTGCCTTCTCGTCACGGACCCCGTCTTGCGCATCGCGCTCGCCGTCGGGCTCGCCATCACCGCAACCATCCTGTGCCGCGCAGTCCATCCGCCCGCCGGCGCCGTCGCCATGACCGCGGCGATGTCCCCCGACGCCGTCGCGCATCTGGGGTTCTGGTTCGCCCTGACGCCGATCGCGTTCGGAACCATCGCGCTGGTCCTGCTGGCAACCCTCTACGCGCGGCTGACGGGGCGCCGCTATCCGTTCCGGCAATTCGACGATCCCAGTACCCATGGGACCGCAGATCGCAATCCGACCGAGCGCCTCGGGCTTTCGGAAGAGGAGCTGACCGGGATTCTCGAACGCTATCGCCAGTCGTTCAACCTCGGCGTGGAGGACCTGGCCCGGCTAATCGGGGCCGCAGAACTGCAGGCGGCGGCGCATTCTTCAGGCCCGTTGACTGCGCAGGACATCATGTCGCGCAATCTCGTCACTGTCACGTCGAACACCCCATTGGGCGAAATCGCGGATCTGTTCCGGCAGCATCACTTCACATCGCTGCCGGTCGTCGGCGTGGATCAAACCTTCCTGGGCGTGATCTTCCAGATACATCTCATCAGCCAAGCCCGCGACGATGCCCTGCGCCTTGATCGCGGCTTTCGGGCAACGTTCCGCAGGTTGTTGGATCGGGACCGGGAAAGACCGATGACCGCCGCCGATATCATGAGCGTCGCCGGGCCGCGCGCCACCGGCGCCACCCCGATCGGGGCCTTGCTGCCAATGATGGCCGACGGAGATACGGATGCCGTTCCGGTCCTCGAATACGGCAAGATCGTCGGCATTGTCACTCGGACCGACCTCGTGGCGGCGCTGTCGCGTAGCGCGGCGCGCGCCGGGAGCGTCTGACCGGGTCCCCGATGAATTGAATGTGGCTCAGACCACGTCTCTGATTGCCTGGACCCCGTTCTCGGTCACGATGAGATCAAGCGGGATGTCATGAGGTTGCGGGTAGATGGTCTGAAGGCGCGCCTCTTGAAACCCGATACCGACGACAAAAGGTTTCGGTTTCAGCACGGCCAAAGTTCGGTCGAAATAGCCCCCGCCATATCCGAGGCGATAGCCTTCTGCGGTCCAGCCGACGAGCGGCGCAAGCGCGATGTCGGGCGTCACGACGGTCGCGTCCGAGGGCGGAACGGGAATGTTCCAATCTCCGCGCACCATGCGCGTTTCGGGCGTCCAGCGGCGAAAGGTGAGCGGGGCCGCCCTGGTTTCGACCAGCGGAAGGGCGACGGTTATACCGGCCTTGTGAAGCTCTGCCATCAGCGGGCGCAGGTCGGGTTCGCCCTTGATCGGCCAGTAGGCAGAAAAGACCTTACCCTGCGCCCCGCCGAAACGGTCTTGCAACACCTGCCGCAGATGCCCGGTCAGCGCCTCGCCGATCTCCTTGCGCTCTGCAACCGACAGTGCCAGACGCGCGGCGCGCAGGCGGGCGCGTTCGGCCTTGCGCCAACGCGCGACATCACGTGCCTGTTCGGGATCAACGGCCAGCGGATCGAAATAATCCGGGGCGACCTCGGCGGCATAGCAGGGTGGCGAGGAAAAGCCGCTTTGGCAGCGGAAGCTCTTGAAGTCGTCGCTCATGTCATCGCCTTGAAACCGTTTCGCTCCGTCCCCTCGAGGATACGCCGGGCCTGCGCGATCATGGCGTTCAGGCGCGCGGCCGCAGGGGCGATATCGGGGATATTTCCCGCGCCCTGACCGGAATAGAGCGCCATCGCTTCGAGATCGCCGGTTGTGGTGCGCAAGGGTGAATCCGTGCTGAAGCGCAGGCGGGGCTGATCGTCGTCATGGGCGATGGTCTCGCGCGGCAGGCTGTCCGGGTCGTGACCCAGGTAATTGCCCTTGAGACCCTCCGTCACGCTGTTGCCGATCACCCGCACCGCAGCGCCCTTGGGCCAGTTCAGAACGAACACATCGGTCAGCACCGTATCCTCGCCCGTGGCCTCGACGATGCGGGATTTGTGATAGGAATGCGCAAAGGATTCTTCGGTCGCCAGAAAGGCGGTGCCGCATTGCACGCCGCTGGCCCCGATCGCCAATGCGGCGGCAAGCCCTTCGCCCGTCGCGATCCCGCCCGAGACCACGACCGGCAGGTCGGTCCCGGCCAGTATCCGTTCCGCCAGCCCGAAGGCGGGACTTCGTCCGTGCACATGGCCGCCCGCCTCGATCCCCTGTGCGATGATCACATCCGCCCCGGCCGCTTCGGCCATCCGCGCGGCGGCCTCCGTTCCGACCTGATGCAATACGAGACATCCCGCGTCTTTCACCCGCGCCACCACATCCGGCATCACATCCCAGAAAAAGCAGAAGGCCGTCACGCCAAGATCGAGGCAACAGGCGATCTGCGCCTCAAGCAACTGCGAGTCGGTCGCCGCCGGGATCAGATTGACGGCAAAGGGCCGGTCCGTTGCCGCCTGCATCGCGGTGACCTCCCGTGTGATCAGGTCGATGGGTTCGCGCACCATGCCCAACATCCCGTAGCCGCCCGCATTGGCCACCGCCGCCGCCAGTTCCCATCGGGAAACGCCGCCCATGCCCGCCAGCAGAATGGGCACCTCGCATCCAAGCAGATCGCAAAGCGGCGTTCGCAGAGGTTCCGCACTATGTTGGTCTGTCATTTTTTTCCCTCCCTTTCCAACCATCGGCGCAGGCAGTCCCGCAGCACGACGGCGTTATTGTGTTCCTCGTCCTTAGAGGCATAGAGCAGCGTGACGACATCGCCCTGCGCGTATCCGGCAAGCTCACACACCAAATCTTCGCGCGTGGCGAGTTCCTCTTGATAACGCTTGCTGAATTCCCGCCACCGATCGGGATTGGCATGAAACCAGTGCCGCAACGCATCGCTCGGAGCGATCTCCTTGCACCATTGAAACAGTCGGGCGCGGTCCTTCGCCACGCCGCGGGGCCAAAGCCGATCGACCAGAATCCGCTTGCCGTCCGAGACCCGCGCCGCGCGATAAATCCGCTTGATGCGGATGCGCCCGGCGGGGGTGTCGGAGACGGACGGTCGGGGCGGCATCAGCTGTCCCTTTGGCCCGTGTCGCCGATCATCTCCACCGCCTTCAGCGCGTGGGCCCAGGCCGCCCCGGCGCGCATTTCGGACGCAACCCAGATGGCTTCCATGATCTGTTCGCCCGAGGCCCCCTCACGTTTGGCCGCCTTGACATGGCCCTCGATGCACCACGGGCATTGGGTCACATGCGCCACGGCCACCGCGATGAGCTGCTTGGTGCGTGTATCGAGCGCCCCTTCGGCGAACACCGCTTTCGAGAACGCGCGGAATGCGTCTTCGGTATCGGGTGCCAGGGCATGACGCCGGTCGACAAGGTCCCTGGTGGGTTTTGGGAGGTGTAGCTCAGACATGGCCTGTCTCCCGCGTTTCGAATTGCGGAAACAGCACATCGTTTTCCAGCCGGATATGCTCTTCGAGGTCGTCAAGGAATTCACCGACCCCGGTATAAAGCCGCGTCCAGCTTCGGCAGGCGCCGTCCGGCAATGTCAGGTTGTTGGTCAGGTGCCGGATTTGGCCGACTTCGGCTTCGTGGTCGTCATGATCCGCGCGCATCGCCGCAATCGGCGCATCCAGCCCCGCCGCCGCGTTGCGAATGGCGGGGAACAGGATCAGTTCCTCTTTCTTCATGTGAACTTCCAGATCACCGATCATCCGGTGCAAAAGGTCGGCCAATCCCGCGGGAACATCCGTTTGCCCGGCATGGACCGCTTCGACCTTTTCCGACAGGGTCGCCAGTTCGGGAAGCTGGGCACGGTGTTTTGCGTGATACTCGGTCTCGATGAAACTGGTCAGCTCGCTCGGGTCTTGCGGGGGCAGTGGTTTTGTCATGTTCGTATCCTCGGGTCAGAGCAGTGATGGAATTGTCCGGGGCTTCGCATCCTCGACCGCCATATGCAGCGAACGCGCGATCCGCTCGGCGCGTTCGATGACATGCGCCGCGCCTTCGGGCGGGCAGGTTTCGGCCGCGGTTTCGCGAAACAGCACCAGCCAGCGCTCGAAATGATCCCAGTCCACGGGCAGTCCGACATGGGCCGGCACCGGTGCACCATGATAGCGACCGGTCATCAGCGCGACCGAGGACCAGAAATCCACCATGCGTTCCAGGTGCGGGCCCCAGTCGGTAATACGGGCCGCGAAGATCGGCCCGAGAACGGCGTCGGTGCGCACCTTGTCATAGAAGCGATGCACCAGTTCGGTCAGCTTGTCTTCGTCCAGCCCGGTCCGCGCCATGATCTCGGCGGTCATTTGTGGGCGGACGGAAATGATCTGGGGATCGGCAGATGACATGGAATCCTCAAGAATTTGAGCTTGAGTCTGATGCTATCTTCGATAAATAGGTATTGTAAATACTGATTTGAAAAACGGAGCGACATGAACCTCACCTCTTTTACAGACTATGGGCTCCGAATGCTGATGCGGATGGCGAGTGCGCCCGACCGGGCTTTCTCGACCGCCGATCTGGCCGAGGAGTTCAAACTGTCACGCAACCACCTGAGCAAGATCATGCAGCGGCTCGCACAAGGCGGGATCGTCGAGACCCGGCGAGGGGTGAACGGCGGCGCGGTCTTGCGGTCCAACCCCGCCGAGATCCGGCTTGGCAACGTCGTGCGGCTGCTCGAACAGGGGCAGGCGCTGGTCGAGTGTTTCGGGCCGGATGGAGGAAACTGCTTAATCGACGGGTGTTGCCGCCTGAAGGCCCGGCTTCGGCAGGCTGAGGTCAGCTTCATCGAGGATCTGAACAGATCGAGCCTCGCGGATATCGCATTGCCCGAACGGGTCGCCGCGTGACGACAAAAGGCAGACCGAGATGACCGCAATCCCGTCCGTACAGCCCGTCACGACGCAAGCCCTATCACGCCGCCGCCCGTCCTGTGCCGCAGTCAAACGCGGGTGGAGACCTCCGAAGACGACCTACAAGACCACCAACTGGCAAAGCTACAATCAGGCGGTGAGGCAGCGCGGATCACTGACCGTTTGGTTCGATCCCTCGATGCAGTGGGAAGCCATTCCGTCGGGGCGTCGGGACCGTCAGCAGGCCTATAGCGACGCGGCGATCCAGGCCTGTCTCACCCTCAAGATCCTCCTCGGGCTGCCGCTCCGCCACATCGAGCCTTGGGAACGCCACTGGTCCGAGTGACCATGGCGAGGAGGGTTCGTGGCGAGCCTGCTCGAACTGTCTGGGCTCGGCTGGTCCGTGCCGCACTTCAGCACTCTGTCACGCCGCCAGAAAATCTTGAACGTGACCATTCCGTATCGCGGCTCGAAGGGGCAGCTGCACCTGCTAGTGGACAGCACCGGCATCAAGGTGGAAGGCGAAGGCGAGTGGCACACGCTCAAGCATGGCGGCTCGAAACGGCGTGTGTGGCGCAAGGTCCACCTCGGAATCGACGAGGAAACATTGGAAATCCGGGCCGTCGAGGTCACGTCCAGCAATGTCGGCGATGTCGAGCCGGTAAGCGCCACCGGTTAGAGCGAACCGGAGAGGGATGCTGCCGGACCTGCTTGCCAAGATCCCGGCGGAGGAAGAGATCGCCACCGTCACCGCCGACGGTGCCTATGACACCCGCACCTGCCACGACGCCATCGCCGCCCGCGAGGCTGCAGCGTTCAGGCATTCCTTCGGACCGGTGGCAGTCATGCCCTCACTCCCGCCGAGACGGAGTGCCAGGCCCTGGAAGCCGGACTCGGCAGGAGCCCGCGCACGCAACGAGATCCTGCGATCATCGAAGCACTTGGGCCGGGCACTCTGGCGGAACTGGAGCGGGTACCACCGCCGCAGCAGGGTCGAAACAAAAATGAACAGCGTGAAGCTGCTCGACCAACGGTTGATGTCGCGGGACTTTGACCGCCAGGTGGCAGAGGTCCAGATACGCGCGGTGGTCCTCAACCGCTTCACGGCACTCGGCATCCCGATGACCGTGGCCGCGGGATAAGTGTATCCGGGGAAAGGGGAAGTGCGATCATCAGCTGATTTGCGCAACAGCGCCGCCGACCGGTTGCGAAACCCGGACATGACGATGGCTATCCCGCGCCTCCAGGCCACCAACAGGGTCCAGACGGCCGGTTATGCTTGTTGAGGGCGATAGACGCAATCTGCCAACGAACTGCGGTTGAGATCTGCAAGGAAGGCGGCTTCGGCGCCGGCGAGGCGCGCCTTCAGGCGGCAGTGTGGTGTCAGCGTGCAGGCCGCCCCCCCGGGTTGGAAACACTCGACCAGCGCTTGATCAGCCTCGAGGTAGGCAACAACATCGCCTAACCGGATGTCCTCGGGGCGCCGTGCGAGCGTCGCTCCGCCGCCGCCGCCCCGCCGCGTTTCCAGGTAGCCAGCGCCAGAAAGCGACGAGATCACCTTTGCAAGATGATTGCGCGACACACGGAATTCATCCGCCAGTTCCGCCGTGGTGAAGGCGCGGTCGGGGCTGCCAGCCATCCGCATGAGAACGCGCAGTCCGAAATCGGTAAAGGACGTGAGGCGCAAGAAGTCGCTCCTTGATTTGGTATTTACAGTGCGCATTTAGGGGCTATAATCAGCATATCAAATGCCGATTGCATTGGACACCCCTTGATCCCGAAAGCTCTGCCATGACCGCCCCTACCGCCGAAGCCCCCACCGAGACAGGCGCCCTGATCGATCACATCCTGTCGCGCTATCACGAGCGTCACCGCTTAGAATTGCCCGGTCTGCTGGACCTCGCCGAAAAAGTCGGCAGGGTTCATGCGACGGATCACCAATGCCCGAAAGATCTGGCACAGTCCCTGACCGCTCTTGGCCGCGAGTTGGAGGGCCATATGGCGAAGGAAGAGATGATCCTCTTTCCGGCGATGCGGGCGGGCGGGGGGGGCAGGCATCGGGCCGCCGGTTGCAGTGATGCGCGCCGAGCATGACGACCACGCCGAAGCGACCGAGCGGATCCGCAAAATGACCGGCAACCTGACACCCCCGGATCACGCTTGCGGGTCGTGGCGGGCGCCGGTTTCCGCCGCGATCTCCGGCGGGTGCCGCGTGGCCATCCGCGCCGGCTCTGACCCGTGGGCAAAACGAAAGCCTCGGTCATGAGCGCAAGCCCCGATACTTTGCCCCGCACGCCGCGCCCGGGCGTGTCAGCGATGGCCCGGCTGTCCTGCCTGATCGTGCAGCCGGTCCTGACCAGGGTGGTGCGGCGTATCGCCAAGCGGCATCCGTCGCTTTTCGCGCGGCTCGGACCGCATCAGGGGACCGATTTCGTGATCGACCCGGTGGAATTGCCCTTTGCCCTGCACCTGCGACCTGATCCGCAGGCGCTGGTGTTTCGGGCCGTCCCGCGCGGTGCGACGCCTGAGGCGGGCGCCACAATTCGCGGTAAGTTCATGTTGCTTCTGGAGTTGGTCGACTCTGAAGAGGATGGCGATGCCGCGTTCTTCTCCCGTGATCTTGAGGTCACAGGCGACACCGAAGCCGTCGTGCGGCTTCGCAATGCCCTCGACGATGTCGATGGGTCCATCGCCGAGGAAACCGCCGAGATGTTCGGCCCGCCCGGCCGCGCCATTCTGGCAAGACTGCGCCGCGCCTATCCAACGTGAAGAAAGGACCTCTCGCCCCATGAGTCTCGCCGAACTGATCTGCCCGGCCGGCACGCCCGCCGCCCTGCGCACCGCCGTCGATGCCGGCGCCGATGCAGTGTATTGCGGCTTTCAGGATGCCACCAACGCGCGCAACTTCCCCGGATTGAATTTCACGCCGGAGGAACTGGCGGCATCGGTCGCCTATGCCCATGACAAGGGCACCAAGGTGTTGCTGGCATTGAATACCTATCCGCCTGCGGGCAAGGTCGATCTGTGGCGGCAGGCCGCCGATACAGGCGCGCGGCTGGGGGTCGATGCCTTCATCGTCGCGGATATGGGCGTGGCCGATTACATCGCGCGCACCCATCCGGGCGTCCGTCTGCACCTCTCGGTTCAGGCTGCCGCCTCCAGTCCCGAGGCGATCCGGTATTATTGCGAGAATTTCGCGGTGAAGCGCGTCGTGCTGCCGCGGATCCTGACGATCCCCGAGATCCGCGAGATCCGCAAGGAAATCCCCTGCGAGATCGAGACCTTTATCTTCGGCAATCACGGGCTGATGGTCGAGGGCCGGTGCAGTCTGACCAACTACCTCACGGGGCAATCGACCAACATGGATGGGGTGTGCTCACCCGCCTCGGATGTCGAATACCGGCGCCACGAGGACGGATCGATGTCCTCGCAGCTTGCTGGGTTCACCATCGACTGTTTCGGGCCCGACGAAAAGGCGGGCTACCCGACGATCTGCAAGGGGCGCTACACCGCGCCACACCGCTCTGAGGGATATTATGCCTTTGAGGAGCCGATCAGCCTGAACCTGTCCCGGCTGCTTCCCGATCTGATCGACGCCGGCGTTCACGCCTTCAAGATCGAAGGGCGCCAGCGCTCCAAGAGCTATGTGCGGGGCGTGGTGTCGGCCTTCCGGCAGGCCGTTGACGACATCCGCGCCGGTCGGCAGGCGAATATCGCCGATCTGGTTGCCCTGACCGAAGGGCAGAAGCAGACCCAGGGCGCGTTCGAGACGAAGAAATGGCGGTGAGTGACATGACGAAATTGACCCTTGGCCCGATCGCCTATCACTGGTCCACCGAGGCGCGGCGCGCGTTCTACGCGCGCATTGCCGACGAGGCGCCGATCGACGAGGTCTATCTGGGGGAGGTGATCTGCTCCAAGCGCGCACCGTTTCACGAAGCCGATCTACCCGCGATCATCGAACGGCTGCAACGGGGCGGCAAGACGGTGATCCTGTCGTCGCTGGCCGAGGTGATGCTGAAGCGCGAACGCAAGGCCACGGCCGACCTCGCCGCAATGGACACCCCCGAGATCGAGATCAACAACGCGGCGGGTCTGTTTGCCCGGGGCCAGCGCCCGCATCGCGTCGGTCCGTTCATGAATGCCTACAACGAGGCGACGATCGCCTGGATGGCGGGGCAGGGGGCCACGCATGTCTGTCTGCCCGCGGAGTTGCCCGCGCCCTCGATCGCCGTTGCGGCGGAGGCCGCGCGTGCGCTTGGCCTTGGGGTCGAGGTGCAGGTCTTCGGCAGGGCTTCGCTCGCGGTCTCGGCGCGATGCTATCACGCGCGTGCCCATGGTCGGACCAAGGACAATTGCCAGTTCGTTTGCGAGGACGATCCCGACGGCATGCCGCTGCGCACCACCGATGACCGCCCGATTCTGCGCGTCAACGGCATTCAGACCCAGTCGGAAAGCTACATCGACCTGCTGCCCGAAGCCGCTCAGATGATCACACAGGGAGTCACCCATCTGCGGCTGATGCCTCAGGCGGTGGACATGGTTGCGGTGGCGGCGCTGTTTCGGGATGTTCTGGACGGCACCCGCGCGCCGGGAGCCGCGGAAACCATTCTGCGCGAGCTGTGCGACGGAGTTTCGTTTTCCAACGGCTTCTTCTATGGCCAGGCAGGGTATCGGCGCATTGCCGCCGCGGCCCCGGCCTGATCACCGCAAGACCCGTCATCAGCCCCCTCAGCCCGCACCCGGGGCTGCAGCGGGCAGGGGGGGCAGGTCACCCTTGCCTGGCTAAGGGGCGCAGCCCTCAGGCGGCCGTCGTGCGCGCCTCCAGATGCGTCCTCAGCCAGGCGTCCAGCGCCGGAAACTCGGGTGGCAAAGCGAAAGCGAACTCACCCGCAAACTCCAAGAAAGCCTCTTTGTTCAACGCATTGAGGCCGACCAGGATCGGGATGTCCGCAGCAAGTGCGGTCGCGATAATCGGACGGAAACCGCGCCCTTCGGCTTCGTGCTTGCCGAACTTGTTCACGATCAGGCAATCGGCCCCCTTGGCGAGCTCGGCTTCCACAAGGCCCACCGCTGTTTCAAGCGCCGCCGGGTCGAGACGGCATCCCCTAGAGGCCGCGCCCAGAGACTGCGAGATGCGGATCGTCACGCCCTCGGGTAGCACCTTGACGTCCATGTCGCAGGGACCGGCGCTTTCGCGCTCGGCATTGATTTGAACCGTCCCGACCGGGCGGTAGCCCTGTTGGATCAGGGAAGACGCCAGACGATGCAGCATCAGATTCGTATCGCCGCGCCCAGGTGCCATCGTATATCCGATCTTCATTGCGTCCTCATGCTCGGTTAAAGGGCTGGAATTCCAGCAATGCGCCTTCGGGCAGCCGGTCTGTTTCAGCCGGAATGAATATCAAACCATCCGCGCCGGGCAGGTCCGCGACATGCGCGGAATTGACGGTGTTTCCAAAGTCCACGATCTCACGCCCTTCCGAATCGAACCCCATGAGGCGTGCAGGGCGCACTTCACATCGCCCGGGTTTGCGGAAGATAGGCTTGCCTGCGACGACATGACGACGCCTCTGCACCGCGATCTGCCGCCCCGAAAGGATATCCAGCAGGGGCAATCCGAAGACATGCCAGATGACCAATGCCGACAGTGGATTGCCCGGGAGGCCAAGCCAACTTGCCGTCCCGATCTGTCCGAAACTGACGGGTTTGCCCGGCTTGATGGCAACACCGCTGAAGTGAGCCGTCGCTTCCAGCCCGTCGAGCACCGGTTTGACGTGATCTTCCTCTCCCACAGAGATGCCGCCCGTCGTGACGATCAGATCCGCGGTCTTGGCCATGTCGGCAAGGGCCCGGCGCAGATGGGTGCGGTCGTCCGCGCCCTGCATGACATCGATGAAATGGATGTCCGGCCGTGACAGCTCGGACGAAAGCATCGGCGAGTTGATGTCCCAAATCTCGGCCGCGCCCCGGTTCGCCCCGGCTGGCCGGACTTCGCTGCCCGTGACGAGTAGGGCGACCCGCACCGGGCGGATCAGATGCACGCGGGCGGCACCCGCAGCGGCACATGCCGCGATTTCACGAGGGCCAAGCCTTGATCCCGCCTCCAGAACGGTCTGGCCGGGACGCATGTCACCGCCGGCACGGCGAATGTTCAGGCCGGGTTGGGGACGTCGGTTGAGGATCACCAGATTGCCGTCGCGCGCGACGTGCTCCTGGGGCACCACGGCATCCGCTCCGAGTGGAACTGGCGCGCCGGTGAAGATCTGTGCGGCGGTCCCACCGGTCACTCGCCCGGTGCAATCTGCACCGGCTGGAATACGCTGTGTGACAGGCAATCTCCAAGGACCCTCACCCCATAGGGCGGCACTGTCGACTGCATAACCGTCCATTGCGGAACTGTCGAACGGCGGGGTCATCGTGGCCGCCAATACGGGGTCTGCAAGGACGCGCCCGGTCGCCAAGGATAGCGCTTCTGTCTCTGTGCCGGTGATGGGGTGCGCATGCTCTCCAAGCCGCCGCAAGGCTTCGTCCATCTAAATCAGCGGCGATGCGCCGTTGGAGATTTCACATCCACAACGCCCATTCTCGAATTCCTGGATCGCCTTCATGGCCTTGTCCTTTCGACGAAGTGGCCCGGCCCAGTGGAGCAATCGAGGTCCCGCAACCTGCCATCCTTCAAGCCGTAGATCAGTCCGTGCACGCGCACATCCGCACCGCGGGACCATGCATTTTGCAAAATCGGGGTCTCGGACACCCGTTTTACGCCTTCGACGACGTTCAGCTCGGCCAACTTGTCGCGGCGCGTTTCATCGCTGCTGCAGGCCGCGAGGTCCACGGCGAAAGCGCGTGCAAGGCGCCGGATTGGCTCGAGCCAGTGATCGGACAACCCGTGCGGCAGGTCTTCGGTTGCGGCCTTGACCCCGCCGCAGCCGTAGTGTCCGCAGACGATTATTTCTTGCACCTTCAACGTCTCGACGGCGAATTCCAGAGCAGACAGGAGGTTGAGATCCGCAGAATGCACCACATTCGCAATGTTGCGGTGCACGAAGACCTCCCCGGGATCGAGGCCCGCAACGACATTGGCCGGGACGCGGCTGTCCGAGCAACCAATCCAGAAGAATTCCGGAGCCTGCAACGCGGCAAGGCGCGCAAAATAGCCGGGATCGGCCTCATTGCGCGCCGCTGCCCATGCGATGTTTCGTGCAAGCAACGTTTCCAGCATGGGATTACACTTGCATATCCTCGATCCGCCGCCGGATCATGGCGCTCCTCAGCCGGACAATATCATCACCGGTCAGCCTTGCTTTCGCGATCGGCAAGACGATCGCGTTCTCCACGATGAGATGGCGGCGCAGGCGATCGGCGAAGTCGCGCAGCGCGGTGGCCTCGTCGTCTTTGGCAGCTCGCTTATCATCGTGCATCTCCGTGAGCACGGTCCGCAGGCGCGGGCACAGCTCGCTCAGCGTTTGATGCTCGGCCTTCAGCCGCTCGAGCGTTGGCCCGATGTCGTCTTCCGGGGCGCACCGGACCAGCAGCATGCCCTGCAACTCGTCATCCTCGTCATGGATCAAGAGCCCGATCTCGTGATCGAGGAAGCGCAGCAGCCGCGCGATTTCGACGGGGTCCGGCAGCGAGCTGTGCGAAATCCGCTCCATCAACTCGCAGACCGCACGCATATGCATGTGATCTTCGTGGATGAATTCGAGAGGATCCTGGAGCAGGTCCAGATCGGTCGGGTCCTGTTCGCTATCGCCGCGTCGGGTATTGGACAGACGGTTCTTCATGATTTCTCTCCTGGGGCGCGGCGTCCAAGCTCGGCTCCGGATATCTGGGCAGAGGCGACGAGCCGATCCGCGAATGCCCGGGCGTTGCGCGCCCAAGCCGCTTTTTCCATGGCCTCAGCAATCTTCGATCGCACGGTTCCAAAGGGGAGCACCGCCCCCTCGGCGATGGCGTCCATGCGGATCACGTGCCAACCGTGCCGTGTGAGGACTGGCTTCGAACTGATTTCACCTTCCTTCATCTTGCGCAGAGCCGCTTCGAACTCGGGCACGGTGTCCCCCGGTCCGAGTTGTCCGAGCGTGCCACCCGACGATTTCGATCCGCAGTCGCTGTGCGCCGATGCCAGCCGCGCGAAACGTCCGGGGTCTTCTGCCACACGGGCGAGAAGACCTGCCGCCCGCGCCCGGGCCGCCACGCGTTCGTTCTCGTTTCGGGGATCACAGGCGCAGAGGATATGGGAAACCTCCCAGAGCGGCGGGGAACGAAACCGCCCGGGGTCGCGCGCCCATTCCCTGCGGATGTCGTCCTCGGTTGGCGCGGATACCTCGACCTCGGCGTCGAGAAGGCCCCGGATGAGGGCCTCTTCCCCGGTTTCAAAGCGTCCCGGCCCGACCTCGGCCGGTTCCGCCCGTATCCCGCGCTGCCGGGCCTCCTGCAGGAGAAGCGTGCGCATGGCGACCGCATTCGCCGCCTGGCGCCAGGCAATGCCGGGTTTCCCGGAGGGCGCCGGATGGTTCTGCGCTTCGTTGGCCACCACCGAATGGGGGACGAGCTCGCCATTGACGACAAGATCGGGATAGAGCTGTGCGTTCATTGCGCTTACTCCGCCGGATGGCGCGGCGCCTGACGGCGTGAGCGCACGATCTGATAGCCGGTGCGGGTCAGCAGATACCGCACGGGCGCCGCAAACCCCGAGAGAATGTGCACCAGCCGGGTGAAGGGGAAGACGAGGAAGATCGTCAGCCCCAGAACGATGTGCAGCTTGTAGATCAGCGGCTCATCCGCGATATGCGCGGCATTGCCGCTCTGGAAGGTGAAGACACCCTGAGCCCAGTTCATGAAGTTGATCACGCTGCCATGTTCGGCGGTGGCGATGGAATAGGGGACGCTGATCAGGCCAAGGGCGAGCTGCGCCACCAGCATCAGCAAGAT
Organism: Rhodobacter xanthinilyticus; assembly: GCF_001856665.1. NCBI lineage: Bacteria > Pseudomonadati > Pseudomonadota > Alphaproteobacteria > Rhodobacterales > Rhodobacter > Rhodobacter xanthinilyticus. The sequence goes on along the minus strand of NZ_CP017781.1, from coordinate 128,748 downwards.
CGTGATGTCCCAGAAGCTGGAGGTGTCGCGGATCCGCGGCTCCGTCAGCCGACGGTGCGCCAGCATCAGCGCGCCGATGATCGCGACGATACCGGCAATGCCGCCAGCGATTGCAGCCAGCAATTGCTTGGCTTCGGCGTGAATGCCGATCGCCTCGTAGACCTGGTGCGGGACCAGGAGGCCGAAGAAGTGTCCGAAGAAAATGAACAGGACGCCGATATGAAACAGGATAGACCCGACCATCAGTTGCTTGCGCCGCAGCAACTGACTGGACGAGGATTTCCAGGTGAACGGGTCCCGGTCATATCGGGCGATCGAGCCGACGATCATGATCGAGAGGGCGATATAGGGATATATGCCAAAGAAGAAATCGTTCATTTCAGCCTCCGTTACTCGGCCGTCGCGCGCGGCGCGGGATTGATCGGAACATCCATCTGCGCGAGCATGTCGCGGACTTGCGGGCATCCTCCATTCGGGTCGGGACCGAAACGCACCTCGCTTTCCTCCCAGACCTTATCGAGTGCTTCGAGGTCGTCGGCGTCGATGTCGGGCTGATCCAGAAGCTCGGCAACCGCGGCCTGATCCGGCGCACCGCCAGAACGCTGGAAAAGAGCGGCGAACACGACGGCATAAGGGCTTTCGCGCCGGACAAGCCGGGCGGTCAGGGCCTCGAATATATGCGCCGCGTCCGCCAAAGTTTCCTGTGCTTCGACAAAGGGACGCGTCGACAGGAATTCCAGCAACACCGGCAGGTGATCAGGCAGTTCCGTGGTGGCCGGTTCATACCCGCCGTCACGATAGGCTTCCAGCAGCGAGACCATCGCGCCACCCCGGTCACGGCTTTCGCCGTGGACATGTTCGAACAGGTTCAGGGACAAGGCGCGCGAGCGGTCAAACAGCATCACATACTGCTCTTGCAGCTCATAGAGGTCGCGTGTCGCCAACTGGCTCGTGAGCGGGCGCAGCGCGCGCCGCGCCGCGGCGGTCAGACGCGACTCCGAGGCGAGAACGCCGCTGATTTCGGGCATTGCCTGTTGCAGTTCCCGCGTCGGATAGCTCAGGATCAGGGACATGGCCTTGAGCGTGCGGTCTTGAGGCGACAATGACATCAGCGCACCTCCTGCGGCATCTTGAGCGGCTTCTTGGAGCCACCGAACAGCGACGCCTTGGAGATGCCGGTGGAGCATCCGTTGCTATCGGTGAAGCCGCAGCCGCCCCGCAGATCATAGGCTTCCTCGACCTGTTCACGATGCGTAGTGGGAATGACGAATCGGTCCTCGTAATCGGCCAGCGCCATGATGCGATACATGTCCTCGATGACTTGGCCCGAGAGCCCGACGCGTGCGGCGACGGCCTCGTCGATCACACCATCGACACTCTTGGCTCGCATGTAGGCGCGCATGGCCAGCATGCGCTCCAGGGCGCGGGCGATCGGCTTTTCGTCGCCTGCCGTCAGCATGTTGGCGAGATAGCGCAGCGGGATGCGCAGGTTCTTCACGTCCGGCATGGCGCCATCCATCCCGATGGCCCCCGCCTCGGCGGCGTTCTGGATCGGAGAGAGCGGGGGGATGTACCACACCATCGGAAGCGTCCGGTATTCGGGGTGCAACGGGAAGGCGACCTTCCACTCCATCGCCATCTTCCAGATCGGGCTTTCCTGGGCGGCCTTGATCCAGTCTTGCGGAATGCCCTGCTTTTGCGCCTCGGCGATGACGGCAGGGTCTTTGGGGTCAAGGAACACGCCGAGCTGCGCGTCATAGAGATCCATCTTGTCGGCCGCGTTCGCCGCCTCGACGATCTTGTCGGCGTCATAGAGCATCACGCCGAGATATCGGATGCGCCCCACGCAGGTTTCCGAACATACCGTCGGGTTGCCGCTTTCGATCCGGGGATAGCACAGCGTGCATTTCTCGGATTTTCCGGTCGACCAGTTGTAGTAGACCTTCTTGTAGGGGCAGTGACCTGCCCCCCGGAAGTTCCCTCGCTGTGATGTAGAGTCTGCCCAACCTGAGAAGGAGCAGACGACATGAGGAAAAGCCGGTTCACCGAGGCGCAGATTATCGGGATGATCAAGGAGCAGGAGGCGGGTTTGCCGACTTCCGAGCTTTGCCGGAAGCACGGGTTGAGCCCCGCGACGTTCTACAAGCTCAAGGCGAAGTATGGCGGGATGGACCTGTCGGACGCCAAGCGGCTGAAGCAGCTCGAGGACGAGAACGCGAAGCTGAAGCGCCTTCTGGCGGATGCGATGCTGGACAACGTGGTTCTGAAGGATCTCTTGGGAAAGCCCTGACGACACCGGTGCAACGGCGGGACGCGGTGCTGCGGGCGATGAGGGATCATCCGATCTCTCAACGCCGGGCCTGCGTCCTGATCGGTGTCGATCCGAAGACGGTGCGGCGTGACAGGCCGCCCGATAACCCGGAAATCCGTGAGGCGATGCACAAGATCGTCGAGAAGCGCCGTCGCTTCGGCTACCGGCGCGTGGGTATCCTGCTGGAGCGCAAGGGCATGATCATGAACGAAAAGAAGCTCTACCGCATCTACCGGGAAGAGGGCCTGTCGGTGCGTCGACGCCGTGGCCGCAAACGGGCGCGCGGCAGCCGAACGCCGATGCCGGTGCCATTGCGCCCGAACCAGCGGTGGTCTTTGGACTTCCTATCCGACACGTTCGGGGCCTGCCGCAAGTTCCGCATCCTGGCCGTCAACGACGATCGCTGCCGCGAGAACCTTGCCCTGATTGCCGACACCAGCATCTCGGGGGCCAGAGTGGCGCGGGAACTCGATGCGCTGGTCAGGATTTACGGCAAACCCGCTTGCATCGTTTCTGACAATGGCACCGAGTTCACCAGCAAGGCCATCCTGAAATGGGCTAACGAGAACGGCGTCGAATGGCACTACATCGATCCGGGCAAGCCGCAGCAGAACGGATTCATCGAGAGCTTCAACGGCAGCCTGCGCGACGAATGCCTGAACGAGGAGATCTTCGACAGCCTGGCCGATGCCCGCCGCAAGCTGGCACTCTGGCGCTACGACTACAACAACGTCAGGCCGCATTCCTCGCTGGCCAACAAGACCCCGGCAGAAGCGCGCCGGGCGCTTGAGCAATCTGAGGGCTCCGCGCCCGGCGCGCTTGCCACACCCGAAACCAACCAATATCATCCCCAAGGACTCTCGTCATGAACGAGGGACGACCGGGGGGCAGGTCACACGGGATCGAAGCGTATCGGTAGCTCCGCCGCACCTGAGAGCATCAGGAGCCACAGCGTCATCGCACTCGCAGCCCATAGTCCGGCCCCGAGAAAGAAGGGGCGAAACCCAAAGGTCAGGAGGGCTGGACCGTTCCAGGTCCGCATCTGTTCCGAGCTTGTCGTCATGTCAGGTCTCGTTCCGTCTGTGCTTCGGCCTCGGTCAAGATCAGGTCGAGGCGGATATCATGGGATGGTGGATGGATCGCGATAAGTCGCGCCGCCTGAAGCTCACCCCCGACATCGAAAGGTCTCGGCCTGGGAGCCGCAAGCGTCCGGTCGAAGGAGCCCTCCGTCATAGCCGAGGCGATCGCCGTCCGCCCTCCAGCCGGCGAGGAGGGGCAAGCACGAGGTCGGGCGTGACGGCGAGGGCGTCCGGGGGATATTCCAGCAGCTGCGTATCATGCGGATTTTGGGCGCCCAGCGGCGAACGGTAAGGGGGGGCGCCCTGGTTTGGGAAGATGCGGCGGAGGGCATGGGATTCTCACGAGCTTGAACTTGAGTCTCATGCTATCTTCGATGAAATGGTATTTCAAATACCAATTTTGTGAATGCGAGACGGGCCGTTGTTGTGCCAATCAACGTACGGGCTGACGGTCTCCTTTCCCGTCTCCCTTCAGACAATAGCCTCAATCTTGGCGCGGCCGAGGGCCGGGAAGCAGTTCATCACTGAGCGGCAGGCGCCACCGGTTCGACCACAGCCGCGAAGGATGCGGATCTGGATTTCGGCGGCCTGGCGGTCAGGGCCTCGCGACATGATCCGCTCGCCAAAGAGCTTCAGGCGCTTCATCTGAGCCTCGCCCCGATTTCGGACGCGATAGTCAGTCCATCGATTCCAGGGCGCTCTTCCAAGGCGTCGCGTCGCGTGCAAGATCTCGTTCTAGGCTGAGGCTGTGGGGCAACCCTCTTTCCAGCTGCGCCCGTTCCGGCGGATCGGCATGAGAGTCTCGGTCCATGATCGCACCATGGCATCGTCGCGTGTCATGGGCGCCGTCCGCGATGAGGGTGGCGATCGCCGCATCTCGGGAATTTACTCTAGCACCGCGAGCAGGAAAGGGCTGCCTCCGTGACGGCTCGAGGTGGAGTCGACTGCGCGTATGTTGCCGGTTTTCGTGTCCAAGGCGATGTGGACCTTCCTCCGTTGCCTACGTCGCGACGGCCCGTGTTTGCGAGCCAGCCATTCGCTATCCGCGCAGAACATGACGCTGGGAATCGGGGGGGCGCATCCTGGCGTGTTGCCTGGACCACGCGTTTCACCGCGCCCCAAGCCTCCCGGGTTGGCTGCCGCGTGCCTTACTCCGTGCTCAGGCGCCCATCGCGCAGATGGATCAGCCGATCGAAGCGGTCGAAGATTTTCTCGTCATGGGTCACGGTGAGAATGCAGGCCTCCTGCTCGACGGCGAGCTTGCGCAGCAAATCCATCACGAGTTGCGCCCTTACGGAATCGAGGGCCGCCGTCGGCTCGTCGGCAAGAATGATCCGCGGCCGGTTCGCCAATGCGCGCGCAATCGCAACGCGCTGCGCTTCGCCGCCCGACAGATGGGCAGGCTTGACCCGCGCCCGATGCCCCACCTCGAGATACTCCAGCAAGTCGCGCGCGCGGGCTTTCGACGCAGCCGGCGTCGATCCCGCCAGATCGAGCACCAGCGCGACATTCTCCTCGGCGGTGAGGAAGGGAAGCAGGTTGTGCGCCTGAAAGATGAAGCCGATCTTGTCCAGACGCAGGCGCCGCAGGTTGCCGCGCAGCCACCGGCCGTCGAACACTGTTTCGCCATCGAGCACAAGCCGGCCGGCCGAGGGATCGACGATGCAGCCGATGATATTGAGCAGCGTGGTCTTGCCCGAGCCCGAGGGGCCGAGCATCGCCACCACCTCGCCCGCACGGATCTGCAAATCGACCGCGCGCAGGGCATCGACGCGGGCTTCGCCCTCGCCGTAATGCTTGGCCACACCCGACACCTCGACGAGAAGATCACCGATCGCCATCTCAGCCTCCGAGCGCGGTCGCCGGATCGACCTTGAGCGCGGCGCGGATTCCCAATCCGGATGCCAGGATGCAAACGAAGATGATGATCCCGAAAAGCACCAAAGCGTTGGTTGGCTCCAGAACCACCCGACGCGGAAAATTGTCTTTCACCAGCAGGATCAGCGACAGCCCGATCGCCCACCCCGAGGCGCCCAGGATCAAGGCTTGCTGCACGATCAGACCGAGGATCGTGCGATCCGGCGCGCCGATCAGCTTGAGCGTCGCGATCTGTTTTAGCTTCTCCATCGTCATGGTATAGATGATCAGCGCGATCACCACGGCCGAGACGCTGAGCAATATCCCCAGAAACAGCCCGATCTGGCGGCGCGCGCGATCCACGACCGACGCGAGCAACAGCTCTTCTTGCTGCGCCTGGGTCAGAGCGCCCAAATGTTTCCATTGCCGGATCGTTGCCGCAACCCGCGTGACATCGGCATCCGGCTCGATCCGCGCGATGACCGCGGCCACTGTGCTGGTATCAGGCGCAGCCGCCCCGCGCGCGGCCCGGACCCTCTCGGCGGCGGGATCGAGCTCGCTTTGCAGGGCCATCGCATCGGACAAGGTCATGAAGACCGCGGGATCGCCGCCGGAATTCATCGCATTTTCCGTCAGCCCCACGACGCTGAACCGGTTGCGTCCCAGACGGATCGTATCTCCGACCGTAAGCCCCGACTTGCGATCGGCGACCAATTCGTAATGACTGCGCCCTAGGCCCCGCCCGTCGACGAGAGTGGGAGGGCCTCCGGGATGGCCGCGCTCGTAACCGATGACATATAGCCGGAGCGTCTGCGCCCCGTGCCGGGCCTCGATCGTCTGATAGGTGATCGCGCCTGCCTCGGCGATCCCCGGAAGGCGCGCAACCGCATCACGGGTCGAGGCGGGCAACGCAGAGGCCTCGGCAAAGGGCCCCTGAGTGTTCGCCTCGACGATCCAGAGATCTGCGCGCGGGGACTTCACCGCAGCAAGCGCATCCGACACCAGACCATTATAGATCCCGATCATCGCCAGCACGACGGTCATCAACAGCCCTAACCCAAAGCAGGTCAGGACAAAACGAAACAGGCTGTGCCGGATGTCCTTGAGCGCGAGCGTCATGCGCCGGCCTCGATGCGGACCTTGCGGCCCTCGACCGCGCCCTTCGGAACCGGAGAGATGACCTTCGCGCCGTCCGGCAGACCGCCTGTCACCTCCGCGCGCCCCAAATCGTCACGCGCCCCGAACTGCACCTTTGCCCGTGCGAGCGCACCATCTTGCGTGATCCAGATCGTTCCCGAGGCGCCATCGAAACCCGCGATATCGACCTCTGGCACCATCAGGGCCCGATCTCGATGACCGATGGCGACCAAGACCTCAGCCTGTTCGCCAAGATACATTTCGGCGGGGCAGTCGGAACAGGTGAGCCACACCTTGCGCTCCTCGTTGACGCGGTCACTCTCCAATCCGATACGCGCTATTTCCCCGTGAAACGCCTGCTGCGGGCGCGAGCGAAGACGGATGCTTCCCCGTTGCCCCAGCGCAAGCTGCCCCGCGCGCTCTTCGTCGATATAGGCTTGGATCCAGATCGTTTGCGGATCAATCAGGCTGAAGATCGTGTCCCCCGCCTTGACCACGGTCCCGGCCTCGGCCTTGCGCGCAATGATCAGGGCGTCATAGGGCGCGGTGAGGGCGTGCTGATCGAGAAGCGTGTGGGCCGAGCGCAAGTTCGCGTCTGCCTCGGCCAGTTGCGCGCGCAGCACCATCAGCTCGGCCTCCGCCACCGCGAGATCGGCGCGCGCGACATCGAGATCACGCTGTGCCTCCTCAGCGTTTTGCTTCGAGGCCCGGTCGGCGCGCGCCAGTTCCTGCTGGCGCGCATTGGCCGCTTCTCGCTGCGACAGAACCGCCTGAGCCCGGGGCAGAGCAGCCTCCGCCTTGGCGAGCGCCGCGCGCGCGGCGGCCACCCCGGCCCCGGCCTGGAGAACGCGAGCCTGTTGCTCCTCGGAATGCAGCACGGCCAGTTCCTGCCCGGCCGCAACACGATCCCCCGCATCGGCGGACAAGCTCTGCACCGCGCCACCGAGCTCGAAACCAACGGCGCTCAGCACACGCGCCTCGACATTTCCAAGACCATAAATCCGAAGCGTGAGGTCCGTCTGCGGCGCGAGCACCTGCACCGGCAGCGGTCTTTGGCGCATCCCCCAGAGCCCCCCCGCCAGCGCTATTGCAGCGACACCGAGGACAAACCAACTCCTACGCATCTCTCCGCGATCCTTCCTGCCGTTGCAGCAGGCGCAACTGCACATCGAGCAGCGCCAGCCCCGTTTCTTCCATGGATGTCTTGCGCTCCCCGAGGGCCCATCTGATCGCGGCACCCTGGACAAGCGAGCTCAGCAGATGGGCGATATCACGCGGCACGAGTTCGGCCGGGATCCGTCCTTGCGCCTGAGCCGCAGCGAGGTCCGCCGCAAGCATTTCGTGAAATGCGCCGAGGCGTTCCTGGAAGGCGCCGCGCAGCACCTCATTCTCGATCGTCAATTCGCGCGAGAACAGAAGCATCGGGATCGCCGGCGTGCGCGCAATCACCGCAAGCTGCGCCGCCACCAACGCCCGCACCCGCTCCAGCGGATCCGACACATCTTCGAGGGCCGCCCCCCAAGCCGTCGCGAGCGTGTCGGTGACCTGTTCGGCGACGGCTGCCCATAGCTCTGCCTTGGATGGGAAGTGCCGAAACAGCGCCGCCTGGGTCACCCCGATCCGTTCTGCAACCGCAGCTGTGGTCACCCGATCCGGGCCGATCCGGTCAGCCATCTCGAGAACGGTCGCGACGATCTCGGCCTTGCGCATGTCTGCTGATTTTCGCATCATCCGGCATCAATTAGTTAGTGATCGAACACTTACTAGCAGTCATCTCGCAGAACGTCAATCGAGTCTTCGACCTGGCTCTGAGCCTGTGGCCGCCAAGTGTCGCGCCCTACGTTCCCGCAACTCGCTAAGCCGCCTTGATCAGCCGAGAGGCGCGGCAGATCAGCGGACGGGATCCTCGCCATGGCGCCCGGGTATCGAGGTGGCAGTTGCCGGCCTTCGGGATCCGTCCCAGCCTTCCCTTGCGCCGCTCGAATGGGACCGGGGCGTCACGTCGAGCAAGGCTGCGTAATCGCGACCGCTTCTGAAGGAGCTCACGTCTGGTATCGTCACGGCGAAGGCTCTGGACGAGATCGCGCCGACCCCGGGCACCGTTGCCAGACGGCGTGCAAGCGCGTCACCGGCGTGCACCTCGCCGATCCGTGGGGCCAGGTCCTCGATCTAATCCTGCGTGCCCCGGAACTGTGCCGCCAGCCTGTCCACAACACTGGTCGCGCGGCGTCTGGCAGGTTTTAAGCAGAAGCAAGCAGGCGCTCGATGTTGAGGATCGTTGTTCTATGGACGGCTCCTTTCGGGGCGCTGTATCCAGACCCATCCGGGCACAATGCGATGCTGTGGGTCGGGCCATCCACACCATCAGTGGCGGGCTATCCCACATTATTATTGCGCGGATGGAGTGCGTGGTCGTGGCGCAGCCGTGACGCACTTGTCCCATAATGAATGCTTCATTCCATTCCAGCGAATGGAGCCCACCGTCAACCGTGGGAACAAACCTCGTGCCCTTTGGGGGCTGACCAACCTCTGGAGTTAAATGCGAGGTGTGTGTGGTTCGAAAATCGGGTTTTCCAAACGACGACAACGAGTTACATTGCTCTGCGAGCTTGGGGATCTGGCGTTCGACCAATCGCAGGTATCGTTGGTTGTACGCCCCCGCAACCAAACTGAATAGCCCCATGTTTCCTAGACACCTGCCTCGTTCAGTTTCTGCCGCCTAGTTTCGAAGTCAACGGGCGACAGCATGCCGTTGTTCGTGTGCTTGCGCTTCGGGTTGTAGAACATCTCGATGTACTCGAACACGTCCTGCCTTGCGGCTTCGCGGGTCAGGTAGGTGCGTCGTCGGATGCGTTCCCGCTTCAGGAGCTTGAAGAAGCTTTCGGCCACCGCATTGTCATGGCAGTTCCCACGGCGGCTCATGCTGGCTTCCAGATTGTGTTGGCTGAGGAACAGCTGCCATTCGCGGCTGGTGAACTGCGATCCCTGGTCGGAATGGATCATCACCTTGGCCTTGGGTTTTCGTCGCCAGACGGCCGCTAGCAGGGCCTGCAGGGCGAGGTCGGTCGTCATGCGAGGCTGGGCCGACCAGCCGACCACGCGCCGCGAGAACAGATCAATCACCACCGCCAGATACAGCCACCCCTCGTGGGTCTTGATATAAGTGATGTCCGTCACCCAGACTTTGTCGGGCGTATCCACCTCGAACTGCCGATCCAGGGTGTTGGACGCGACGACAGCGGGCTCCCCGCCATAGCGACCGGGGCGGCGCTTGTAGCCGACCTGTGCCATGATGCCTGCAATGCCAGCCAGCCGGGCGACCCGGTTCTCGGAAACCTGCTCTCCCTGATCACGTAGATCATCGGCCAGCTTGCGATAGCCATAGACCTTGCCGCTGTCGCACCAGGCCTGCCGGATCAGTTCCGTCTGGCGCGCATCGTCCTGCGCGCGGCGGCTTAACGGTTCCTTAGGCTCCAGACCCATTGCTTTCAGGCATTTTGCGTGATTCAGGGCGTTGTTGCGCAAATCTAGGGGATTCATCTCGTGAACCCAGCATGCTAGCCGGGCAGCATGAGCAGACCTCCGAAGCCGACCTACAAGACCACCAACTGGCGCAGCTACAATCAGGCGCTGAGGCGGCGCGGATCGCTGACCGTCTGGTTCGATCCCTTGATGCAATGGGAAGCGGCGCCGTCCGGGCGGCGCGGTCGCCAGCAAACCTATAGCGACGCCGCAATCCAGGCCTGTCTCACCCTCAAGGTCCTCCTGGGCTGCCGCTCCGCCAGACGACGGGGTTCGTGGCGAGCCTGCTGGAACTGTCCGGGCTGGGGTGGTCCGTGCCTGACTTCAGCACGCTGTCACGTCGTCAGAAGACCTTGGACATCAGCATCCCGTATCGCGGCTCCAAGGAGGCGCTTCACCTGCTAGTGGACAGCACCGGCATCAAGGTGGAGGGCGAAGGCGAGTGGCACACGCTCAAGCATGGCGGCTCGAAACGGCGTGTGTGGCGCAAGGTCCACCTCGGGATCGACGAGCAAACATTGGAAATCCGGGCCGTCGAGGTCACGTCCAGCAATGTCGGCGATGTCGAGCCGGTAAGCGCCACCGGTTAGAGCGAACCGGAGAGGGATGCTGCCAGATCTGCTCGCCCAGATTCCGGCGGAGGAGGAGATCGCCACGGTGACGGCCGACGGCGCCTACGACACGCGCGCCTGCCAAGATGCCATCGCCGCCCGTGACGCGGCAGCGGTCATTCCGCCGAGGCGGACCGCGATGCCATGGAAGCCGGACACTGCCGGAGCCCGGGCGCGCAACGAAATCCTGCGGGCGTCAAAGCACCTGGGCAGGGCGCTCTGGCGGAACTGGAGCGGGTACCACCGCCGCAGCCGGGTCGAAACGAAAATGAACTGCGTGAAGCAGCTCGGCCAGCGGCTGATGTCACGGGACTTCGACCGCCAAGTGGCAGAGGTCCAGATCCGCGCGGCGGTCATGAACCGCTTCACGGCTCTCGGCATCCCGATGACCGTGGCCCCAGGATAGGTGTGTCTGGGGAAAGGGGGACTGCGGTCACCAGCTGATTTGTCCAACAACGCCTCTCGGTAGGAAACGGCGTAGCGAACATGAAGAACACCGCATGCAGGATCACGGACTGGCGTCGTCTCCTTTTCGGGGGTTTTGCACAGCCCCCAGTGCGGGGTTGTGAGGACGCGCGCATTGAAACCGCGCGCAGATTTTGTCAGTAGCGAACTTCTTCAGAACCATAGTTCCCGGCGTGATCGCGCCAGTCGACGAAGACGGAGCGGTAGAAGTAGCTGCCGCATCCATTCGGGATGCTCAGGCCGGATGCGGCCGGCACCTGGCCCACGGTGGATCTTGTCCATCGGTAATCGCCCTGCACGCCGTAGGACCCCAACCGCGTGGAGTCGCCGCGATTGCAGTCACCATCTCGGTTTTCGTGCTGCCGGTACTGGATGTGATACACGCGAATGCTGCGAACGAAGTCAAAGGCGTCGCCCGAGATGTCGATGTCGGCTTGTTCATCCGCCTGGACGCGAACAAGGGGTATCGGAGTCGATACCTGCGGTTCGGGCGGATCGCGGAACGTGATGTCATAAAGGCGTTCCATAGGCGACAACGGACTTGGTTCGTTGAACGACACACCCATCGGACACCGCCAGATTTGTAAGGGTGGCTCGATCGGCCATGGTGTGATCCGCCGAATGAAGACCGCTCTGGCATGTGCGCAGGGCGCGGAGGCAGGCCAGCCGCCCGCAAGGCAGAGGAGGATCGCACAGTCCACCTGATAGGCCTGAGCCGGACCTGACGAGGCCATTAGTCCGGATATGCTTAGTGCCGTGGCTGTAGCCACGCCGTGGATCACGTGCTTCATGATGCCGACTCCATCTATAATGGCGCAGCGACACGAAACAACATTAATGATAGCAAGGAGATTTGATTGATGGTGGCATGCGATTGTTCGCTTGTGTCGCGTGATGGCTTCCAAGATCTGACGCCGGTTTGGGCTCTTGAGGCGTCTTGAAAGCGGCCAAAATTGCGGCTTCATTTCACGTTAGATGCCAAACAAACATTTGCGAAAAAAGGAAAATGTGGTGTTTCCATGCGGCCACGAAAGCGGTCACGGAAGAACAGACCGCATGAGCCCGTCAAACGGCGTGTCGCAGCGCCCATGGTCCCAGGAAGGGCAGTGTCGGAAAACGGTAGGGCTTGGTTCCACGGCTGGAATCCGGGAACGGAAGGGCGGGTGGAGCAACGATCCTGTGTAGTGGCCTATGTTGGGATCGAACATGCGCTTGAAGATTTATGTCAGTATCTGATACGATTGAGCATGGATAGGAGAGTCTGATGCCAAACGTCCACCTGACCGAACCGATGCAGAAATATGTGCAGGCACAGATCGAGTCCGGCGCCTACGCCAATCTGAGCGAAGTCGTGCGCGCCGGAGTAAGAATGCTGATGGAGAAGGATGGCGCACGGCAGTTCTATGCCCTCAAGGCCGATCTCGAGATGGCAGCCACCCTGGCCGAAAATGGGGATTTCGCCGAGTTCGATGCCCAAGCCTTCGAGCCGGATGCGTTTGATCGCTGACCCACATGACGATTCGGCTTTCCGGTCAGGCCAAGTCGGACCTTGAAGAGATACGGGCCTACACCGTCGAGACCTGGGGCAGGGACCAATGGCTCGTCTATTACCGCCAGTTGGTCACCGCCTTCGAGCGGATCACCGGGGATTCCGACGCGGGCCGGGACAGGAGTCTCTTTGTCCCGGGGATGCGGTCCGTCAATTGCCAGCGTCACGTGATCTTCTACAAGCGGCTCGATGCGGCGGATGGCGCGGCAGTCATCCTGCGCATCGTGCATCAGCGCCGCAACATGCCCGCACTCGTCTACTACGAGGATCTCGACGGCGGTTAAGCCCATGCGTTTGCTCAGTCCAATAGCTCGATCAGTGTTCCATAGTCTTCACTGACCTCGCGCGCCTCCTGAAACGCCCGTTGGCGCTCGGCATCAAGACAGCGGAAATATTCCTGAATGTCGGCAATGTAGCCCTCGAAATCAGAACGCAGCAGATCGGCATAGGCACGAATGTCTTCTCGCGACTGAGGCAAGAACGGTCGCTCGGGAGGTACGCAATCCGCAGCCGCGGCTATCGGCATGCTTCCAAGCAGGAGCGCGAACAGCAACGGTGCGTTGCGCGCAATAAACAAGCGCAGGGCAAAACTCCTTTGCCGCCTTTAAGATTATCATTCTGTCGGCTATCACCGTTATCGGAGCAAGGCGAACTTCGTCAACACGTTATTATTGTCTTGCTATCATTAATGTTGTTTTGTATCGCTCACGGTGTTGCGACCCCGTGGGCCTGATACTGCACCCAGGCAGAACAAGGACCCAAGGGAAGGCCATGATAGAAGAAGCCCCGAATGTGGTTACAGAAGACGGACTGCGCGGCTTGCTCGCCGAGGGCTACCTCATTGAGGTGGTCTGCAAGGAGAGAGCTTCGAGGCGCCATAACAGCTGGTACGGCTCGTGGGTCATCCGCGCCGTCGCCACTGATGGGCGTGACGACAAAATGCTCGTCACCAGCCGAAGCGTCCTCAAGCTCCGCGACTTCAAAACCATCGTTGGTCTTGTCAGTTTCCTGGCCGACATGGGCTGTACGACGGCGAGCATCCCACTTGAAGAAGGTGGCCGCGAACGCCACGCCGCGCCGCCTAGCAAAGGCAGCTGACCGCGCAACTGCGCTCGTCGTTGCTTTGGGTAGAGGCGTTTGTTCCGCGCCCCCGGCCCTGGCCGACGGTTTCATCTTCCAGGTCCGCTCAGACGGCCAATTGATTTCCTCTTCTCAAGAGGCAAACGGGCGCCTTTTTCTCTTCGCAAAACCTCGCGTTCCTGACGCAACGAGCGAGCCAGCGATCCCGGCTCCATCTGCCGCCCGCGCCACCCCAGAAATCCTCCATGCGATCGAGACCACGGCTCTACGGTATGCCGGGCATGGCGCGCTGCGTCGCGCGGGGCTATCCGTCACTGATTGGGCGCTCCTTTACCGGGCCAACATCGAAGTCGAGAGCGCATACAATCCCGCAGCGCGTAGCCCTGTCGGTGCCATAGGCCTTGGACAGCGTATGCCGGATACCGCACGCGACCTCGGCGTCGACCCACATGACATTGCGCAGAACCTCGACGGATCAGCCCGCTACCTGCTGATGATGCTCGACCAGTTCGGCGAGGGCTCTCTGGCCCTTGCGGCCTACAACGCTGGTCCGGAGGCGGTCACACGCCACGGCGGCATTCCCCCTTTTCGCGAAACCCAAGGGCATGTGGCCCGTGTGACTGCCGTGTTTGAGCGGCTCAGAGGAGATCTTTCATGACATCGAGACCTTCGATCGTCGCGCTCGGCGCGATGGCCCTTATCGTGCTGGCGGGTCCAGCGCTTGCACAGAGCATCGACCTTTCGCCGGTACAGACCCTGCTTCAAGGCATTGTCGATGCGATCACCGGTCCCTTGGGGATCGTGATTGGCACGCTCGCCCTGATCGGGGTGTTCCTTTCCTGGCTCTTTGGCATCCTCGACTTCCGTCAGGCGCTCTGGGTCGTGGTTGCAATCGCCGGCATCGCCGCAGCACCCACCATCGTCGCCGCCATCTGGACGACCTGAGCAAGACCGATGTCCGACCAGTCTCGCGTGTTCATCGGCCTTCTCAGGCCACCCAAGCTGATGGGCTTTGCGCGACAAGACGCTGACCCTGACGGTGCTGAAGCGACCTGAGACCGGCAGCCGCTTGCCGTTCGGACTTGGGGCGTCTCGCTCGCGACATGCGGCGGACACGACCCGCCGCTTGCGTAAGCTCGACGAGGTCGTCGGGTTCCCCCTGTCGTCCTTCGATGAGCTGAAGCCCCGCCTGCTGGCCGCCAGCACCGGCGAACTTCTGGGCTTCCTTGGCTCCCTCAACACCGGCGAGGAGCACCCGCTCTTCCCGCGGTCGCGCCTCGGCGTGATTGCTGAGGATGTCGCCAATACCCGCGTCACCTTCCGCGGCACGACTATCGCCCTTTCCGACGGCGCCGTCGGCAACAAGCTCGGCGCGATCTTCGCGGTGAAGAACTATCCCGCCAAGACCGACAGCCTGATGCTCGACGAGCCGAACCTGCCCGTCGACATGGTGGTCACCCACTCCTTCGTGGCCGTAAACCCAAACATCATGGCAGGCCGGATCAAGCGGCAATTGCGCCTGATGCAGGCCGCCAATGACGGGGCCGTCAGCCTCGCCCAGGAACTGGAACTCGCCCAAGACGATCTTGAATCCAAACGCCTGATCTTCGGCGAGCACCACATGACCGTGGCGATCTATGCCCGCACCCAGACGGCGCTTGACGACATCGCGGCCGAAATCCGCAACATCTCCGCCACCTCCGGCATCAACCTGATCTCGGAAGCCTTCGGCGCGCGGGCGCATTTCATGGCGCAGCATCCCGGCAATACCGGGGCGCGAAGCCGCAAGGCTGCCATCACGAACCACAACTTCGCCGATCTCGCTACCTTCCACCGCACGCCGTTTGGCAGGCCGGCAGGGAAGTCCCCTGGGGCGTTCCGATCACGCTTTTTCCCACACCCGAGCGCAGCGGGTTTCGCTTCAACTTCCACGAACAGGGCGCGCCGGATCGCGAGCCCACGGGAGGCCACACGCTGATCCTCGGCCGTCCCGGCTCCGGCAAATCCGTCCTGGCGGCTTTCCTGATGACGATGGCCCGCCGCGCCGGTGCGCGGGTCTTCGTATTCGACTAGGGTCAGGACTCATAACCAATAGATGACGGTTGCTGCGAGGGCGATGGCAGGGCCCCGCGTCATCGTGACGGACAAGCTGCGCAGCTACGGCGCGGCCCTGCGGCAGCTCGGGCTGAACGTGGATCACCGGGCGCACAAGGGACTGAACAATCGTATTGAGGGATCGCACAGACCCACGCGAAAGCGCGCGAAAATCCAGGGCCGTTTCAAATCGGCAAGGCAGGCGCAAAGGTTCCTCTGCGCCCACGATGAAACCGCCAATCTGTTCCGCCCTCGCCGCCACAAGATGACCGCCTCCAGATACCGTCAGAGCCTCGCCGCCGCATTCGAGCGCTGGAACGACTGTGCGAAAAGCATGGCCGCGTGACAGAAGGTAGCCCACTCCTACTTTCGATCCCGGGCAACAACTTGACGATCCCGGTATTTTGCTTGGATCCTTGGCCTCCCGCTCGCTGCCATTTTCGCAGTGATGGCCGCCATGTGGCAGGAAATCCGTGAAGACGAGCGCCTTCTGGCGCAAAAATCACCGCGCGCTTAGCCCCGCTCAGCCGCAGATGCGCACTTCGGTGCCCCACTCGCGGCAGCGTTTCTCCAGTGCGGGCGGCAAGGCCTCGTCGATGAACACCGTATCGATCTCTTCGAGCGAGGCCAGCCGCACGGGCGCGGAGCGCGCGAGCTTGCTCGAATCGGTCACGAGGAACGATTTACGCGCTTGCCGCAAGATCATCCGGCTCACGCGGATCTCGGCCAGATCGTAATCCAGCAGATCGCCTTCCTCATCGAGCGCGGAGGCACCGATCACCGCGAAATCAACTTTGAACTGGCTCATGAAATCGGCCGTCAAATCACCGACCAAGCCCCCATCAGAGCGCCGGAGCGAGCCGCCGGCCACCATGATCTCGCAGCTCTCATTGGCAAGCAAGATATTGGCCACGTTGATATTATTCGTCACCACCGTGATGTTGCGATGATGCAGGAGTTCGCGGGCCACGGCTTCGGTGGTGGTGCCGAGGTTGAGGATCAGCGACGAGTTATCGGGGATCATTTGCGCGCAGGCCCGCGCGATGGCGAGCTTCGCGCTTTCATGCATGCGCCGACGTTCCTCATAGGCGAAATTGCTCACCCCCGTGCGGATCACCGCGCCGCCATGCACACGGTCCAACAACCCCTCCTCCGCCAATTCCGATAGGTCGCGCCGGATGGTTTGCAGCGAGACTCTGAAGCGTTCGGCCAGCGTTTCCACCACCACACGCCCTTCGGTGCGCGCGATTTCAAGAATTTCGGTCTGTCGGAAGTTATGTGCCATGGAGCCCCCCTCTTTCCCTGCTGCCACAGCTTGCGCGATTTGTCACCCTTGTCTTCCGCCGCATGCGCGGAATGCGTTGCTGCGCGCGCGAAGTGGCGCGCAAAAAATCAAAACGAACAAAAACGAAAATGAATTATTGACAAGCGAGGGCGAAACGCGCTCTTTGGGCAGCGTAGCGAGGGGAGACGCTGTCGTGACCACCACTGAACTCCAGCCTGTTGATCTGTTCGTCATTGGCGGCGGCATCAATGGATGCGGCATCGCCCGTGATGCGGCTGGGCGTGGCCTCACGGTGATGCTGGCCGAGAAGGGCGATCTGGCCCAAGCCACCTCCTCCGCCTCGACCAAGCTGTTTCATGGCGGGTTGCGCTATCTCGAATTCTTCGAGTTCCGCCTCGTGCGCGAAGCCCTCGAAGAGCGCGAAACCTTGCTGAAGGCGATGCCCCATATCTCTTGGCCGATGCGCTTCGTGCTGCCCTACCATGCCGATATGCGCTTCGAGAGCAGCACGCCCACCTCGCGCCTGCTCACGCTGTTCATGCCGTGGATGAAAGGCCGCCGCCCCGCGTGGCTGATCCGCCTCGGGCTCTACCTCTATGACACGCTGGGCGGACGCGAGATCCTGCCCGGAACGCGCACCCTCGACCTCACAAAAGAGGTTTACGGTCAGCCCCTTAAGAAGAAATTCCGTAAGGCATTCGAATATTCCGATTGCTGGGTGCAGGACTCGCGCCTCGTCGTTCTGAACGCCCGCGATGCGCAGGCGCGCGGCGCAACAATTCTGACACGCACCGAGGTGATCCGCGCCAAACGCGAAGGCGAGCTCTGGGCGGTAACGCTGCGCGACACGGCAGGGACCGAGGCCATCCATTACGCCCGTGCACTGGTGAATGCGGCAGGGCCTTGGGTTGATCGGCTCTTGGACGAGCAGATCGGGCTCACGCACAGCCATTCGATCCGGCTCGTGCGCGGAAGCCATATCGTCGTTCCGAAACTCTACGACCACGACCGCTGCTATTTCTTCCAAGGCGAAGACGGTCGCATCATCTTCGCCATTCCTTATGAGCAGGATTTCACCCTGATCGGCACCACCGATCAGGACCATGAGGGCGCACCGGAAGCCGCCGCCTGCTCGCAAGCCGAAGCCGATTATCTGCGCGCTTTCGCCGCGACCTATTTCGAAACATCGATCAGCGCGGATCAGATCGTCTGGACCTATTCCGGCGTGCGCCCGCTATACAATGACAGTGCGAGCTCGGCCACGGCCGCGACCCGCGATTATGTGCTCGCGGTCGACCAGCAGGGGGCGCCCTTGCTGAATGTGTTCGGCGGGAAGATCACCACCTACCGCCGCTTGGCCGAGAGCGGCATGGCAAAACTTTCGCCATTCTTCAACGGGTTGAAGCCAAACTGGACCGCCGGCGTGCCGCTGCCGGGCGCAGGCTTCGCGCCCGAGGAGACCACAGCCGAAACGGCGCGGCTCGCAGCAGACTACCCCTTCCTCGGGCAGGCTTGGGCCGAGCGTTTGTTCCGGCATTACGGGCTGGAAGCACGCGCGATTTTGCGTGACGCTGCGCGAATTGAAGATTTGGGTACAAATTTCGGCGCGACTTTGACGCAAGCCGAAGTAGACTGGCTGATGGATCAGGAATGGGCCCGCACCGTGGAGGACGTTGTGTGGCGCCGGACCAAACTGGGGCTCCGCCTCAGCGAGACGGAAAAGACCGCACTCGGCGCCTATATGGCGGCGCGCGCGAAATAAGGCCGTGCTCAACGCGGCTCGGGAGGACATATGACACTGGAACTCAAAGGCGTTTCGAGTTCCGTGGAGGGCCGGAGTCACATCCACCCCACGGACCTGACGCTGCAAAAAGGCACGATGAACGTGCTGCTCGGGCCGACGCTCTCGGGCAAGACCTCGTTGATGCGCCTGATGGCGGGGCTCGATCAGCCCAGCTCCGGCCGCGTCTTCTGGGAAGGCCGCGATGTGACGGGCCAGCGGGTGCAGGAGCGCCGCGTGGCCATGGTCTACCAGCAGTTCATCAACTATCCGGCGATGACCGTTTACGACAACATCGCCTCGCCGCTGCGGATCCAGGGCGCGTCGAAATCCGAGATCGATCGCCGCGTGCATGAAGCGGCCGCGCTGATGAAGCTCGACCAGATGCTCACCCGCAAGCCGCTTGAGCTCTCGGGCGGCCAGCAACAGCGCTGCGCATTGGCGCGGGCCCTTGTGAAGGGCGCAGGCCTCGTCTTGCTCGACGAGCCGCTGGCGAACCTCGATTACAAGCTGCGCGAGGAATTGCGCGTGGAGATCCCGAAGATCTTCGAGAAATCGGGCGCGATTTTCGTCTATGCCACCACGGAGCCTGAAGAGGCGCTTCTCTTGGGCGGCCACACCGCCACGCTATGGGAGGGCCGTGTCACCCAGTTCGGCCGCACCGCCGAAGTCTACCGCCAACCCTGCGACATGACGACTGCGCGCGTGTTCTCCGACCCGCCGATGAATTTCGCGCGCGTCGAGAAACGGGGCCATCGCCTCGCGTTCGGGCAAGGGGTGAATGCCCCCGCAGACGGGGTGTTCGCCAACCTGCCGGACGGGATCTACCGCGCGGGCTTCCGCCCCAACCATCTCGAGATCGCGGGTCATCACTCGGGCAGCGCGATCGAACTGCCCTGCACCATTCGCGGCACCGAGGTGACTGGCTCCGAGACCTTCCTGCATCTCAGCCACGGGTCTGACCAATGGGTCGGGCTGGTGCACGGGGTGCATGCGCTGGACGCCGGTGCGGCTTTGACCTGCGCCCTCGACCCCTCCTTCCTCTATCTCTTCACCGAGGACGGGCAGCTTGCCGCCCCCGCCTCCTATGCCTTCGCGGCCTGAGGCGGACCATGGCACAGATCACCCTGCAAAACCTCGCCCACAGCTACAAACCCAACGCCAGCTCCGACGCCGATTTCGCGCTCAAAGCCTTGGATCACGTCTGGCAGAATGGCGGCGCCTACGCGCTCCTCGGCTCCTCGGGCTGCGGGAAATCTACACTTCTCAACATCATCTCGGGTTTGCTCCGCCCCAGCCACGGCCGTGTGCTCTTCGGCGACCGCGACGTGACCGAAGCCGCCACCGCCGAGCGCAACATCGCGCAGGTGTTCCAGTTCCCCGTGGTCTACGACACGATGACCGTGGGCGAGAACCTCGCCTTCCCGCTGCGCAACCGCGGCATGGATCCCGCCTATATCGCCGGACGCGTGCAAGAGATCGCGCGGATGATCGGGATGGAGGAGATCCTCAAGCAAAAAGCGCGCGGCCTCACCGCCGACGCCAAGCAGAAAATCTCGCTCGGGCGCGGCATGGTGCGCGAGGATGTGAACGCGATCTTGTTTGACGAGCCGCTCACCGTCATCGATCCGCATATGAAATTCGAGCTGCGCACCCAGCTCAAGGCCCTGCACCGCGCTTTCGGGCACACGATGATCTATGTGACCCATGACCAGACCGAGGCGCTCACCTTCGCCGACAAGGTGGTGGTCATGTATGATGGGCGCGTGGTGCAGATGGGCACACCCGAAGAGCTGTTCGAGCGGCCGGCGCATAGCTTCGTGGGCTATTTCATCGGCTCGCCGGGGATGAATTTCTTTGATGCCAAAATCGAGGGCCAACGCGCCTTCGTGCAAGGCGTCGAGGTGCCTCTGGGCGCGGCCTACGGGCCAGTTTCAGGCCGCGCCCAGATCGGCATCCGTCCCGAATTCTGCGTTCTCGCCCGCGAAGGCGGCCTGCCCTTCCAGATCCAGCGCATTGAGGATGTGGGACGCCACCGCATCATCCGCGGGACCTGCGGGGACGTGTCGGTGAACGTGACCTTGCCCGAAGGCATGGCCATCGACGCTGAGGCCACTCGGCTCCTCTTCGCGCCCGAGAAGATCAACGTCTACGCCGATGACTGGCGCATCGCCCCGCAGGGAGAGCAGTGATGGACAAGACCCTCAACAACAAGGCCTGGTTCCTCGTCCTGCCGGTTCTGCTGCTCGTGGCCTTCTCGGCCGTGGTGCCGCTGATGACGGTGGTGAACTATTCGGTGCAAGACACCTTCGGCAACAACGAGTTCTTCTGGGCGGGCCTCGACTGGTTCGACGAGATGCTCCATTCGGAACGGATGTGGGATGCGCTCGGCCGTCAGGCGATGTTCACCGCGATCATTCTCGCCATCGAGGTGCCGCTCGGCATTTTCGTGGCGCTCAATATGCCCAAGCGCGGGTTCTGGGCCTCGTTCTGCCTCGTCACCATGGCGCTGCCGCTGCTGATCCCGTTCAACGTGGTGGGCACGATCTGGCAGATCTTCGGCCGCGTCGACATCGGGCTTTTGGGCCATACGCTCGCTGCGCTCGGCATCGACTACAACTACACCAATGATGCGCTGGATGCTTGGGCCACCGTGATCACCATGGATGTCTGGCACTGGACCTCGCTGGTGGCGCTTCTGGCCTATGCCGGCCTGCAATCGATCCCCGAGGCCTATTACCAAGCCGCCAAGATCGATCAGGCCACGCGCTGGGCGGTGTTCCGCTTCATCGAGCTTCCCAAGATGCAGGGCGTGCTGCTGATCGCTGTGTTGCTGCGCTTCATGGACAGCTTCATGATCTATACTGAGCCCTTCGTCGTCACCGGCGGCGGCCCCGGCAATGCCACCACCTTCCTGTCCATCGACCTCGTGAAAATGGCCATCGGGCAATTCGATCTCGGGCCCGCAGCCGCCTTCTCGATCATGTATTTCCTCGTGATCCTGCTGATCTCTTGGGTGTTCTACACGGTCATGACCAATCTCGACAAAGCGGAGGGCAAGTGATGCGCATCCCGACCCGAGGCCTCGTGATGGCCGCCTATCTCACCTTCCTGATGATCCCGATCTACTGGCTGGTGAACATGAGCCTGAAGACCAACACCGAGATCACCGGTGCCTTCACGCTCTGGCCCGAAACCCTCACCTTCGCGAACTACCTGACGATCCTGACCGATCCGAGCTGGTATATGGGCTATGTGAACTCGCTGATCTATGTGGTGCTCAACACCGTCATCTCGATCAGCGTGGCGCTGCCCGCCGCCTATGCCTTCTCGCGCTACCGGTTCTTGGGCGATAAGCACCTGTTCTTCTGGCTGCTCACCAACCGGATGGCCCCGCCTGCGGTTTTCGCGCTGCCCTTCTTCCAGCTCTATTCCTCGGTTGGCCTGTTTGACACCCATATCGCTGTGGCGCTTGCGCATTGCCTCTTCAACGTGCCACTCGCGGTCTGGATCCTTGAAGGTTTCATGCGCGGCGTGCCCAAGGAAATCGACGAGACCGCCTATATCGACGGCTATTCCTTCCCCGCCTTCTTCGGGAAGATCTTCCTGCCGCTGATTGCCTCGGGTGTGGGGGTGGCTGCCTTCTTCTGCTTCATGTTCTCGTGGGTCGAGCTGCTCCTGTCGCGCACCCTCACCTCGGTGAACGCAAAGCCGATCGCCGCCACGATGACGCGCACCGTCTCCGCCTCCGGCATGGATTGGGGCGTGCTCGCCGCCGCGGGCGTGCTCACCATCATCCCCGGTGCGCTCGTGATCTATTTCGTCCGCAACTACATTGCCAAGGGCTTTGCCCTCGGCCGGGTTTGAGGAGATTTCACAATGGCTTGGATGGCCTGGACCCTGCCGACCGCCGCCTTCTTCGGCACCATCGCCCTGCTTTTGGCGCTGTTCACGGTGCTGGCGATCAAATTCCCCGAAACGCCCCGCCTTGGCATCTTGCGTTTCGAAACAACCCGTGGCGACCGGCTGTTCATCAGCCTGCTGGGATCGGGGTTCATCAACCTGATCTGGCTCGCCACCATGGGTGCCCCGCTCTGGGGGGCGCTCGCCCTGTGCCTCGTCTTCGCCTTCGCGGTTTTCGCTTGGGTCTGACGCACGACTATCACCTCGCAGCTCAAAAATTCTCAGGGAGGAGAACATGAAACTGCATCTGACCACCGCCATGGCGCTTGCGCTGATGGCAACCGCACCGGCCTACGCCGGAATCGAAGAGGGCAAAGCCTTCCTCGACAGCGAAATTGGTGATCTCTCGGCGCTCTCGCGCGCCGATCAGGAAGCCGAGTTGCAATGGTTCGTCGACGCGGCCAAGCCCTATGAGGGCATGGAAATCAAGGTCGTCTCCGAGACCATTGCCACCCATGAGTATGAATCGAAAGTGCTGGCTCCGGCCTTCACCGCGCTCACCGGCATCAAGGTCACCCATGACCTGATCGGCGAAGGGGACGTCGTCGAGAAACTGCAAACCCAGATGCAGTCGGGCGAGAACATCTATGACGCTTACATCAACGACAGCGACCTGATCGGCACCCATTGGCGCTACAAGCAGGCCCGCAACCTCACCGAGTGGATGGCAGGCGACGGCAAAGCGGTCACCAACCCCGGTCTCGATCTGGCCGACTTCATCGGCACCAAATTCACCACCGGTCCGGACGGCAAGCTTTACCAGCTTCCCGACCAGCAGTTCGCCAACCTCTACTGGTTCCGTCAGGACTGGTTCTCCGACGAGAAAACCAAGGCTGATTTCAAAGCCAAATACGGCTATGACCTCGGCGTTCCGGTGAACTGGTCGGCCTATGAGGACATCGCGGAATTCTTCACCGGCCGTGACATGAGCTACATCGGCGGTCCGGCCAAGGTCTATGGCCACATGGACTATGGCAAGAAAGACCCGAGCCTCGGCTGGCGCTTCACCGATGCCTGGCTCTCGATGGCCGGTGCCGGCGACAAGGGCGAGCCGAACGGCCTTCCGGTCGATGAATGGGGCATCCGCGTCAACGAGAAGTCGCAGCCGGTGGGCTCTTGCGTCGCCCGTGGCGGCGATACCAATGGCCCCGCTGCCGTCTACTCGATCGAGAAATACATCGACTGGCTCACCAAATACGCGCCTCCGGCAGCCGCAGGCATGGTCTTCTCGGAAGCCGGTCCGGTTCCGGCGCAGGGCGAAGTGGCACAGCAGATGTTCTGGTACACCGCCTTCACCGCTGACATGGTCAAGGATGGCCTGCCCGTGGTGAACGAGGATGGCACGCCGAAATGGCGCATGGCCCCCTCGCCGCATGGCGCCTATTGGGAAGAGGGCATGAAGGTCGGCTATCAGGACGCAGGCTCCTGGACGCTGATGGAAAGCACCCCCGTGGACCGCGCGCAGGCCGCATGGCTCTACGCGCAATTCGTGACCTCCAAAACGGTGGATGTGAAGAAATCGCATGTGGGCCTAACCTTCATCCGCGAATCCTCGATCCAGCACCCGTCCTTCACCGAACGCGCGCCCAAGCTTGGCGGTCTGGTCGAGTTCTACCGCTCGCCCGCCCGTGTGGCATGGTCGCCCACCGGCACCAACGTGCCCGACTATCCGAAGCTGGCGCAGCTCTGGTGGCAAAATATCGGTGACGCCTCCTCGGGCGCCAAAACCCCGCAAGAGGCGATGGACAGCCTCTGCGCCGAGCAAGAGAAGGTGCTTGCCCGCCTTGAGCGCGCTGGCGTGCAAGGCGATCTGGGGCCGAAGCTCAACGAGGAAATGGATGCGCAATACTGGTTCGACCAGCCGGGCGCACCCAAGCCGAAGCTCGAGAACGAGCGCGAGGAGCCGAAGACCGTTGCCTATGACGATCTGATCGCGTCCTGGAAATAACCAAGCAGGGGGCGGGGTTTACGCCTCGCCCCCATGCAGATTAGGCTCAGACCACACGACGAGACCCGGGGGGGGGGCATGGACTATATTCTCGCAATCGACCAAGGTACGACCTCGTCGCGCGCCATCATTTTTGACGCAGCGCTCACGCCCATCGCCTCCGCCCAAGAAGAATTCCCCCAGCATTTCCCCGCTTCGGGCTGGGTCGAGCATGATCCGGCTGATCTGTGGTCAACGGTGGCTGCCACCAGCCGTGCCGCTCTAGAGCGCGCGGGGCTCGACGCCAGCGCCATCCGCGCCATCGGCATCACCAACCAGCGCGAGACGACACTGGTCTGGGATCGGCACACCGGCCTTCCGGTCTACAACGCCATCGTCTGGCAAGACCGCCGCACCTCCGAGCTGTGCACCACCCTGCGCGAGGAGGGGTTCGAGGAGATCATCACCGAAAAAACCGGCCTGCTCTGCGACCCCTATTTCTCCGCCACCAAACTGGCTTGGATCCTCGATACGGTAGAGGGCGCCCGCGCCCGCGCCGAGGCCGGCGATCTGTTGTTTGGCACCGTTGACAGCTACCTGATCTGGAAGCTCACCGGCGGGCGCGTGCATGCCACGGACGCGACGAATGCCGCGCGCACCATGCTCTTCGATATCCGCAACCTGCGCTGGTCCTCGACGATCTGCGCAAGGCTCGGCATCCCGATGCGGATGCTGCCCGAAGTCCGCGATTGCGCGGCCGATTTCGGGCGCACCCGTGCCGATCTCTTCGGCGTCGAAATTCCGATCCTCGGCGTGGCGGGCGATCAGCAGGCCGCCACGGTGGGGCAGGCCTGCTTCGCACCCGGCATGATGAAATCGACCTATGGCACCGGCTGCTTCGCGCTCCTCAACACGGGCGCAACGCCGCTGCGCTCGAAAAACCGTATGCTCACCACCATCGCCTATCAACTCGACGGCAAGCCCACCTATGCCATTGAAGGCGCGATCTTTATCGCCGGTGCCGTGGTGCAATGGCTGCGTGACGGTTTGCAGATCATCCGCTCCGCCTCCGAGACCCAAAGCCTCGCGCAGGCCGCCGATCCGGCTCAGGATGTGGTGCTTGTGCCCGCCTTCACCGGCCTCGGCGCGCCCTATTGGAACGCCGAATGCCGTGGCGCGAGCTTCGGCCTCACCCGCGCCACCGGCCCCAAGGAAATCGCTCGCGCGGCGCTGGAAAGTGTGGGCTTCCAGACCCGTGATCTTTGGTCGGCGATGCAGGATGATTGGGCGGCCAGCGGCCTCGCCTCGGCGCAAACCACCTTGCGTGTGGATGGTGGCATGACCGCGAATGATTGGGCCATGCAATTCCTCGCCGATATTCTCGGCGCCGCTGTGGACCGACCTGCTGTGCTGGAGACCACGGCGAAAGGCGTCGCCTGGCTCGCAGGCTACAAGGCAGGCCTTTGCGCCTCTCCGGAGGCCTTCGCGGCAGAATGGGCAGTCGAGCGCACGTTCACACCGCAGATGGATGAGCCTGAGCGCGCGCAGCGCTACAGCCGCTGGCAACGCGCCATTCACGCAACATTGGACTTCGGCTGACCGATGTTCGGCGCGCTTCTCACCCCCGAACGCCTCTCGCTCACCCGCGGCTGCAGTGCCGCCCTGCCCCGAGAGGCGGCGCGCTTTGGCACGCGTGCAGCTCTCGTGCACTCGGCCTCGCTGCCGAAGGCCAGATTGCATCCGATGTTTGACGGGCTCACGGCGGCCGGGATCACGGTGCAAGGCTACGCGTCCTCCGGCGAGCCGGATTTTGCCGGCCTTACCGCAGCGCTGCACCATCTCAAGCCCTTCGATCCGGACTTGGTCATCGCGGTCGGCGGCGGTGCGACCATCGATCTGGCCAAGGCCATTGCCGCGCTGCTGCCCGCCACGGGCGATCTGCTCCGGCATTTCGAGATCGTGGGCGCGGGTGCGCCGCTCGAAGCGGCCCCCCTGCCGATGATCGCGCTCCCCACGACGGCAGGCACCGGCGCTGAGGCCACGAAAAACGCCGTGATCGCGTTCCCCGACCACCGCCTCAAGGTCAGCCTGCGCGATGAACGCATGATCCCGCGGCTGGCGCTTGTGGATCCTGCCCTCACCGACGGCTGCCCGCGTTCGGTGACGCTCGCATCCGGCTTCGATGCGCTGACACAGGTGATCGAACCCTATCTCTGCGCCCGCGCCACCGCGCTCACGGACGCGCTTTGCCGCGATGCCATTCCCCGCGCGATCCCGGCCCTGCGTCGCCTGAAGGAGGGCGAAGATCCGCAGGCACGCGACGAGATGGCCCGCGTGTCGCTCTTCGGCGGCATCGCCTTGGCCAACGCGGGCCTTGGCGCGGTGCATGGCTTTGCGGGCCCGCTCGGCGGCCAGCTCGGGGCCGCCCATGGCGCGCTTTGCGGCCGGCTTTTGCCGGAAGTCCTGATCGAGAACCGGGCCGCGCTCGGCGCAGACCAGAGCGCGATGGCGGCGCGGTTCGGGGAGGTCGATCATTGGCTTGCCGAAGGCCTTGGCGCGGAGGCTGGCGCGGGCTTTTCCGCGCTGCGTGCCTTTGCCGATGCGTGCGGCCTGCCACGGCTCGCGGCCCTCGGTCTCAGGTCCGAAGCTTTCGCGGAAGCAATCCGCGCCGCCAAAAGTGCCTCCTCCATGCGGGCGAATCCGGTCGTGCTGTCGGACGCTGCACTCGAAGCCATTCTTATACGCGCGCTCTGAGGCAGAGGTTGCGGGCGCTCGGATTGGCGCATACCCTGAGGCGATAGCCTCAGGATCCTCACATGAAACGCGCCAAGATTGACGATATTGCCCGTGAGGCCGGCGTCAGCCGCGCCACGGTGGACCGCGTGATCCATGGCCGCGTGAATGTGCGCTCGGAGACCGCGCAAAAGGTGGCGGCCGCCGCACGCAGGCTCGGCTTCTATGCCACGGGGCTGATAGACCGCAGCCTGGAAAAACCGCTCCCGAAGTCAAAAATACTGGCTTTGAAGGCCTCGATATGCGCGGCTAACTCTTTGATATTATGTCGCTAGCCAATCTGGCGCGTCTCGGTCTCTCCCAAACTTTTGGCGGCTACGTCCCCAAATGTGCCACCCAAATTACGCTAGTTTCGGGAGCGAGCCGCGGAGTTGGAGAGGCGAAGCCGGCATCAAGACTACTGTCAGCCGGCCGCGACCAGTTTCTCGAGGCGCGTTTGCAGGCCCGCTGCGACTGCGGAGGTAAGCCCCTCTGGGAAGTCGGCGGGCAGGTCGGCAAAGGTCTTGTCGAGTGCTTCAGTAGCTTGCGCGTGGATCTCGTCGAACAGGCTCTGAATGGCTTCTCGGGAGAGCCCCGCCTGTGTGCCAGTTTCAACGAAATGGTGCCCGAGCACTTCATTGACCTTATAGTGGCGCGATTTTCCCACCCGCATCGAGAGGCGGAAACTTCTGTGGTCGAGCTGGCGCGCATCCAGCAGCGGCTGGGTCGTCAGCACGTCATACAGGGGGCTGAGGCGAAAACGTCCGCCCGGCAGGAGGCCCAAGCTGAAGTTCTTGGCATGGCCATCGGTCGCTCCGATCAGCCAAAACAGGATCGTGGCTTTAAAGAAATCGCGCCGATCTTTGGTTGGCTCGTCGCTGACGCTCAAGAGCTTCATGATCTCGACGATCCCAGGCCCGCCATCGCTTTGTTATTTCAGCGTCGCCGGTCACGTCCGTCAAGCTGGTGTAATTTCCCTGGTGGCCTGAGGTCATGATCAGGCGGCTTTCGTTGTGATGCTGAGAATGGGGTCGATCGGGTGGTTCTCCCGCGCAGTCTCGGCAATGCGGTCATGGGCGGCGACCAAGAGGGCGGCGAGGGAGGCGGTCTGGGTGTTAGGGGTGGAATTCATAGTGTGCGTCCTTGCGGGGTTGTCTCTGCGGCCCAGGTAGGAGCCCCGCTAGAGTCCTGTAAATGTTAGGTTCTTCGGAAATCGGATGTGAAACCTGGTGCGGATTGAGTCCGCTCAAGGGCTTGGCGCCGCCGCGGGCACAGATTGATTCATTTCGCCGCAGGTCTGGGCTCGAAGAAAAAGACAGATAGCGAGAGGAATAGTTGCATTTACGCAACAGTCCCCAGCCGGTCCAGAACCCGCTTGACCTGTGTCGCGGTCCAGACCCCGCCCCGAGGTGTCGCTATGCCAGCCCCACCTAGGGCCTCTGCGATCTGCGCCAAGGTGGCCCCCGAGGCGCGCATGGGCTGCACCATCGGGCGCACCCGCTCGGCAAAGCTGCGGGCGTCACGCTGGATAGCCTCGTTGCGCTTGCCGGTGGCGTCCCTGAGCCCGCCCAGCTTCTGACCCCGGGCCTTCGCCTCGGCCAGTGCGGCCTTGGTGCGCAGCGAGATGAAGTCCCGTTCCTGTTCCGCCAGCGCGGCATAGATATGAAGCTGGAATTTGTCAGCGTTCGGCATGGAAGCCACCCGCAGCTTGACCTTGGGGTCATCCATCAGCGCGGCGATGAAGGACACGCGGCGGGACAGGCGGTCCAGCTTGGCAACCAGCAACTCGGCCCCGGTGCGGCGGCACAGGTCCAGCGCCTTGCCCAGTTCGGGCCTGTCGTTGTCCCGCCCTGAGGTCACGTCAAGGAACTCGCCCAGAACCTCGAAGGGCGTCTCGGCATAGTTGGAAAGGTAGAGGTCAATGTCCCGGCTCTGGGCCTCAAGCCCCAGCCCGGAGCGGCCTTGTTCTTCAGTGCTGACACGGCGGTAAGTGACGAACTGGCGCACGGCTGCGGCCCCCTGTTTGATCTGTCGGGGGCAAGGTGAGGCGGAGAATATCAAATGTCAACGTTCGTTGTGAATGTAAAATGGTGAGCGCGGATCTGTTGGCACCGATGCTGAAGGTGCGCCTATTTGGGTGTTCGGGGTTGCCGGGGCGTGTCGGGTCTGCCGTCGAAGTCATGTCCGCCGTGCGTCTTGGCGGGATTGGAAAGGGGGTGGGGGTTGCCTTCTGGTGGCTCGGCAAGTGCGGGGCGCGGGGTGGCACGGGGGGATGCGCGGCGCATCAATTCGGTCGAGGTGCCGTCTCAGATTTTTCCGGCGAAATGTGCGACCCGGTGCAGAATTTGCGCTGGCGCTAGCGGGGCGCTTGTCCTAGCGTCGGCACACAAACTGACCACGCCAAGCACACACCGAAAATCTGCGGAACGCAAAGAAAGTCGTAAGTCTTTGAAAGGTCATTAAATATAGCCGATATAGTCGGTTTGATTTAATGCAGATACGCCCTTCACCGGCACCACGAAATTCAGGCGGTTGGTTGTCGCAAGACACCAGCCGCCTTTTTCATTTGCGCGGCGGGCGGCGCGGGTCTAGCTTCAATCAAACGATTGATTGAGTCGCCATGCTGAACGCCGACCCCCCTCTCGAAGAACCCCAGGGCACCGTGCGCGCGTTGCTCGAGGCGGGGCTCTTGCTGTTCGGCACGCAAGGCTTCGCGGGCACCTCGACGCGCGATCTGGCCGCGCGGGCGCAGACCAATGTCGCCTCGATCGCCTATCATTTCGGCGGCAAGGAGGGGCTGCGCGAGGCCTGCGCGCGCGAGTTCGTGCGCCGCCTCGGCGCGGTTTTCGCGCAGATCCCGCCGCTCGCCGAGCAAAGCCCGGAGGCCGCGGCCGAGGCGATCCGCCAGATCCTGCGGCAGATGGCGCGGTTTGCGCTCACCTCCGAGGCCGCGCGGGCGCTCGTCAGCTTTGCGCTGCGCGAGATCGCCGAGAACGGGCGCAGCGCCGAGATCATTTACGAGAACCTGATCCGCCATGTGCAGGAGCGGCTCTGCGCCCTCTGGGCGATGGCGACGGGCGAGGACCCGGGCGCCGAATCGGTGCGGCTGCGGGTGTTCACCTTTCTCGGGCAGATGCTCTACTTCCGGATCGGCGGGCCGATCGTCACGCGCCATCTCGGCTGGGCCGAGATCGGGCCGGAGGAGGCGGAGCGGATCCTCGACATTCTGATCGGCAATTTCGACGCGGCCCTCGCGGCGGCGAGGAGGACATGATGTTTCTATGTGGAATTGGGCTGGTTTCGGGTCTGATTTCGGCCTGCGCGGCGCCGGAGCCGCTGGCGACGGGCTATGTCGAGGGGGAGTATGTGCGGGTGGCGCCGGTCGCGGTGGCGCAGGTCGAGAGCCTTGCGGTGGCGCGCGGGTCGCGGTTTGTGAAGGGCGATGTTCTGGGCGAGATGGAGCGGCGCGACGCGCTGATCGCGCAGCGTCAGGCGGAGGCCGCCTTGGCCGCGGCGCGGGCCACGCTCGAGAACCTGCGCGAGGGCGCGCGGCCCGAGGAGATCCGGGTGATCGAGGCATCGCTCGTCTCGGCGCGGGCGTCTTTGGCGGAACATGAGCGCAGCCTCGCGCGGGTCACGGCGCTGGCCGACAAGGGCTCGGCGGCGCAATCGGCGCGCGAGGATGCGGCGACCGCGGTCTCGGTCGCGCAGGCGAAAGTGGCGGAAATAGAGGCTAATCTGGCGGTGGCGCGGCTGCCGGCGCGGGCCCAGCAGATCGCCGGCGCCGAGGCCAATGTCCGTGCGGCGGAGGAGGCGCTGGCGGCGGCGCGCTGGGCTTTGGAGAAGCGCGCGCTCGTGGCGCCGGCGGATGGGGTGGTGAGCGATGTGATCCGCCTGCCCGGCGAGATCGCGGGGCCCTCGGCGCCGGTGCTGACGATCCTGCCAGATGGGGCGGTGAAGCTGCGCCTTTATGTGCCCGAGGCGCAGATCGCCGGCCTCGCGCCGGGGCGCGCGCTTGCGGTCGAATGTGACGGCTGCGCGGAGGGGATCCGGGCGCGGGTGAGCTATATTGCCGACGGGCCCGAGTTCACGCCGCCGGTGATCTACTCGCTGCAAAACCGCCAGAAGCTCGTCTACATGGTCGAGGCGCGGCCCGAGGGGGCTGTGGCGCTCAAGCCCGGGCAGATCGTCTCGGTCGGCTTGATCGAGGCCGGAAAATGAGCGCGGCGCCCGCGATTTCGGTGACCGATCTCGTCAAGCGCTACGGCGCGCGGACGGTGGTCGACCGCGTTTCGCTCGAGGTGGCGCGGGGCGAGATCGTCGGGTTTCTGGGCCCGAACGGCTCGGGCAAGACCACGACGATCCGGATGATGTGTGGCTTGCTCACCCCAGATGGCGGGGTGGGAAACGTGCTCGGCCACGATATCTTGCGCGATCAGCGCCAGATCAAGCGCGAGGTCGGCTATATGACCCAGCGCTTCAGCTTCTATGAGGATCTCACCATCGAGGAGAACCTCCAGTTCGTCGCGGGGATCTTCGGGCTGGGCGCCGCGGCGGTGCGCGACACGCTGGCCGATCTCGGGCTGAGCTCGCGCAAGGGCCAGCTCGCGGGCTCGCTCTCGGGGGGCTGGAAACAGCGGCTCGCGCTCGCGGCCTGTATCATGCACCGCCCGCAGCTTCTGATGCTCGACGAGCCGACCGCGGGCGTCGACCCGAAGGCGCGGCGCGAGTTCTGGGACGAGATCCACCAGCGCGCGGCCGACGGGCTGACGGTGCTCGTCTCGACCCATTACATGGACGAGGCCGAGCGCTGTCACCGGATCAATTATATCGCCTATGGCAAGCTCATCACCCATGGCACGGTGGCCGAGGTGGTGCGCGATGCGGGGCTGACGACCTTTGTTCTCGAGGGGCCGCGGGTCGCCGAGGCGCAAAGGATGCTCGCCCGCGCGCCCGGCGTCGACCAGGTCGCGCCCTATGGGAACACGCTCCATGTCATCGGGCGCGAGGCGGGCGCGCTCGAGGCTGCGGCGCGCGAGGCCGCTGCGGCGACCGGGTGCCGCCTCTCGCCCGCCGAAACCAGCCTTGAGGATGTGTTCATCCAGCTCATGGGCGCCGCCACGGATAACATGCAATGAGCCGCTTTCTCTCGCTGCGCCGGCTGCGCACCATCATCCGCAAGGAAGCGATCCAGATGCGCCGCGACCGGATCACCTTCGCGATGATGCTCGGCGTGCCGCTGATGCAGCTGATGCTCTTCGGGTTTGCGATCAACAATGATCCGAAGGGCCTGCCGGCGGCGCTGGTGGCGCCGGTGCAGGACCGTTACACCCGCGCGATCGTCTCCGCGCTCGAGCTCACCGGCTATTATCGGTTCACCGCGCCGAACGCGAGCGCGGCGGAGGCCGAGGCGATGATCGCGGCGGGGGAGGTGAGCTTTGTCGTGACCGTGCCCTCGGATTTCGGGCGCCGGGTGGAGCGGGGCGAGCGGCCGCAGATCCTCGTCGAGGCGGATGCCTCGGACCCGGCGGTGGCCTCCGGCGCGATCGGCACATTGGGCACGGTGGCGGCGCAGGCGCTCTTGCGCGAACAGGGCACAGAGGCCGCGGCGGCGGCGGCCGCGACACAAAATCTCGAGGTCGTGACCCATAAGCGCTACAATCCCGAGGGGGTCACCGCCTATAATATCGTGCCGGGCCTGCTGGGCGTCATCTTGCAGATGACCATGGTGATGATGACCGCGATGGCGCTGACCCGCGAGACCGAGCGCGGCACGATGGAGAACCTGCTGTCGATGCCGGTCACGCCGATCGAGATCATGCTGGGCAAGGTCTTGCCGTTTTTCGTGGTCGGCGCGGTGCAGGTGGTGGTGATCCTGACGGCGGCGAAGGTGATCTTCGGCGTGCCTTTCGTGGGCAGCCTCGGCCTGCTGATCGGCGGGGTCTTCATCTTCGTGATGGCGCTGGTGATCCTCGGCTATGTCTTCTCGACGCTCGCCAAGACGCAGATGCAGGCGATGCAGCTCACCTTCTTCTATTTCCTGCCCTCGATCCTGCTCTCGGGGTTCATGTTCCCCTTCGCGGGGATGCCGGTCTGGGCGCGCGCGATCGGCGAGACCCTGCCGTTGACGCATTTTCTGCGCCTCGTGCGGGGGGTGATGCTGAAGGGCGCGACGCTGTGGGACGTCGCGCAGCCGATGGTGGTGCTTGCGGGGTTCGTGGTGATTTTCGCCGCGCTCGCGCTCAGCCGGTTCCGCCAGACGCTCGACTGATCAGCGCATCAACAGGAGCGGCACCTTGCAGGAGCGGATCATCGCCGTGGTCGTCGAGCCGATGATCAGGTTGCGGATCCGCGAGTGCCCATAGGCGCCCATCACCACCATCTCGAAGCCCTCGTCCTCGACGAGCTTGCCGAGCACCGCATCCGGGCTGCCGGGCAGGAGACGGGTTTCCGCCTCGATCCCGGCGGCGGCAAGGAGGGCTTGGGCGTCCTTCAGGCTGCGCCGCGCCATCGGGCTATCGGCGCCGACGCGGACGACCAGAACCTTGAGCCCGGCAAAGAGCGGCGAGCGCGAGAGGTGATCAACCGCCTTCATCGCCGAGGGGCCGCCGTCATAGGCGATCAGCACCTTTTCGACCGGCTTGAAGGCGCGCGCGCAGACGAGCACGGGTTTCTTCGCCGCGCGGACGATGCGTTCGAGGTTCGAGCCGAGATGCTCCATCGCCATGTCGGCGTTGACCCCGCGCTTGCCGATCAGGATCACGCGCGCGTCGTCTTCGCGCTCGGCGAGCGTTTCGAGCAGCTCGCCCTGGCGCAGCTCGGTGGTGACATTGGCCACCCCCGCGCGGGCCATGATCTCGGCGGCGTCGTCGAGGATCGCGCGGCCGCGATGGGCGACGAGCTTGGCGCGCTGTTCATCGAGCGTGGCGAGTTCCGCCATCAGCGCCGAGCGCGCGCCGAGCTCGATCTGGCCCGAGAGATCGGAGGGCGCGGCGCCCGCGCGGCCGAGCAGGTGGATGATCTCGACCGGCGCGTCGATGCGCCCGGCGACCCAGGCCGCGGTCTCGCAGATGCTGGCGGAATAGATCGAGCCGTCGATGAAGGCGATGATCTTGCTCATGGGGTCCTCTCAATGCGCCAGAATCTTGTCGGCGGCGCCGGGTTTGTCATGTATCGCTAGCTTGTCGACGAGCGTTTCGGAAGCCTCGTTGAGGCCCGTCACGCGCACCGTCGCGCCTTCGCGGCGGAATTTCAACACCGCCATATCCAGCGCCGCGATCGAGGAGATATCCCAGATATGCGCGCGCGAGACGTCGATCACCACCTCCTCGAGGATTTCGCGGAAATCGAAGGCGGCCATGAAGGCCTCGGTCGAGGCGTAGAAGAGCTGGCCCTCGACGACATAGGTGCGGGTGCGGCCATCGGCGGAGAGCTCGGAGCGGGTGCGGAAGAGCTGGGCGATCTTGGCGGAGAAGAAGATCCCCGAAAGGAGCACCCCCGCGAGCACGCCGAGCCCGAGGTTATGGGTCCAGACCACGGTGACCACGGTCGCGAGCATCACCGCCGAGGAGGAGCGCGGGTGGCTGCGCAGATCGCGCAGCGAGGACCAGGAGAAGGTGCCGACCGAGACCATGATCATGATCGCGACGAGGGCGGGCATCGGGATCTGGCTGACCCAATCGCCCAAGGCCACGCAAAAGACGAGCAGCATTACCCCTGCGACGAAGGTCGACAGCCGCCCGCGCCCGCCCGATTTCACGTTGATCATGCTCTGCCCGATCATCGCGCAGCCCGCCATGCCGCCGATGAAGCCGGTGCCGAAATTGGCAAGCCCCTGGCCGATGCACTCCATGTTGCGGTCCGAGCGGGTGTCGGTGAGGTCGTCGACGAGGTTTTGCGTCATCAGGCTCTCGAGCAGGCCCACCACCGCAACCGCGAGCGAATAGGGGAAGATGATCGCCAGCGTCTCGAAGGTCAGCGGGATATCGGGGAGCAGGAAGACCGGCAGCGTATCGGGGAGCGCGCCCATGTCGCCCACGGTATGGACATCGAGCCCGAGGCCGAGGGTGAGCGCGGTGAGCGCCACGATCGCCACGAGCGGCGAGGGCACGGCGCGGGTGAGGCGCGGGAAGAGGTAGATGATCGCGAGCGCGGCGGCCACGAGCGGGTAGGTCAGGACCGGCACGCGGCGCGGGTCGAGCTCGGGGAGCTGTGCGAGGAAGATCAGGATCGCGAGCGCGTTCACAAAGCCGGTCATCACCGATTTCGAGACGTATTTCATCACGAATCCGAGCCGCAGGAGCCCCGCGCCGATTTGCAAAACGCCAGTCAGGATCGTCGCGGCGAGCAGATATTGCAGCCCGTGATCACGCACCAGCGTCACCATCAGCACCGCCGTCGCCGCCGTCGCCGCCGAGATCATCCCCGGCCGGCCGCCGGCGATCGCTGTGATCACAGCGATCGAGAAGCTCGCGTAGAGGCCGACTTTCGGGTCTACTCCGGCGATAATCGAGAAAGCGATGGCCTCGGGGATCAGCGCGAGGGCGACAACGAGGCCCGAGAGAATGTCGGCGCGCGGCGCGGCGAGCCACTGGCGGCGATAGCGTTCAAAGGAAAACGTCAAAATCCTGTCCCTTGCCGCGCCGAGGAGGGCGGTCATCTGATCGAGGCTGCGGGGATCGGCCGGGGAGAGGCCGGGTTTCTTCGGGCTTAAAGGCTGGGGGCGGGCTTGCCAACCCGCCTTGGCGTTGCGGATCGGGCGCGCATCGGCCAAGGTGGCGCAAAAGGGGGGGGGCAATGGCGGCGCTTGCGGGGTTCTTGTGGCGGTTCATCGACCGGCTGGTCGCGACCAATCTCTCGCTGACCGCCGCGGGGGTGGCGTTTTACGCGATGCTGGCGGTGTTCCCCGGGATCACGGCGACCATCGGCATCTGGAGCGCCTTCGCCGACCCCGGCGTGATCCAATCCTATCTGCGGGTGGCCGATGATTTCATCCCGCCCGAGGCCTTCGAGATCCTCAACAGCCAGATCATGGCGCTTCTGGTGGTGCCGCGCGAGGCGCTGGGCTGGAAGACGCTGGTCTCGATCGGGGTTGCGCTGTTCTCGACGCGGGCGGGGGTGGGCGCGCTGATCACGGCGCTCAACGTCATCCACGGCACGCGGCCGCGCAACACGGTCTGGAGCTATGTCTTCGGGTTTCTGATGACGCTGGCGCTTGTCGCGGTGATGCTCGCGGCGCTGGCGACGATTGTCGTCGTGCCGATCGCGATCAACTTCCTGCCGTTCCATTGGCTGACGGATTGGCTCTCGTCGGGGCTGCCCTGGGGGGCGATGCTGCTCTTGATGTTCACCGCGCTCGGCATCCTCTACCGCTACGGGCCGAACACGGCGGGCAAGCGCGATCCGATCCTGACCTGGGGGGCGGTGCTGGCGACGCTGGTCTGGGCGGCGGCCTCGCTCGGGCTGACCTTTTACCTTGCGAATTTCGGCGCCTATAACAAGGTCTACGGCTCGATCGGGGCGGTGATCGCGCTGATGATGTGGCTCTATTTCTGCACGTTTTCGGTGCTTTTGGGGGCGGCGCTGAACGCCGAGCTCGCCTCCGGGACGGCGCCCCCGAAGGGGCGCCCCGTGGATCAGAAGAAGGCCTGAAGCCCGGTGATCGCGCGGCCGAGGATCAGCGCATGCACGTCATGGGTGCCCTCATAGGTGTTCACCGTCTCGAGGTTGACCATGTGGCGGATCACCTGGAACTCGCCCGAAATGCCGTTGCCGCCATGCATGTCGCGGGCGTTGCGCGCGATCTCGAGCGCCTTGCCGCAGTTGTTGCGCTTGATGATCGAGATCATCTCCGGCGCGGCATTCGCGTCATCCATCAGCCGGCCGACCTGCAGACAGGCCTGCAGCCCGAGCGAGATGTCGGTGAGCATATTGGCGAGCTTGAGCTGGAAGATCTGGGTCTGTGCCAGCGGTTTGTTGAACTGTTTGCGGTCGAGCCCGTATTGGCGCGCGGCATGGAAGCAGAACTCGCCCGCGCCCATCACGCCCCAGGCGATGCCGTAGCGCGCCCGGTTGAGGCAGCCGAACGGCCCCTTGAGCCCCTCGACATTCGGCAGCAGCGCGTCTTCGCCGACCTCGACCCCCTCCATCACGATCTCGCCGGTGATCGAGGCGCGCAGGCTGAGCTTGTTGGCGATCTTCGGCGCGGAGAGGCCTTTGAGACCCTTTTCCAGCACAAAACCGCGGATCTTGCCGCCATGGGCCTCGGATTTCGCCCAGACCACGAAGACATCCGCGATCGGCGCGTTCGAGATCCACATCTTGGTGCCATTGAGCACATAGCCGTTGGCGGTTTTCTTCGCCGTGGTCTTCAGGCTCGCCGGGTCCGAGCCCGCATCCGGCTCGGTCAGGCCGAAACAGCCGATCCACTCCCCCGAGGCGAGCTTGGGCAGATATTTGCGCCGCTGCTCCTCCGAGCCATAGGCGTAGATCGGATACATCACGAGGCTCGACTGCACCGACATCATCGAGCGATAGCCCGAATCGACCCGCTCAATCTCCCGCGCGACGAGGCCATAGGCCACATACGAGGCGCCGAGCCCGCCGTATTCCTCGGGCACGGTCACGCCAAGAAGCCCCATCTCGCCCATTTCGCGGAAGATCGCAGGGTCGGTTTCTTCCTTGGCAAAGGCCTCGATCACGCGCGGTTGCAGCTTTTCTTGCGCATAAGCGCGCGCCGCATCGCGCAGCATCCGCTCTTCTTCGGTCAGCTGCCCGTCGAGGCGGAAGGGGTCTTCCCAGTCGAAACGACCGAGATCAGGGGCATCTTTGGGTTTCAGGCTCATCGGATCCTCCGGTTCTTTGATGCTTTTTGCGCCTTTTTTAGCTGGCAATCCAACGCTATTCTGGCCTTAATCAATGCATAAAGCTCATAGATGACCCTCCCGCGCCGCTACTTGCCCTCGATCTCGCAACTCTCCGCCTTCGAGGCGGTCTGTCGGCTCGGCTCGACCGCGGCGGCGGCGCGTGAGCTCAACCTGACCCAAGGTGCGGTCAGTCGGCTTGTCCAGCATCTCGAGGGGCAGCTCGGCCAGACGCTGTTTCGGCGCGAGGGGCGGCGGCTCGTGCCGAGCGAGCCCGCGCTCGTCTATGCGCGCGAGGTGCGCAAGGGGCTCGAGCTGATCGCGCGGGCCTCGCTCGGGCTGCGGGCCAACCCGGGGGGCGGGGTGCTCAACCTCGCGATTCTGCCGACCTTCGGCACGCGCTGGCTCGCGCCACGGCTGGGCGATTTTCTGGCGAAGAACCCGGGCGTGACGCTCAATCTCGGCACCCGGATGCGGCCCTTCGATTTCGCGACCGAGAGCTTCGACGCCGCGATCCATTTCGGCACGCGGCCCTGGCCGGGGGCGGAGCATCTGCCGCTTTTCGAGGAGCGTTTGCTGCCGGTTTGCGCGCCGGGTTACGCGGCGGCGCACCCGATGCTGGGCCCGAATGATCTGCAAGAACAGGCTCTATTACAGCTTGAATCGCGCCCGAATGCCTGGGGGGCGTGGTTTGCGCAAAACGGTGTCGAGCGGCCGCGGATCC
This sequence comes from Rhodobacter xanthinilyticus, assembly GCF_001856665.1. Taxonomy (NCBI): domain Bacteria; kingdom Pseudomonadati; phylum Pseudomonadota; class Alphaproteobacteria; order Rhodobacterales; genus Rhodobacter; species Rhodobacter xanthinilyticus. Next base: position 89,730 of record NZ_CP017781.1, on the reverse strand, counting down.
AGGGGATGATGTTCGATCAATTCGCGCCGATGATGCAGGCGGCGGTGCATGGCGTGGGCGTCGCGCTGTTGCCGGAGTTTCTGGCGCAGCCCGAGATCGAAGAGGGCCGGCTCGTGCGTGCGCCCGGTGGGCCGGTCTCGGGGATCGGCTCCTATTATCTCGTCTGGCCGAGCGAGGGGCCAAGCCCGCCCGCGCTCGAGGCCTTCAAGATCTGGATCGCGGGCGCGGCTCAATAATCCTTCTCGAAGTAGATCCCAAGCCCGCTTGTGCCGTCCGAGCCCACCGTGCCGCGCGCGGTCAGGTTGCGGGTCACGTCGAGGTTCAGGTTGATCTCCGTCGTGCCGCCGCTGCCGATCGCGACATCGGTATAGAGGTTTTGCGACAGATATTTGCCGACGCGCAGCGTGGTCGCCCCGGTCTCGTCGGCGCCAACGTCGAGATCGTCGAGGCCGAACCCTTGCCGCAGTTTCGAGACGATCCCGTCGCCGCCCTTGCCGGCGAGCGAGGCGACGGCGGAGGCGAGTTGGGCGGCCTGAAAGGCGGAAAGATTGCTGAGCCCGTGGTTGAAAAGCAGCCGGGCGAGCACCTCTTCCTCGGGCAGTTCGGGCGCGGAGGTGATGGTGAGCGCGGGCTCCGAGGCGGGCCCTTCGAGCGCGAGTGTGATCACATAATCCTCCTGCTCGGTCGTTGCCTTGAACATGATCCAGGGCACCAGCGCCCCTTGCAACGCCACCTGGCCCTCGCTCAGCGTGAACCGCTTGGCGAGAATGTCGAGCCGGCCGCGGATCAGGGAGAATTCGCCGATCGGCACGATGTTGGAGGTGGTGCCGCTCAGCCGCAGGCTGCCGCCGAGCTCGGCATCGAGGCCGCGCCCGCGCACGAAGATCTGGTTGGGCGCGTCAATGGTCACGTCGAGGCCGAGTCCGGCCGAGTTAGAGCCTGTTTTGGAGCTTTCCGTCTTGAGAATACCGGCGCGGACACGGGTCGCGCGCGCGGCGGTGGGCTCGTTGATGTGGCTGACCTCGGGGATCGCGGAGGTGCCGCCGACACTCGCGCTGGGGACGCGGATCTCGGTTTTGTCGAGGGTCAGCCGGCCGCTGAGCCGCGCGTTCGACGGCAGCGTTCCGGCAAGTTGCAGCGCGCCGGAGATGCGGGTGTCATAAAGCTCGGGGTCGCGCAGCCGGGCGCGATCGAGTGTGATCACAAGGTCGCTGCGCAGGGGCGCGGCGAGCGAGATAGGCCCGCTGAGGGTGAGCGCGCCGCCGCCTTCGATCCCGGCGCGGGCATCGAGAGTGAGCTGCCCGGAGGCCAGCGCGGCCTGCGCGTCGATATTCTCGAGCGCGAGGCCTAGCGCGGGGGCGACGAGGCGCGCGCCGCTGGTCGTGATCTTGCCGCTCAGCGCGTCGAGCCCCGGCGCGCCGGCCAGCCGCAGATCGAAGCTGAGCGGCCCCTGAACCGAGCGGGGGGCGATGAAGCTATTGGCGAGGGCGGCCTCGGCCTTGCCGGTCACCGTCAAATCCGCCCGCGCGAAGGTCTGATCGAGCGTGCCGGCGATTTTTGCGGAGCTATTGCCCGGCCCGGTCGCCGCCAGATCGAGCCGATATCGGCCATTTTCGTCGACCGCGATGCCGCTGAGCCGCAGCGGGCCGGGGAAGCCCGGTGCGAGAAGTGCCGCGTTCGCGAGCTCTGCGGCGAGGGTGAGATCCGTGCGCCCGGCGCCCGGTTTGCCAGCGCCCTTGATGGTGAGCTGCGGCGTTTTCAGATCGAGTGCCTGCAGGGAAATTCGTCCGTCGGAGCGCAGGGCCTTGGCGGAAAACTGGCTCTGTCCCGCCAGAATCCGGTCCAACGCATCGGTGCCGATGGCCAGACCCGCGCCGGTCCCGGTGAGTTCGATCTCCTGGCCGGCGGCGGTTTCGGCAAGGCTTGCCTTGGCCTCGAGCGCGCCGCGCAGACCGCCGCCCATCACCGAGAGATCGGCCAGTTTTGCCGTCGCGCTGAGCTGGTTTTCGCCGGTTTTCAACAGGCCGGCGGCTTCGGCCGTGAAAGTGGTGGCATTCGCGGTGATTTTGCGCAGGGCGAGGCCGTTTTCGTCGCGTCGGGCCGAGAGGGCCAGGCGCGAGACGCCTTTGAGGAGGTTGTCGAGGCGCGGCTCATTCAGGGCGAGATTGGTGCCGACGAGTTCGGCGGAGAGATCGAAGGCGCCGGTCAGCACGGTGGCCGAGCCGCGCACCGCGCCCTCGATCGCGCCGTCCAGCGGGCGCTTGGCGAGGCGCGAGAGGTTGCGCAGCGCGCTGTGCGCCACGGTGACCTCGCCGGTCGCGATCAGGCCCTTCGAAAGATCGGCAAGCTGCACGCGGCCATCGAGCACCATGTCGCGCGCCTCGAGATGGAGCAGCGGCAGGTTCAGAGGCCCGCCTTTTTGCCAAAACAGGGTCGATTTTGCCGTGATCCGAGGCCCGATCGCCTCGCTCAGCGCGGGGTCGGTCAGGGCGATGTTCTCCGCCGCGAGGCGCAGGGTGCCGCCCAGCGTCGGGCGCGTGCCGTCGGGCTGGCCGATCCGGCCGGAGCCGCTCAGAAGCACGCGGCCGACCGTGCCTTCCGCGCGGCGCAGCGCCGCGATATCCCCGTCGATCCGCCAGCCATCGCCGGTTTTCTGGTCGTAGCGCAGATGGAGATTGGCCGATCTCACCCAGGTTTTCGCGCCGTTGAGCGGCAGGAGGATGTCCCCCTCGCCCTCGGTGGCGATCTTGAGGCCGAGATCGGCGGTTTCCGGCAGGCCCGAGGGCAGCAGGCGCGCCGCGCCGGTGAGTTCGACTGCCGCGCCCGTGAAGGTGAGGTCCGAGAGGGCGAGCGCGCCGGTTGTGCTGCGCCGCGCGGTGACGCTCAGACGGGCGGCGGGGCCGAAGAAATCGCGGTATTCGGGCAGGAATAGAGCCGAAATATCGCCCTGCAGCTTGGCGTCGATCTGGCTTGCGAGCCCCTCTTTCGCGAGCGCCGCGCCTGAGGTTACGCTCACCTCGCCGCTGACCCGGCGGGTGCCGTCGGTGCTCAGCGCGATGCCGGCGGCGTAATTGCTGATCGGGCCCGCGCCGGAGACTGCGAGGGTCATCGCCGGTGCGCCGGGCAGCCCGAGCCGCGTCGCGAGAAAGCCGCCCGCCCCCTCATCGACGAGGAAATCGAGCGAGAGTTGCTGGCTGGTGTTGGCATAGCCGGCGGTGAGGGTGATCAGGCCCTTTTTCCCGTCGATGCGCTCAAGCCGCAGATTGGCGTTGCCGGCGCCGCCCGCGAGCGACATCGCGCCACTGAGCGAGACCGACATCGCCTCGCCGAGAACCGGTGCGCCCAGGGTGAGTTTGTCGGCGCGGATCTTGCCGATATCGACCGAGAGCGGCAGGTCGGGGAGGGCGAAGGGTTTGGCCTCGGGCGCGGGGGTCTGCGCGGCGCTGCCGGGCAGGCGCGGCAGGTCGATCTCGGCGGCGCTGAGCTCATCGATCTTGATGTGGCCGGCGAGAATTGCGGCTCTATTCCACGCCAAAGCGCCGTTTTTGATGGTGATCCAGGTGCCGTTTTCATCGGCGATGCTGAGCGTGTCGAAGGTTGCGCGCGACGAGAGCGCGCCGGCGAAGCCTTCGAGGCGGATGCTGCGGCCGGCGCCGGAGAGTTTGTCCTCGATCAACGCGGTGAGATAATCGCGGTCGCGGGCGGTTTCCTCGGCGGAGACGGCGGGTGCGGCGGGGGCGGGGGTGCTGTCCTGGGCGACGGCGGCGAGCGGCGCGAGGGCGAGCAGCAGCAGGGCGAGATATTTGCGCATCAGAAAGCCTGCCCGATTCCGAGGTAGATCTGGGCGCCGTCGCGGGTCGAGCCGCTGACGGGGCCGGCGATGTCGAGGCGGATCGGGCCGATGCCGGTCTTGTAGCGCAGGCCGATGCCCGCGCCGGAATGCCACTCGCCCGAGGTGTAATCCGATAGGCCGATGTAGCCCGCGTCGGCGAAGGCGACGAGGCCGATGGATTTGGTCACCCCGCTGCGCAGCTCGCCCGAGAAGCCGAGGAAACGCGCGCCGCCGCTGCGCAGGGTGCCGCCGTTCAGCACGTTGACGCCGAGCGATTCGAAGGGTTGGCCGCGCACGGTGCCGCCGCCGCCCGAGTAGAAGAGATAGTCGCGCGGCGTGTCCTCGAGGCTCGGGCCGAAGACGCCGCCGATCTGGGCGCGGCCGGCGAGGACGAAGCGCGCCTCGGCATCGAGCGCGCGATAGGCGCGGAAATCGCCCGAAAGGCGCGCGCCGGAGCCGGTGTCGCTCAGCCCGTAGAAGGGGGTGAGCTCGAGTTTGCCGTAATAGCCGCGGGTGGCGTCGGTGGCGCTGTCGCGGTTGTCCCAGGTGGCGGTCAGCGGCAGGGCGATCTGGCGGAAGAAGGTCTGGCCGCTCGCATCGGTCACCTTCGACCAGCCGTAGGCGACCCCGGCCGAGCCGGTCAGGCGCGGGTTGAAGATATGATCCAGGCCGAAACCGAGACGAAAACTGGTCTCGTCATAGTCATCCCCGCTGGTCTTCTCGAGCAGGGTTTCGAGATAGGCGGAGGTGTCGGGGGTGAAGGTCGCGGGGCGGTCGAGGCGCGCGCCGAGGCTGTAATCGGCCGCGCCATTGGTGCCGCCGATGCCGGTCACTTCGGCGTCGAAGCGCAGCCGTTCGCCGCCGCCCAGAAGGTTGCGGTGCAGCCAGTAGCCCGAGAGGTTCAGGCCCTCGGTTGTGGATAACTCGGCACCGAAGCCGAAGCGGCGGGGCTTTTCCTCGACCACGGCGAGGGTGGTGTCGAGGGTGTTGCCCGGGCCGATCGCCTCATCCTCGGTCAGGCTGACGGAGGAGAAGATGCCGGTGCGGCGCAGGCGGGTGCGGACCTCGTCGAGCCGCTCGGGGGAGTAGCGTTTGCCTGCGGGGAAGCCCGCGATCGCGGCGATCCGCTCGGGGCGCATCCGCTCATAGCCCTGCATCTGCATCTTGCCGAAGGTCAGAACCGGGCCCGGGTCGAGGGTGATGCGGGCGTCGAGGGTGGCGTCGCGGTGCTGCGCGGTGAGGCTTTGCGCGGCGACGCGGGCCTTGGCGTGGCCATCGTCGCGCCAGCCCTCGACGGCGGCGGTCGCGGCTTTCACGATCACGCCCGAGCTTGCGATCTGGCCCGCGCGATAGCCCTCGGGGAGCACGGTTTTGGCTGCAACAGGGTCGATTTCGGCGCGGGAGAAGTGGAACTGCGGGCCCGGGATCACGGTGATCGCGACGCTGTCGAGGCGGGTGGGGATATTGAGCGCGGCGATCTCGGCGGCTTCGCGGCCGTTCACCCGGATCGAGATGACCGGGCCGTAATAGCCCTCATCATAAAGCGCACCGATCAGGCGGGCGTAATCGGCGCGGGCTGCGGCGAAGATCTCCTGGATATCGGTGGTGCCCTGATCCTGGGCGGCCTGGGTCAGCGAGGCGGCCTTGAGGCGCGTTTGCAGCGCCGCGCCGGCGCCGGGGGCCTCGAAGCTGAACCCGTCAAAAGCCTGCGCCGACCCGGCCACCGCCAGAGCCACCGCCGCGCCCGCACAGATCGTCGCAAGTTTCCGCACACCCAACCCCTCTCGCATCCCGGGGCAGAGTCGCAGCATTGGCGGGGGAATTCCAGAGCGAAGCCGCCCTTTCGGCGCATTTCGGCCAAGCTGCGGGCTCAGCTGCGCAAAAGCGTGCCGAAGATGCGGTCCATGTGGCTCGAGAGGTAAAGCGCGAGCCATTGCGAGAAGCGGGCGGGGTGGCGTTTGACCTCGGCCGCGAGGTCATAGAGCCCGACCCAGCGGATATCCTCGACCTCCTCCGGGTCCGGCGCGATCGCCATGCCGGGGCGGGCATAGGCGAGGTAGATCTCGACGACCTCATGCTCGATCAACCCGCCGCCGACATCGGCGCGATATTCGAGCCGGTCGGCATGGGCGGGGTAGAGGCCGGTGATCCCGAGCTCTTCGCGCAGGCGGCGCACGGCACATTCCTCCGGGCGCTCGCCCCATTGCGGATGGGTGCAGCAGGTGTTCGACCACAGGCCCGCCGAATGATATTTGCCCGCCGCGCGGCGCTGGATCAGCACCTTCTCGCCGTCCATCACGAAGATCGACACCGCCTTGTGGCGGAGCCCCTTGCGGTGCACCTCCAGCTTGTCGACGGGGGTCAGCTCATCGCCGACCCAGGCGGGAATTTGTTCGGTCATGCTCCGGTCCGGAAATTGAGGACGCCGCCGTAGCATGAAGCACGGCGGCGTCAACGTCATGTGGTCACCTTGTCCCTGAGGCAGCTTGCCGCGCCCCCGGGGCCGATCAGGAGACCGGCGCGTCGGCCGGGCGCTGGGCCTCGGCGCGGCGGGCGAGTTCGGCGCGGTAGAGCTGCACGAAATCGACCATGTCGAGGTTGAAGGGCGGGAAGCCGCCGTCGCGGGTCACGTCCGAGACAATTCGCCGCACGAAGGGGAAGAGCTGGCGCGGGCATTCGATCAGCAGGAACGGGTGCATCTGGTCTTCCGGGATGCCCTCGATGTGGAAGATCCCGCCGTAATCGACCTCGAGCAGGTAAAGCGGCGCGTTGGTGGCCTTGTTGGTCGAGGTCACCTTGAACTTGGTGATCACCTCATACTGATTTTCCTGCGCGCGTTTGCGGGCGTCGAGGCTGACCTGCACCTGCATTTCGGGCTGCACATCGGCCGATTGCAGGCCCTTTTGTGCCACGACATTCTCAAACGACATGTCGCGGACGAATTGCGCGAGGATCTGCATCTTCATGAGCGGCTGCTGCGGGGCGCCGTTGGTTTCTTCGGTCATCTGTCTCTCTCCCGAATTGGTTTGAGAGAGGTGTAGCACCCGCGCGGGCGCGCCTCAATGCCGTGTCCAGCCGGAGTTCCCCCGCGGCGGCAGGTTTTGCGGCTCAAGCTCGATGAAATCGCCGTCGATTACGCCGGGGCCGGGGGGCGGGCTTTGCCGGGTCTCGAAGCCCGTGCCCATCGTGAAGCTCTGCACCTGCACGCGTTTGGCCACCGCGCGCATCACCGCCTCGCGCACCGGCGGGATCAGAAGAGCGAGCCCGCAGGCATCGGTGAAGAACCCCGGTGTGAGCAAGAGCGCGCCGGCGAAGAGGATCATCGCGCCATGGGCGAGCGGCGCGGTCGGGTCGCGCATCTCGGCCAGCGCGCGGCGCAGATCGTTCATCACCAGCGCGCCCTGGCTGCGCACCAAAGCGGTGCCCGCGATCGCCGTCGCGACAACGATCGCCAGCGTCGGCCAGAGCCCGATCAGCCCGCCGACCTGGATGAACAGCCCGATCTCGATCACCGGCACGGCGAGAAACGCCAGAAAGATCCACATTTTGCCTCTTCTCCTCAGGTTTTGCGCGCGCCGGGCGGCGGTGGACTTGAATCTGCCCTTGCCCTACATAGGTGGGGAGAGCACAGATACCAACACCGCGTCCGAGAGGCCCATGTCCAACGCCGTCATTCAGCTCATCGTCCTCGCGGCTATCGCGATCTTTCTGATCATCCGGCTCAAGAACGTGCTGGGCACGCGCGATGGCTATGAAGACCCGGTGGTGCCGATGGCGCGCCCCGAGCCCGCCGCGCGGCAAGGATTCGAGGTGATCGAGGGCGGGCCGGATGCCGATATCGCCGATCATGTGGCGCTCGATTCGCCCGCGGGCCAGGCGCTTGCCAAGATGAAGGCCGCCGAGCCGAGCTTCTCGGTCAACGCCTTCCTGCAAGGCGCGCGCGGCGCTTATGAGATGATCCTGATGGCCTTCGAGACCGGCGATCTGGAGAAGGTGCGCCCGTTCCTCGCGCCCGAGGTCTTCGCGGCCTTTGATGGCGTGGTGCAGGATCGGCTGGCCAAGGGGCTGAAAACCGAGGCGGAATTCGTCGGCCTGCGCGAGCTTGTGCTGCAAAACGCCGAGTTCGACCCGGCCTCGCGCGAGGGCGAGATCACCGTGCGCTTCGGCGGCGAGCTGATCTCGGTGGTGCGCGATGGGGCCGGCGCGGTGGTCGAGGGCGACCCGCGCAGCCCCCGCAAACAGCGCGATATCTGGACCTTCGCGCGCAAGATGGGCGCCTCCGACCCGAACTGGCAGCTCGTCGCGACGGGCGGCTGAGCGATGCGCCCGCTCGACTGGGCCGAGATCGAGGGTTGGGAGACCGAGGATCACGCCGCCGCTTGGGCGGCGTTTTCCGTGACGGCCGATCTCTTCGGCTGGGCGGGGCCCACCCCCGCGCCGGGCGCAGAAAAGGCTCTGTTCCAGCGGTTTTTCGCGCCTTTCGAGATCGTCCCGGCGGGCGCGGCGCATTACACGGGCTATTATGAGCCTGAGCTCGAGGCCGCGCGCGCGCCCGATGCGCGGTTTTGCGCCCCGCTCTATGGCCCGCCCGAGGGGGTGGAGCCGGGCGCGCTTTGGCACAGCCGGGCCGAGATCGTGGCGGGCGATCTGCTGCGCGGGCGCGAGATCGCCTATGTCGAAAGCGCGCTCGAGGCGTTTTTGGCGCAGGTGCAGGGCTCGGTGCGGCTGCGGCTGGTGGAGGGCGGGTGCCTGCGGCTCGGGTTCGCGGGCAAGAACGGCCATCCCTATCGCTCGATCGGGGCGGAGCTCATCCGCCGCGGCGTGGCGCCTGCGGGCGAGATGACGCCCGAGCGGATCCGCCTCTGGGCCGCCGAAAACCCCGGCGAGGTTGCGGGCCTGCTCGCTCATAACCCGTCTTTTGTCTATTTCCGCGTTCTCGATCTGCCCGCGGATCAGGGGCCGCTTGGCGCGATGGGCCGGCCGGTGACGCCGGGCCGCAGCCTCGCGGTCGACCCGGAGATCGTGCCGCTCGGCAGCCCGGTCTGGGTCGAGTGCCCCGGCGTGGCGCCCGGGCTGCGGATCGCGCAGGATATCGGCTCGGCGATCAAGGGGCCGGGGCGGGGGGATCTCTTCTTCGGCTCGGGGCCGGAGGCGGGGCGAAAGGCGGGGGCGGTGAACCACGCGGGTCGGATGATCGTGCTGCGGAGGGTCGCATGAGCCGGCGCCGCAAGCTCACCCCGGAGGAGCGCGAGCTCTGGTCCCGCGTCGCCTCGACGGCGAAGGCGTTCCACCCGAAACGCGCGCATTTGGCCGAAACAGAGCCTGTTTTGCCGGTTCAACCGCCGCCGAAAAAGCCGCGCCCCGAGGTCAAGGATTTCCAGATCGGCCAATCCGCGCCGGATTTCGCCTTTCGCCACGATCTCGCCCCCTCGATCTCGGAGCAGCTCGCCCGGCAGCCGGTGGTGATGGACCGCAAGGCGCATCGCAACATGACCCGCGGCAAGCTCGAGCCCGAGGCGAAGATCGACCTGCATGGCATGACGCTCGCGCAGGCGCACCCGGAGCTGATCTCGTTTCTCTTGCGCGCGCAGGATCGCGGCTGCCGGCTCGCGCTTGTGATCACAGGCAAGGGCAAGCGCGGCCTGGATGACGGGCCGATCCCGCAAAGACAGGGCGTCCTGCGCCATCAGGTGCCGCATTGGCTGCGCCTGCCGCCGCTCGGGGCGGTGGTGATGCAGGTCTCCGAGGCGCATCTCAAGCACGGCGGCTCGGGCGCCTATTACGTCTATCTGCGCAAGAAGGGCTAGTTCGCCAGCGCTTCGACCGGGGTCAGGATGATCTGCGTCGCGCTTTGCACCGAGAGGACGACGCCCGAGAAAAGATCCGAGCGGCCCGCCTGTTCGCCCTCGAGCACGGTCGCCACGCGGCGGATCTGCGAGAGCATCTTGATCAGCGCGGGGCTGTCGCCGACGTTGAAATGCCCGGCGTTGACGTCAAAGGCGCCGACATCGATCATCGTGACCTTGAGATCGGCGACCTGCTTGACATCGGTGAGGTTGCCAAGGCGGTTGGTATCGCCGCTGATCCGCGCCGAGAGGCCGAGCGCGCGATCCTTCTGCGAGGTGAAGATGAAGAAGGGCTGCGGCAGGCGGCCGACGGTATGAGCCTGGGCGCGGAAGACATCGACATCGATATCGGGGGAGATCAGCACAACCCCGGAAAGCGCCGAAAGAGTGTCTGTTTTGCGCGCGAGGGCGAGCTGGCGCAGGGTCTCCATGGTCAGTGCTGCGCCCATCGAATGACCGACGACGAGGATCTCGCGCGCACCCGCGGCCCGCAGCTCGCTCAGCAGCTCCGCCAGCCCATCGCGCGCGAAGAGAGCCGAATCCCGGTCATAGGCATAGCCCAGCACGCTGCCGCGCGAGGGCCAGGAATAATGCACGAGCGTCTCGGTCATCTCGAAATCGGCGCCAAGTTGTGCGAGCCGCAGGACGCCCTCGGGGAAATTGGTGTTGTAGCCATGCACGAAGACGATCGCCCTGCCGTGGCGGTGTGCCAGATCGCGGCGCAGATCGTCGCGGAAGGCGCGCGCGCTCGGGTAGTGGTCGCGCGCGGCGACGAGGAAATCGGTCTGCGGATCGGGGGCGCGGCCCGGCGCGGGGAAGGTGATGGTGCCGGGTTTGCGCGCGGGCGGCTGGGTGATGTCGTAGCGCAGCCGGGTCAGGGTCTCGCTGCGGTCGAAGGCCTGCGGGAGCGATTGATCGACCACCTCCGCGCGCGAGGTGCCGATGAAGATCGACCGGGCGGGCAGGCCGGTGTCGGGGGCATCGATGAGTTGCCCGCGCGGGGCGCAGGCGGCGAGCGTGATCAGGACGAGGGCGAGGACGATGCGCAAGGGGGGCTCCGGGTTCCGCGGGAGGATACCAGAGCCCCTAGTGCAGTCCAGTGACGTTTAAAGAACGTAACGGCTCAGATCGGCCGAGCGCGCGAGGTTGCCCAGATGCGCCTCGACATAGGCCGCATCGACTGTGATCACATCGCCGGAGCGATCCGGGGCGGTGAAGGAGAGCTCCTCGAAGACGCGTTCCATGATGGTATAGAGCCTTCTCGCGCCGATATTCTCGACGGTTCGGTTGACCTCCGCCGCGATCCGGGCGAGCGCGGCGATGCCGTCCTCGGTGAAGCTGACGCTGACCTGCTCGGTCGCCATCAGGGCGCTGTATTGGCGGGTGAGGGCGTTGTCGGTCTCGGTCAGGATGCGGGCGAAATCACCCTCGGTCAGCGCCTGAAGCTCCACCCGGATCGGCAGGCGGCCCTGAAGCTCGGGCAGGAGATCCGAGGGTTTGGCGATGTGGAAGGCGCCCGAGGCGATGAAGAGGATGTGGTCGGTCTTGACCGGGCCGAGCTTGGTCGAGACCGTGGTGCCCTCGATCAGCGGCAGCAGATCGCGCTGCACCCCCTCGCGCGAGACATCGGCGCCGCGGGTCTCGGCGCGGGCGGCGACCTTGTCGATCTCGTCGATGAAGACGATGCCGGATTGTTGCACCGCCTCGAGCGCGGCGGCCTTCACCGTCTCGTCGTCGAGGAGCTTGTCGGCCTCCTCCGAGATCAAGACCTCATAGCTCTCGGCGACACTCATCTTGCGCCGGGTGCGCCGCGCGCCGCCGAAGGCCTTGAAGAGATCCTGCAGACCCTGCATCTGCATCTCCATCCCCGGCTGACCGCCCATCATGCCGATCGGCATCTGCGCCGCCTCGGCCACCTCGACCTCGATCATCTTGTCGTCGAGCTCGCCATCGCGCAGCTTGCGGCGGAACATCTCGCGCGTGCTTTCCCGTGCATCAGAGCCTGCGAGGGCCTCGATCACCCGGTCCTCGGCGGCCTTGTGGGCGCGCGCCTTGACCTCCTCGCGCATATGCTCGCGGGTCTCGACCATCGCGACATCGGCGAGGTCGCGGATGATCTGCTCGACATCGCGGCCGACATAGCCGACCTCGGTGAATTTCGTCGCCTCGACCTTGAGGAAGGGCGCGCGGGCGAGCTTGGCCAGGCGGCGCGAGATCTCGGTCTTGCCGACGCCGGTCGGGCCGATCATCAGGATGTTCTTGGGGTAAACCTCTTCGCGCAGGCCGGCGTCGAGCTGCTTGCGCCGCCAGCGGTTGCGCAGGGCCACGGCGACGGCGCGCTTGGCCTCGGCCTGGCCGATGATGAAGCGATCAAGCTCCGAGACGATCTCGCGGGGCGTCAGGTCGGTCATTTCGAAATCCTCTCAACGGTGAGATTTCCGTTGGTATAGACACAGATATCGGCGGCGATCGCCATCGCCTTGCGGGCGACCTCCTCGGCCTCGAGATCGGTGTCCATCAAGGCCCGCGCTGCGGCGAGCGCGTAATTCCCGCCCGAGCCGATCGCGGCGACATCATGTTCGGGCTCGAGCACGTCGCCCGCCCCTGTGATCACAAAAAGATCGGCGCCATCGGTCACGATCAGCATCGCCTCGAGATTGCGCAGATATTTGTCCATCCGCCAGTCCTTGGCGAGCTCGACACAGGCGCGGGCGAGCTGGCCGGGGGCGGATTCGAGTTTCTTTTCAAGCCGTTCGAGCAGGGTGAACGCATCCGCGGTGGAGCCGGCAAAGCCCGCCACCACATCGCGCCCGCCGGGGCTGAGCCGGCGCACCTTGCGCGCGGTGCCCTTGATGACCGTCTGGCCGAGGCTCACCTGCCCGTCGCCCGCCACCACGACCTCGCCGCCCTTGCGCACGCCGATGATCGTCGTGCCGTGCCATCCGGGGAATTTCTCGTCCGCCATGCGATCCTCCATTTGCGCAAGATATGTGCCGTGCCGGGGCGCCATGCAAGGCTTGCCCGGGCGCGGGGGCGAAGATACGCTCGCCCCATGCCCGCGCCCGAGACCCTCTGGATCTATCTCGATGAGCCGACCCTGCACCGGGTCGAGCGCGCAGAACATCATTTTTTCAAGCGCTTGATCGGGGCGGTGGAGGCGGCGGGCTGGCAGGTCGCGCTGCGCGAAAGCACCCTCGCCGAGGAGGCCGCGGCGCCCGAGCGGCCGGGCTACGCGCTCTATCATATGGAGGCGCCGACGCATGCGCGGGCGCTGACCTGCCGGCGGGCCTATATCGGCGCGTTCTGGCGCATCGAGGCGCAGGCCGAGCGTTGGGAGTGGCCGATCGCCCGGGCGGAGTTCCGGCCCGAAGAGGTGGATGCCCGGCGCGCGGAGAATTTCGCGAATTACTGGCGAAAACGGCTCTATTCCGGCGCGAATCCGGGGGATGACGGGTTCATTTTCCTGCCGCTGCAAGGCCGTTTGCTCGGCCCGCGCGGCTTTCAGGCGCTCGGCCCGCTCGAGATGATCGCCGAGACGCTGGCACGGGCCGACCTGCCGATCCGCGCGCGGCTGCACCCGCGGGAGAGTTACCTTCCCGAGGAGCTCGACGCGCTGGCCGAGATCGCCGCGCGCGAGCCGCGGTTTACGCTGGTGAGCGCGCCCGCCCGCGATCTCCTGGCCCGCTGCCGGATGGTGGTGACGCAAAACAGCAGCCTCGCCTTCGAGGGCTTCTTGCTCCACAAACCCGCGATCGTGTTTGCGCAGATCGATTTTCACCATATCGCGCGCTCGGTCCCGCGCGATGGTCTCGAGGCGGCCTTCTCGCCCGCCCCCGTGCCGGAGTTTGACCGCTATATGCTGTGGTTCTTGAAAGAGACGGCCCTGAATGCGGGGGCACCGGAGTTCGAGGCGCAGCTCCTCCTGCGTTTGCGCGCCGCCGGTTGGCCGATATGAAAAAGGCGCCCGAAGGCGCCTTTCGCGGAGGTCGTGACGGGCTCAGAGCTCCGATTCGATCCAGGATTGCAGGGCCGCTTTCGGCGCCGCGCCCACTTTGTTCGAGACAACCTGACCGTTCTTGAACATGAACAGCGCCGGGATGCCGCGCACGCCGAGAACCGCCGGGCTATCGGGGTTTTCGTCGACATTGACCTTCACGATCTTGATCTTGCCCGACATTTCCTCCGACAGCTCCTCGAGCGCCGGGCCGATCATGCGGCACGGGCCGCACCATTCGGCCCAGAAATCGACGATCACGGGGACATCGGATTTGCGCACTTCCTCGTCGAAAGTGGCGTCGGTGACTTTGACGGTTGCCATGGGTCTCTCCTGGAATTCTGGTTGCGGGGAAGGTAGGCCCCACCCCGGGGCGCGTCAAGATCAGGTGGCTGTTCGGATTGCCGCATCTAGCTGTGCGTCGGTGAGCGGCATGAGCGTGCAGTTGCGGGTCCACAGGATCAGGCAGTCGATCGCCCGCCCGGGGTAGATCTGGCGCAGCGCGGCGCGGTAGGCGGCCATTTGGCGCAGGATGCCCAGAGGCACCTGTGCCGCGCTGCGGGGGACGACGGCGTTTGACTTGTAATCGAGAACGCGGACGCGGTCTTTTGTGATCACAAGGCGGTCGATCGTGCCGTGGATCCGCGCGCCGCCGAGCTCGTCGAGCGCTGCGGTCAGTTCAACCTCGGCAAGCGCGCCGGGGGCGAGGAACTCCGCCATCTCCGGGCTGGCCAAAACGCGGCCGGTTTCCGCAAGAATCGTCTCTATTTCGGCCGAATTTGCGGGGTATCCGGCGAGCGAGAGGATCTTTGGCGCTTGCTCAGGCCATTGTTCCGGGGCGAGGCCCGGAAGGTGCTCGAGAAGCAGGTGAAGCTGTGTTCCGCGTCGCTTGCCGCTGTCATCGCCAAGCGCCAAAGCCTCCCCGGCGAGGGCTTTCTCACCGCCGAGATCAGAGGGAGACAGCGCGCGCGGGCGCTTCTCGGGCCGGGGCGCGGGTCGCAGCGCCCAATCCGGGATCTCCTCGGTCGCCGCAACGGCTTGCCGCACCACGGCGGCGCCCGGGGGCGGCCAGTCTCCATGGCTGTAACGGCGGATCTCGCCGATCTCGCGGGCCGCGTGCGAGAGCGCCGAAATCGTCTCTGCGCCGGCCTTTTCGAGGCCATCCGCCACGAGACTATACCAGCTGTCGCCGGCTTGACCTGTCTCGCCGGCCGCCGCCATGATCAGCCATTTCTCCGCGCGCGTGAGCGCCACATAGAGCAGCCGGAGCCGCTCCTCCTGCTCGGCCTGCACAACGGCCTCGCGCGCCTTGGCGAGGGGCGGCGGCATCTCTTCGGCCGAGGTCGCCCAAGCGGCCATGGTCTCGAGCTGAAGGATCTGACGCGCGCGCGGCGGGCGCGGCTTGGCGGTATCGGGCAGGATGACGATCGGCGCCTCGAGCCCCTTCGCGCCATGCACCGTCATCACCCGGATCGCGCGCCCGCCGCTCTCCAGCTGCCGCTTCACGGCGATATCGTCCGCCCCGAGCCAGCCCAGAAACCCGGTCAGACTCGGCGTTTCGCGCTGTTCATAGATCAGCGCCTGCGAGAGCAACTCGTCGATCCCGTCTTCGACCTCCACCCCGAGCCGCGCCACCAGCCGGTGCCGCGCGCCATGCCCGGAGAGGATCCGCTCGATCAGGTCAAAGGGGCGCAGAAAATCGGTGTGGTCGAGCAAATCTTGCAAGATCGCGACGGAATCGAGACTGATTTCGCTCTTGCGCAGCGCCTCCCAGAGGTAGCCTTTGCGCGGCTGGGCGAGGCGGAAAAGCATGTCCTCCGACCAGCCGAAGATCGGCGAGCGCAGCGCCTCGGCGAGCGCGAGGTCGTCCTCGGGCGTGGCGAGGAAGGTCAAGAGCGAGACGATATCCTTCACCGCGAGCTCCGAGCCGAGCTGCATCCGGTCGACGCCGGCCACCTCGAGCCCCGCCGCCTTGCAGGCCCGGATCAGCTCCGCGAAGAGCTCCTTGCGGCTCTGCACGAGGATCAGGAAATCGCCCTCATGCACCGGGCGCGCGCCCTCGGCTGTCGGGATTTGCACGCCCTGATCGATCATCGCGCGGATCTCGGCGGCGACGGCGCGGGCGAGCGCGATTCGGGCATCGTTCTCGGCGGGTTGGTCGACGGGCTGCCACCAGGGGCCCTCTTCGGGCTTGGCGCCTTGCGCGACCGGCTCCCAGAGATCGACCCGGCCGGGGAGGAACTCGTGGAAGGCGATATGTTCGGGCGGCCCGCCGAGGCCGCTCAGCCCGGGCGCGGCGAAGGTCAGGTCGGTCAGGCGCAAGATCGCCTGGGAGGACCGGAAGGAATGGAGCAGCGCCGTGGTCTGCAAGGGCCTGCGGGCGGCGGCGAATTTCTCCGAAAAGTGGCTCTGCATCGCCTGAAAACGCGCGAGATCGGCCCCCTGGAAGGAGTAGATCGACTGCTTCCGGTCGCCGACCACGAAGATCGTCCGCCGCACATCGCGCGCGCCTTGGCCCGAGGTGAATTCATCGGTCAGCCGCTCGATGACGGCCCATTGGCCCGGGCTCGTGTCCTGCGCTTCGTCGACGAGGATATGGTCGATACCGCCGTCGAGCCGGAACAGGACCCACTGCGCCACCGAGGGGTCGGAGAGCAGGTCGCGCGCGCGCGCGATCAGGTCCTCGAAATCAAGCCAGCCCTGCGCGGCCTTTCGTGCGGCGAGTTTGGGCAGAAGGGCGCGGGCGAGGTCGTGCAAGGCCGCGGTGCGCTCGGCCGTGGCGAGGGCGAGGCGGCGCGGCCGGGCCTCGGCAACGCGTGCGATCAGGTCGTTGAGCGCCTCGACATAGCTCGCGGCGGGGCCGGCGCGCATCGCCTTTGTCGGCACCGCGTCGATCTTCGGGCCGAAGGGGTTGGCGGCGCTCTTCCCGTAGAGCAGCACGCCTTCGAGCCTGAGCAAGGCGCCCATGTCGAGGGTGGTGATCGTCGCAAGGGCCTGGCCGAGCTTCAGGTCGTTCTTTTCGGCCTTCAGCAGAGGCACCGTGAGATCTTGCAAAAGCCGCAGATCCCCGGGCGCGAAGGTCTCGGCCAGAAGCGCGCTTTCGCTGAAATCCGCCGGCAGATCGAGCGCCGCGAAGATCCCTTCTCGGTCGAGATCGGGGGGGAAAGCGTCTCTATTCTGGCTGATTGCGGCTAAAACCGCGGGCAGGTTGGTGTCGGTGCACAGCCGCACGAAGCGGTCGAAGACAGCGCGATCCGGCCCCGCGGCGATTTCCTCGAGCAGATCTTCGCGCAGCCGCGCCGCCGAGCGGTCATCGAGCTCCGCGAAGCCGTGGGCCACCCCCGCCTCGAGCGGAAAGCGCCGCAACAGAGCCGCACAGAAGGAGTGGATCGTCTGAATCTTCAGCCCGCCCGGGGTCTCGATCGCCTGCGCAAAGAGCCGCCGCGCGCGCAACAGAAGATCGGGCGTGATCGTCAGATCCTCGCCGAGCTTCGCGAGCTCCCCCCGCAGCGCCCGATCCTCGAGCATCGCCCAATCCCCCAGCCGCCGCAGCAGCCGGTTTTGCATCTCCGAGGCCGCTGCCTTGGTGTAGGTCAGGCACAGGATCCGCTGCGGCTCGGTCCCCGAAAGCAACAGCCGCGCCACCCGATCGGTCAGAACCTTGGTCTTGCCCGAGCCCGCATTGGCCGAGAGCCAGGTCGATTCCGTGGGGTTGGCGGCCGTGATCTGGCGCAGCGAGGCTTCGTGAAGGCCGCTCATCCCACATCCTCCCCGTCCGCCGCCGCGGTCATATCCCATTCGCCAAAGCGGGAAAGATGGTCGTAATCGCTGACAGTTTTCTGCTCGAAAAGCGCGCGGCGCGCCGAAAAGCCCTGTTTCGGGTCGAGATAGGCGGCAATCAACTGCTCCAACCTCTCCCAGACCCCCTCAACCGTTTCGCTGGGAAGCTGGACATCGCGACATTCCCCCTCGCCGCCGAGGCGGATATAGGTCATCGCGGCAACCTCGCGGGGGCCGAGATCGGTGAAGGCGCCGCGCGCCGCCATCGCCGCCTCGAGCGGGAGCTGTTTGTCAAAGGCTTCGACCTGCGGGTTCGAGGGAAGATCCCCGGATTTGTAGTCGTAGATCTGCACCGCGCCATCGGCGAGAACATCGATGCGGTCGGGCTTCGCGGTGAGCGTGAAAAGCGTGTTTTTCAGTGAAACAGAGCCTTTCTTCTCGATAAGCGCCGGGGTGCCGCGCGCGGCCCGCAGGGTCTCGTCGCGCACGAATTTCTGTGCGATCCGCGTGATGCGGCTGAGCCAGAGGCGGCGGGCGCTGGGCCAGGGGACGGTTTCATCGAGCACGGTTTGCGCGATGCCGAGCAGCCGCTCCACCCCGCTCTCGAGGCTTTCCTCGGGCGGGCGCTCCTTGACGAAGGTCTCGACGATCAGGTGCAGCGCCTGCCCGCGCAGCCGTGGGTCGGGGCTTGGCCGCAGCGGATCGAGCGGTTTGAGGCGCAAGATCCGGCCGGCGTAGACCGCGTAGGGGTCGCGGATCAGCGTCTTGATCGCGGTTACGGGGAGCTCGCGCGGGCGGGCCTCGGCGGGCGGGCGGGGCGCGGGGCGCGTTGCAGGGGCGGGGCGCTCGGTCGGTGTTGCGAGCGCGCGCGCGAGCCGCAGCCACGCCTCGCCCCGCGCCTCCATCGCCTTGAGCGCCTCCTGTCCGCCCTGTTCGGGCAAGCCGTTGAGCAGGTTGGTCAGCCGGTTGAGCCAGCGCGAGGGGATCGTCTCGGCCTCGGCATCGCGCCGCGAGCGGGTCAGCACCACCTCCGGCGCACCAAGCGCGATCTGGAAGTCATGCGCGGCGAGGCCGATCTGGCGTTCGGGCAATAAAAGGCCGAGATCGAGCCGCATTTTGCGGCTGAGCCAGGGGTCGGGGGCGGCTGTCGCCGGCCAGCTCCCCTCGTTCAGCCCCGCCATGATGACGAGATCGGCGTCATGCGCCCGGGCCTCGAGGGTGCCCAGAATGGTGACATCGGGGTGCGCGGTCAGGGTCTGGCGGAGGCTGACCTGTTGGAAGAGCCGGGTGAGGAGCTCGGCGTAATCCGAGGCGGAGTAGCTGCCCGCATGGGGCGCCTCGCGGGCCAGCTCCTCGAGGATCGCAAGGCTCTGACCGCCCGCCTCGGTCAGCCAAAGTTCGGAGGCCTCGACCTGCCCGCCCGGCCCCGCCGCGAGGCTCGTCGCGAGCCGCAAATGTGTCTCTATACAGGCGGAAAGCGGGGCTATCGGCGCGGTCTCGACCCCCTCCATCGTCGCGATCAGCCACTCCACCCAGCGCGCGCGATCCGGGTCCGCCGCCTTCACCCAGGCGCGCAGCGTCGCCGGATCGGGAAAAGCGGGGCCATTGCGGCGCATATGGATCTCGAGCTCGCGCGTGTAGCGCAGATGCAGCCCACGTTGCGTCGAGCCGGTCGCGGTCAGCGGATGTTTGAGCGCGATCAGCAGCGCCTCGAGCGAGAGCGGTTTGCCCCGCATCTGCGCGAGATGGCGCAAAAACCGCCCCGGCGCGGAGTGATGCAGCGGGTTGCCGGCGCTGTCATCGGCGATCACCCCCCACCGCGCGAGCGCCGCGCTGACACGCCGGGTGAGCGTGCGATCGGGCGAGATCAGAGCCGCTTTCTGCCCGGTCTCGACGGCTTTGCGCAGGATCAAAGCGATCGCATCCGCCTCGGCGCGGGGGGTTGGCGCGGTGATCAGGCTCAGCCCCTCGCAGGCGGGCGCGAGCGGGCCCAGCGTCGGGCCTTCCGCAAGCCATTGATCGGTGACCGGCGCCGGCCGCAGCGCCATGGAGAGCAGCGCGTTGCGCGCGGGATGCGCGGGCGCGGCGCTGTGCCAGCGAGTGACCTCCACGGGCGCGACGGCGAGATCGCGCAGCAGGCAATGCAGCCGATACTGCGGGTGATCCTCGAGCGGCGTGGCCCCGGAATCGAGACTATTCCAGCTCGATTCCGGCAAGGTCTCATCAAATCCCGGGAGCACGACGGCCCCCTTGGGCAGGGCCGCGACCGCCTTGAGAAAGAGCGCCGTCGCGCCGCGAGACCCGGTCGAGCCCGCGATGATGACCGGATGTTCGGGCGGCGTGATCTGCCAGGCCGCGATTTGCGCCTCGATGGCGAGCCGCTGGCGGGCGTCGGTGTCGGGCGGGCTCTCGGCATCAAAAAAGCGCGCCACGATCCGAATGAAGGCGAGGCTCCGGCGCCAATGCTCGGCATGGGTTTCGCTGATTTCGAGCGCGTCGAAGGCCTCGGGGGAGATCCCCTGATCATGCATCTCGGCCATCAGGGTGGCGAGGCTGTCGGCAAGGCCGAAGACCCCCATCCCCGCCTCGAACCCCGGCAGGCGCGCGACCACGGTTTGAACGAGCTGGGCGAGTTCGAGGCGGCGGCGCAGGCCGGAAACGGGCACGGGGAGGGTGAGGAATGGCTGGCGCGCGACATCGGTGATCAGCCGCAAGCGCGGCAGGAGAACGGCGCCGTGGCGGTCGAATTCGTCGCGGACCCGGCGCTGCATCCGCCCGGAGTTCAGGTAGATTTCGCAGCGCGCGATGTCTTCAGGCGGCGCATCCGCCATCCGCTCGAGGAAGCCCGCCACGAAATTGCGGGCGAAATCGACCCCGATCGGGAGTTGAAAGAGGCCGCGCTCAATCATGGCGCAGCATGGTTTCGGCGAGCGCGATGCTCTCGGGGCGCCCGACATCGCACCAGCCGCCGCGATGCACGATCCCGAAGACCCGGCCCTGCGCGAGCAGCTTGTCCCAAAGCAGGTTGAGCGAGAAGGCGGGCGCCGAAATCGTCTCTATTCCGGCGGGATTGATGATTTGCGCGCCGGTGTAGACATAGCCGGGGCCGCGGCGGATCCGGCCATCGGGATCGAGCGAGAAGTCGCCCGCGCCGCGATAGCCGAGCGCCTCTTCGCAAGGGATCAGGGCGAGAAGCGCCGACATCTGCTCCGGCTCCCAGGCGGCGCGGAGTTTTGTGATCACATTTTCGCCGCTCCAGATGGCGTCGGTGTTCAGGGTAAAGACCGGGCCGGGGCCGAGCAGGGGCAGGGCCGCGCGCAGGCCGCCGCCGGTCTCGAGGATTTGTGCGGTTTCGTCGGCGATAATCGTCTCTGTTCCAGCGAAATGCGCCACGATCTGATCGGCGCGGTAGTGCACGTTCGCGACGATCCGCGCGACGCCGGCCGCGCGCGCGAGATCGACCGCGTGGTCGATGAGCGGTTTGCCGGCGACGGGGATCAGCGGCTTGGGCATCGTGTCGGTCAGGGGGGCCATGCGCGTTCCGAAACCGGCGGCGAAGAGCATCAGGGCGGTCGGGGCTTGGGTCATGAGCGCTGGATCTGTTCAAGGAGTTCGGCGGTCGGCGCGGGATAGGCCGCCGCAACGGTTCTGGCGATGTCGGTGAGGGCGGGATGCGCGAGGTTGCGCTCTATATAGCGGTGAACGCGGGGCATCAACGCGAGATAAAGTGGTTTCTCGAGAGAGGTGGCCAGGCGGGCAAAGACCCCGAGGATGCGCAGGCCGCGCTGGGCGCCGAGCAGGGCGTAAAGCGCGCCGAACCGCTCTGCCTCAAGCCCGGCGGCCTCGGCATAGCGGCGGGTTTCGCGCGCCTCGATCGCGGGCGCCACATCGCGGCGCGCATCTTGCAGCGCGGAAACGAGATCATAGGCGGGGTGCCCGGCGACTGCGTCCTGAAAATCGAGCAGGCCAAGCCGCGCCGCGCCGACCCGTTCGGGGAGCCACAGCGCGTTCTCGGCATGAAAATCGCGCAGGCACAGGACCGGCGTTTCCTGATTGAGGCGGGCATAGCTGCGGGAGATGAGCTCGGGCAGCGCGAGCGCCGCTTCGCGCGAAAGGGTCGGGTAATGATCGGCGGTGAGGGTGAGCAGCGCGCCCAGCGCCGGGCCGTCGAGGGGGGCGAGGAAGGCCGGCGCCGGGCGGCGATGGAGGTCGAGGAGGAACCCCGTGACCTCGGCGTAGAGCGTGGCTTCGCGGCCGGGGTCGGCGAGGATCAGCCGCGAGAGCAGGTCATCGCCGAGGTCTTCGAGCAAGAGCAGCCCGCGTTCGGGGGCCTGCGCGAGGATGGCGGGGGCGGAAAACCCTTCGTTGAGAAGCCATTGAGCGATTTGCACGAAGCGCGGGGTGTCGCCGGCGGGCGGGGCGTCCATCAAGACGGCGCGGTCCTCGCCGCGGGTGAGGCGCTCATAGCGGCGGGCCGACGCATCGCCGGCGAGGGGGGTGCGGTGGGCCGTTGCCCAGCCGGCGGCCGCCAGAAAGGCGGATATTTCGGCGGCGCGCTCACCCATCTTGCGTGCCCTTCAGCGCCGAGAGGCGCGCGGCCCAGGCGGGCGGGCCCGAGAGCGCGACGCGCCGCGTCTCGCCGCCGGGCGTCGCCTCGAAGCGCAGGGTCAGCGCCTTGGCCGGGGTGAGATCGCCGAGCCGTTCGGGCCATTCGATCAGGCAGATCGCCTCGTCGAACGCGTCTTCGAGGCCGAGCTCGATCGCCTCGTCGGGGTGGCTCAGCCGATAGAGGTCGGCGTGCCAGATCTCGGGCTCGGCGCCGTAGACCTGCACGAGGGTGAAGGTGGGCGAGGGGATATCCTCCACCTCCCCGCGCGCGGCCAGCCGGGCGGTGATCAGCGCGCGGGCGAAATGGGTCTTGCCGGCGCCGATCGGCCCTTCGAGGAGCAGCACATCCCCCGGCCCGAGCTGCGGGGCGAGGGTTTCGCCCAGCCGGGTGGTGGCATCGGCGTCGGGCAGATCGAGGTGGAGAAAAGGTTCAGGCATGGGCGCAGTTTTACCCCGCCCGGTGCCCGCCGCAAGCCGTATCAGCTCAGCGCGCTGCCCATCTGTCGCGGCGCGCTGCTTTGGCTGATCATGCGCGGGGCGGCGGTCTCCAGCACGGTGAAGGCCGCGATCATCGAGCCGCCGTTCATCGGTGCGAAGCGGCAGCGCAGCTTGCGCCCGTCGAGCAGCCTCACCTCGCCGCTCAGCTCATCGCGCTCGCCGATCCGGGTCGAGAAGCTGCGCGCCGCGCTCCACAGATCGGTCGTTTCGCTCTGGCTTTGCCAGATCCGCACCGCGTCATGGACGGTGACCCGGCCGAGGGTGGTTTCCGGCTCCACGTCCCAGAGCTTGCCATAAGCCGCGTTCGAGAGGCTCAGCTCGCCCGAGGGCAGGAAGACCGCGACCGCCTCGCTCATCAGATCGAGCACCTCATGGCCCATCTCGAGCTCGGCGCGGAAGCGGCGGGTGAGCGAGACCTCGGAGGAGATGTCCTCGAAGAGGAAGGCCACGGCGCCATCGGGGTGCGGGCGGCCGGTGACACGGTAGGTCTGGCCCGAGGGCAGCGTCCAGGTCTCGGAGTGGAAGCCCGCCGCGGCGGCCTGTTCGAGCTCGGTCATCTGCAGGCGCCAGCTGCGGTAATCCTTCGGCTCGGGCATCATCCGCGCCTCGCGCAGCCGGTCGAGGAAGGCGTAGAGCGTCGGGCGGGCGGAGAGGAACTCCGGCCCGAGTTGCAGCAGGTCGATAAGCGCGGGGTTGAAGAGTTGCAGCTGACGCTGACGGTCGAAGATCGCGAGGCCGATCGGCAGGTCGGCGAAGGTCTTGGTCAGGGTCTGGACGAAATCGCGCAGCGCTTTCTCGGCGCGCACCGCGGCATCGGCGGGCAGCGCGAAATGCAGCATCCCGCCCTCGATCGGGTAGGAGTGGCAATCATACCAGGTGCTGCGGTCCTCGCCCTCGACAAGGCGCATCCGCCGAGCGCTGGAAATCGCGCTTTGCCCAAGCTCGAAGAGCTTCGGCAGCGGCCAGACAAGCGCCTCGTCGGTGGTCTCGAGCGCGCCCGAGCGCAGGATATAGGCGCGGTTCGCCCAGGTCAGCACGCCGCGCTCATCCTCGCGCCAGACCAGCGCGGGCAGCCGGTCGAGCGTATGGCGCAGCGTATCGAGCTCATCTTCCAGCGCGCGCTGCGAGAGCCCGTCGACCAGGATCCCGCGGCCCTCGGCCTCCGGGTCGATCAGCGTGATCCGCGCGAGCCCGTTCACATCATCGGCGATCAGCCGCAGCTGCCCCTGCCCCTCGGCGGGCCTGGCGGAGAGCTCGAGATGGCCCTTCTCGGCGAGGCTCGCGATCGCGGTTTCGAAATTCTCGAACCGCGGCGCGATGAAGGCCGACAGCCGCGCCCAATCGCTCAGCGCCATCGGCGCGGCCTCGAGCAGCGCGCGGGCCGGCGCGGTCGCGTCGATCAGCTCCTGATCGTCGAAGAGAAAGATCGTCTGCTCCAGCACCGGGTGCGAGCTCGCCAGAGCGCGGGCCTCGCGTTGGCGCCCGGTCGTGATCGCGATCACCGCAAGCGCGAGAAGCGCCGAGCCGACCGACGTCAGCACGATGAGCACCGCTTGCATCCACTGGATATGCATGACCTTGGCCTTTCCAACCTGTCCGTGTGGATAAGTTGCTGCCGGAATGGTTAATTCACGGTTAAGCCTAACAAAGGATTTACCGGGCGCTCAGGAAATAATCCGCTGGTTCTCGCCAAGCCCTTGAGTTTCCTGCGCGACCAGCCGCGCGGCGGGCCAGATCGCCTCGACAAGCGCCCCCGAGCGCGCCGGATGATCGCTTTCGCGGCGGAATGTTTCCGGCCCGTTGCCGAATCGCAGCTGCGCGCCGGTGCGCTCCAGCAGCGTTTTCGCGATGAAGAGGCCAAGCCCCATCCCCTCGTATTCGGGCCGATCGGTCGAGCGGTTGTGCAGGAAGGGGTCGCCGATCCGGTCGAGAACGCCGGGCGCATAGCCCTTGCCATCGTCGCAGACCCGCACCGTGATCGTCCGCTCGCTCCATTCCGCATCGACCCAAACCGTCGTCTGGGCGAAATCCACCGCGTTCTGGATCAGGTTGCGCAGCGCGTGGATCAGCTCGGGGTAGCGGTAGATCGTGGGCTGACGATCCGAGGCGCCGGCGGCCGGGATCACGTCGAAATAGATCTGCTTGCCGCGTTCGAGATGCGGCTCGGCGGCCTCGCGCAGCACCGCCAGAAGCGGCGCCGAGCGCAGGTGCAGGTCGTCCTTCCCCGCCCGGCCCATCGAGCGCAGGATATCGCGGCAGCGGTCCGCCTGCTCGCGGATCAGGAGCGCGTCGGCATGCAGATCCTCGCGCCCGTCGAGCTCATCGGCGAGCTCGGAGGAGACGAGCTTGATCGTCGCGAGCGGGGTGCCGAGCTCATGCGCCGCCGCCGCCACCACGCCGCCCAGATCGGTGAGCTTTTGCTCCCGCGCAAGCGCGAGCTGCGTCGCCAGAAGCGCGTCGCTCATCGCGTGGATCTCATGCGCGATCCGGTGCGCATAGGCGCCCAGAAAGGCAACCCCGATCACGATCGCGAGCCAGAAGCCGAACTCGATCATCCGCGGCACCTCAACGGCCTGCCCGCCCCGCGTCACCAAGGGCAGATGCAGCCACCCCGCCAGCGTCACCACCGCGATCGTCGCCACCCCGAGCAGGATCGTCGGCGCGCGCTGCAAGGCGGTGGCGGCGATGGTCACCGGCACGAGGATCAGGAGCGCAAACGGGTTGTTCAGCCCGCCGGTGAGCGCCAGAAGCGCGCCAAGCTGCACGGTATCGAACAAAAGCGCCGCGGTGAGCTCGGCCTGAGTCAGCCGGCGGCTCTTCGGATAGAGGAAGATCGCGGTCAGGTTCGCCGCCACCGAGGCCCCCACCGTCGCCAGACACAGCGGCAGGTTCAGGTCGATCTCATAGAGCCAGGCGGCCATGAAAATCGCGCCGAGCTGCCCCACGATCGCCGTCCAGCGCAGGAAAATCAACGTCCTGAGCCGCACCCAGTCGCGATGGCCCTCGGTAAACCCGAGCCCGGTTTGCAGCCGATCCGGCATCGTCATCCTCCGCCCGCGCGCGATGCTGGGGCCCGATGTCACATTTTTAATCCAGCGTCTTGATAATAACCTGCGCCCGCGCGATCAATGAAAGACACAGGACGACAGGACGAACTCATGGCTTTTTCTGCCCGAACCGCGGCCGCCGCCGCCGTGGCCCTCGCCGTCGCAGGCCTTGGCGCGACATGGTATTTCTCGCAATCCGCCGCCGATGATGCCTTTGCGCAATGCCGTCGCGGGGTTGCCCCGGCCGCCGGCCAGATCGGCGGGGCCTTCACGCTGGTGAACCAGGACGGCAAGACCGTCACCGATGCCGATGTGATCACCAAGCCGAGCCTCGTCTATTTCGGCTACACCTATTGCCCCGATGTCTGCCCGCTCGACAATGCCCGCAACGCCGAGGCCGTGACGCTCCTCGATGAGCGCGGCTATGATGTGCAGCCGGTGTTCATCTCGGTCGATACCGACCGCGACACGCCTGAGACGATGCGCGAATTCGCCGCGATGCTGCATCCGAAGATGATCGGCCTGACCGGCTCGCCCGAGCAGATCTCGGCGGCCTCGAAAGCCTATCGCACCTATTTCAAGGTCCAGGATCCGGGCGACCCCTACACGCTGATCGACCACTCGACGCAGAGCTATCTGGTGTTCCCCAAGCTCGGCTTCGTCGAGTTCTTCAACCGCGACACCACCGCCGAGGAGATGACCGAGAGCGTCGCCTGTTTCGTCGATGCGTGGAAAGCGCAGCAATAATCCGGGTTTGACCTGCGGGGCCGGGGCGCCTAGAACCGCAAGAGGACATATTCAGGGGAGGCAATATGGCCGAGGATGATTTCGCCGAACTCGGGGCTGACCGCAGCTTGCTGCTGGTGGATGACGACGTGCCCTTCCTGACGCGCCTTGCGCGGGCGATGGAAAAGCGCGGCTTCCAGACCGAGACGGCCGAGACCGTCGCCGCCGGCAAGGCGATCGCCCAGAGCCGCCCGCCGGCCTATGCGGTGGTCGATCTGCGGCTCGAGGATGGCAACGGGCTCGATGTGGTCGAGCTTTTGCGCGAGCGCCGCCCCGATGCGCGGATCGTCGTGCTGACCGGCTACGGCGCGATCGCGACGGCGGTGGCCGCGGTGAAAATGGGCGCGACGGATTATCTCTCCAAGCCCGCCGACGCCAATGACATCACCAATGCGCTTTTGGCAAAAGGCGAGACCCTGCCGCCGCCGCCGGAAAACCCGATGAGCGCGGATCGCGTGCGCTGGGAGCATATTCAGCGGGTTTATGAGCTTTGCGATCGCAATGTCTCGGAAACTGCGCGGCGGTTGAATATGCATCGGCGCACCCTGCAGCGTATTTTGGCGAAACGCAGCCCGAAATAACGCAATCCATTTGCCATTTGCAAAGTTCGGCGTATTTTCCTCCGAGGCAACTTGGAGGAAAACCCATGGATATCAATCTCGAGATCCTGTCGCTCGCGGAGCTGAAGACGCTGCGCACGAAAGTCGATCGCGCGATTGCGAGCTATGAAGATCGCAAGAAAAAGGAAGCGCTCGCCGAATTGGAAGAAGCGGCGCGGAAAATGGGCTATTCGCTCGGTGAATTGACCGGCATGGCGGGCAAGCCGCGCAAGGCCGTCGCGCCGAAATATGCCAACCCCGCCGATGCGACGCAGACCTGGACGGGCCGCGGGCGCAAGCCGGGCTGGGTTCTGGCCGCGCTCGCGGCGGGCAAGTCGCTGGACGATCTGGCGATCTGATCAGGCTTCGGCCTTCAGCCAATCGATGAAAATCCGCGCGGCCGGGCTCAAGGGGCCCGGCGGGCGCACCACATAATAGCCCATCTTGTCATCGGCCAATTCGTGGATTTTCACGAGCCAGCCGATTTTCAGATCTTCCTCGATCAGGGATTCGGTCTCGAGATGCAGGCCAATTCCCTCGCGCGCGGCGGCCAGCGCGAGTTCCTCATTCGGGAAATCGATGAATTTCATCGCCGCCGGTTTTAACCCGATGGATTCCAATAATTGCATCTGTTCGGGCCAATCGCCTTCGCGCACCCAGGGCATCACCGCCATTTCGCGCAGCGAAAGCTTTTTTCGCCCATGCAGCAATTCCGGCGCCGCCACGACGATTTGCGGCGCGGCGGTGAGAAACTCCGATATCACCCCCGCCCAGCGCCCGGTGCCAAAGCGGATCCCGAGATTGGCGCCCGCCTCGCGCAAATCAATCGTGCGGGGCTCCGGCAAAAGCGAGAGCGCGATTTCGGGGTGTTTCTTCCAGAATTTCGCAAGCCGCGGCATCAGCCATTCCGAGGCGAAGGCCGGCGGCAGGGTGACGGTGAGCGGGCGCTGGCCGCCTTGGGCCCGCAGCGCCTCGATCGCGCCCTGGATCATCGTGAACCCGTCGCCCAGCGCCGCGGCGAGCCGCTCGCCCTCCGGCGTCAGCCGCAGCGCGCGCCCCTCGCGCCACACGAGCGGCGCGCCGAGCTCGCCTTCGAGCGCGCGAACCTGCTGCGCGACGGCGGCATGGGTGACGTTGAGCCGGCGCGCGGCGGCGCTGAAGCCCCCCTCGCGGGCGGTCACCGCAAAGGCCCGCAGCGCCGTGAGCGGCGGCATCTTGCGCCAGTCAATTTCACTCATCTGTTAGCTCAGCTTTCAGTAATGATAAAATTCCTGACTCGCAAAACAGCGCAGGTCAAGGCAAATAGGCGCCATGATGATAACATCGGAGATCAGAGAATGATCCGGATTCTTGCAGAAGTGTTCACTCTTGCCGTGGGTGGCATGGCGCCGCAAGCGCCCCGCAAGCGCGTCGAAAAGTTCACGCGCTGATTTCGGCCAGAAGAGCATGGTGACGCGCGGTATACTCCGCGCGCACCTCGGGGGGCGGGCGCAGGCGGATCGCGAGCCCCCGGATCAGCCCCGCATCGGGGCGCCCGAAGAGTTTATCCGCCTCAGCCGCTGAAAACCCCGCGATCTGTTCGGCCTCGAGACGGGCCGAGACGAGATCCGCCGCCTTGATCGCTTTCTTGATCGGGGCGGGCAGGGTGGCGGGCAGCCCAAAGCGCAGATGCACCGCCGCGGTCAGCCGCCGGTCGAGCTCGCCATAACTCGCGCCGATCGCCGCTTTCACCGGGCTGATCATGTCGCCCAGCACATATTCCGGCGCATCATGGAGCAGCGCCGCGAGCCGCCAGCGCGCCCCGATCCCCGGGTTGGCGCGGGCGAAAAGCTCCTCCACCAGAAGCGAATGTTCCGCCACCGAATAGGCGTGATCGCCCGTCGTCTGGCCGTTCCAGCGCGCCACGAAGGCCAGCCCATGCGCGATATCCTCGATCTCGATATCCATCGGCGTCGGGTCGAGCAGATCCAGCCTGCGCCCCGACAGCATCCTTTGCCACGCCCGCTTCATTCCTGCCTCCGCATCGCTCCCGTTTAGCTAACGGCTCCTCACGAGGCTGTAAACCGGCGGAACCCGTGGCCGCCGCGCGGCGTTGGCCTCCCGAACAACAGGAAAGGGCACGCCATGAAGACGGGGTTTCTCCTGAAGACGACGGCGGCGGTGACGGCTGCGATGATCGCCGCGCCGCTTGCGCTTGCGATGACGCGCGCGGATCTTGCGCCCGCGCCGAGCGCCGAGGCGCCGGGCCTTGGCCGGCCGATGGATGACCACGGCCCCGATATCGCTTATGGCGATCTCTCGGTCTTTGACACGATCACCGAGATCGGCGAGGCGCAATCGCCCAATGTCCCCTATTGCGACACCCGCGCCGAGATGCGCGCCGTTCTTGCGCAGGATTTCGGCGAGAGCGCCCGGCTCACCCATCCGCTCGAGGGGCGCCGCTCGGTCGAGCTCTGGGCCTCGGAGGCCGAGGGCACCTGGACTGCGCTCTATACCCGCGCCGACGGGGTGTCCTGCGTCGTCTCCTCCGGGATCGACTGGGCGCGCGGCAGCGATGCGCTCGCGTTGATGGAGCGCGAGGCGCTGATCCCGGCGGGGTGATCGCGGTAATTGTCCGGCAAGGCTTTGAGTGCTACATAGCGCCCCAAACAGATATTGGGGAGCCGACATGGCCGATTACATCGTCAAGGACATCGCGCTTGCCGCCTTCGGGCGCAAGGAGCTCGACATCGCCGAAACCGAAATGCCGGGCCTGATGGCGTGCCGCGCGGAATTCGGCGCGAGCCAGCCGCTCAAGGGCGCGCGCATCGCGGGCTCGCTGCACATGACCATCCAGACCGCCGTGCTGATCGAGACGCTCAAAGCGCTCGGCGCGGATGTGCGCTGGGCCTCGTGCAACATCTTCTCGACCCAAGATCACGCGGCGGCGGCGATCGCGGCGGGCGGCACGCCGGTCTTCGCGATCAAGGGCGAAACCCTTGAGCAATACTGGGAATATACCGACAAGATCTTCCAGTTCGGCGGCGAGGGCGGCACCTGCAACATGATCCTCGACGATGGCGGCGACGCCACGCTCTACATCTTGCTTGGCGCGCGTGTCGAGGCGGGCGAGACCGGGCTGATCGAGGTTCCGACCTCGGAGGAAGAAGTTTGCCTCTTCAACCAGATCAAGAAGCGCCTCGCCGCGAGCCCGGGCTGGTTCACCAAGCAGCGTGACGCGATCAAGGGCGTGTCGGAGGAGACCACCACCGGCGTGCACCGTCTTTATGACCTGCACAAGAAGGGCCTGCTGCCCTTCCCGGCGATCAACGTCAACGACAGCGTCACCAAGTCGAAATTCGACAACAAATACGGCTGCAAGGAATCGCTGGTCGACGGCATCCGCCGCGCCACCGATGTGATGATGGCGGGCAAGGTCGCGGTCGTGTGCGGCTATGGCGATGTGGGCAAGGGCTCGGCGGCCAGCCTGCGCGGCGCGGGGGCGCGCGTGAAGGTGACCGAGGTCGACCCGATCTGCGCGCTGCAAGCGGCGATGGACGGGTTCGAGGTCGTCGTGCTCGAGGATGTCGTGGCCTCGGCCGATATCTTCATCACCACCACCGGCAACAAGGACGTGATCCGCATCGAGCATATGCGCGAGATGAAGGATATGGCGATCGTCGGCAACATCGGCCACTTCGACAACGAGATCCAGGTCGCGGCGCTCAAGAACCACAAATGGACCAACATCAAGGACCAGGTGGACATGATCGAGATGCCCTCGGGCGCGCGGATCATCCTGCTCTCGGAAGGCCGTCTCTTGAACCTCGGCAACGCGACCGGCCATCCGAGCTTCGTGATGTCGGCCTCGTTCACCAACCAGGTTCTGGCGCAGATCGAGCTCTTCACCAAGGGCGACGAGTATCAGCCGGGCGTTTACATCCTGCCCAAGGCGCTCGACGAGAAGGTCGCGCGGCTGCATCTCGAGCGCATCGGCGTCAAGCTGACCGAGCTGCGCCCCGATCAGGCCGAATATATCGGCGTCACCGTCGAGGGCCCGTTCAAGCCGGAGCATTACCGCTACTGAGCGGCCGGCAGATTTGCGAGAGGGGCGGGGAAACCCGCCCCTTTTTCGTTCGGGGGAGGGGTGCGACAGAATTCCCTTGGCCTGCCGCGCGGTTTTCTCCTAGGCTCGGGGCAATTGGGGCGGCACGTCTCCCCCGGGGGCGGGCCCAGAACTGGGAGTGATTTCATGGGAAAACGTGACGAGCTGATCGCCAAATATGCCGACGATCTGCAAAACAAATGCGGCATGACCCCGGATATGGATCTGCTGACCAAGGTCACCATCGGCTGCGGCCCGGCGATCTACAACGCGGATTCCGCGACGGTTGCCGCCTCGGATCCGGCCGAGCTCGAGACCGTGAAAACCAATTTCCTGATCAAGAAGCTCGGTCTCGCCGATGGGCCGGAGCTGATGGATGCGATCGATGCGGTGATCGAGACCTATGGCCGTTCGGAGCGCAACAAATACCGCGCGGTGGTCTATTACATGCTGGTCAAACAATTCCGCAAGGAAGCGGTTTACGCCTGATCGGCGGGCGCCCGGGGGCCTGCCCCGGGCGCCGCGTCTCAGATCAGCGCCTTGATCCCGGCGACATGGGCGGCGGTGGCCGCGCGCGCGTCGGCGGCCAGCGTCGCGACGGTGTCCGCCATCGCCTCGGGCGCGACGATCCGGTCGATGAGCCCCCAGGCGAGCGCCTCCTCGGCCTCGATCCTCTGCCCCGCCATCAAGATCATCTTGGCCCGCGCTGGCCCGATCAGCGCGGCAAGGCGCCTCGGGTCCGAGGGCTGCGGCAGGAAGCCGAGTTTCATCACCGGATAGAAGAACTTTGCCCCCGCCACCGCGAGGCGCAGATCACAGGCGAGCACCATCCCCATCGCGCCGCCCGCGAGCGTGCCGTTGAGCGCCGCGATCGTGAGGCAGGGCAGGCCCGCGATCGCGCCCGAGAGCCGCTCCCACACCGGGTCGGTCGCGAGCCCGGCGCGCGCCTCGTCGAGATCGGCCCCCGCCGAGAAGACCTTGCCCTCGCCGCGCAGCACGAAGACCCGCGCGCCCTCGGCAGCGGCGCGCTCGGCGGCCTCGGCGATTTCGGCAAGCATCGCGCGGGTCAGCGAATTGGCTTTCTCGGGGCGGTCGATGGTGACGGTCCAAAGCCCGTCGGCGATCTCGAGGCGGATCATGGCAACTCCTGCGGTCACGGTTTCTCTATACCTAACAAGCCCGCCGGGCCTTGACCATCGCCCAGCGCGCAGGGAGGATACGCCGCGATGACCGTGCAAGGAGAGCTACCGTGTCCGTTACCAAACTCGCAGGGCTGGGAACCTGTTTCATGCTGCTCGGGACGAGCGCGCTCCATGCCGATGTGAGCGCGGGCGAGGTCTGGCAGGCGTGGCTCGGCCAGTATCGCGCGGCGGGCTACACGGTCACCAGCAAGTCGGAAACCCAGTCGGGCGATACGCTGACGATCTCGGAGCTGGCGCTGACCCAATCGGCCGATGGCGCGACCTTCAAGCTGATGGTGCCCGAGCTCACGCTGCGCGAGATGGGCGACGGCACGGTCGAGGCGCGCGCCTCGCAGGAGATGACGGCCGAGGCCAATGTGACCGCGCCCGACGAGCCGCCGACCGAGATGGATATCAAGATCCGTCAGGCCGATGCGGTGGCGATCATTTCCGGCACGCCCGAGAACCTCGCCTATCAGCTCACCGCGCCCGAGATCGTTGTCGAGGCCGAGCAGGTTGCGGGCGAGGGGTCGGCGCAGCCGGTCAAGATCTCGCTCGCCGCGACCGGGCTGAGCGGCGCCTATTCGGTCGTGCAGGAGGCGGGGCAGAAGATCACCTCCGATATGAAGCTCTCGGGCGTCAAGCTGATCGCGAGCGGCGATGATCCGCAAAACGGTGGCAGTTTCGCGCTCGATGCCGATATCGCCGATGTGAAGATGACCGCCGCGGCCGAGCTGCCGCCGGGCTACAAATTCGATCCGAACACCGCGGTGCCGCCGGCGGTCGACAGCGTGGTGACCACCGGCGCCGCGCATCTGAGCCTTGATGCGAAGGATGCCGAGGGGCCGGTGACGCTCAAGAGCGCGAGCGAATCGACCCGGATCGAGGCGAAGGTGACCGCGGGCGAGATGCATTATCTGACCGCGGCGCAGAATTCGCGCATCGAGATGGCCACGCCGCAGCTGCCCGCCGAGGTCTCGGCCGAGATCGCCGCGACGAGCTTCGAGATCGGCATGCCGCTGGCGAAAGCCGATGTGGCCTCGCCCTTTGTCGGCAAGGTTGCGCTCGAGGGGCTGACGGTCTCCGAGGGGGTCTGGGCGATGATCGACCCGGGCCAGCAGCTGCCGCGCGACCCGGCGACGCTGATCGTCGATCTGAGCGGCAAGATGCGCCCGACGATGGATCTGTTCTCGGCCGCGGCTGAGGCGCAGCCGATGCCGCCGGTGGAGATCGAGGCGCTCGATATCAACCGGGTGCAGCTCACGCTCGCGGGGGCCGAGCTTGGCGGGAAAGGCGCGCTGAGCTTCGACAACGCCACCGGCGTGCCGGTGCCGCTCGGCGCGATCGACCTGAGCCTGACCGGCGCCAACGGGCTGATGGACAAGCTCACCACCATGGGCTTCCTGCCGCAGGATCAGGCGATGTTCGCCAAGATGATGCTCGGGCTTTACGCGGTGCCGACCGGGGCCGATGCGATGAGCTCGAAAATCGAGTTCAAGGAAGGCGGGCAAATCCTCGCCAACGGTCAGCGGATCCAGTAAGAGAGCCGCAAGGCAGGTCGCCCGGGCCTTCGGGCGGCCTTTTCGTTTCAGGGGGTTCCATGTCCGAGCACAGCTTGTTCGATCTGACCGAGGCGCTTTTGGCGGCGGCGCGCAAGGCGGGCGCGGAGGCGGCCGATGCGATCGCGGTGGATGGGCGCGCGGTGTCGATCGATGTGCGCGCGGGGGCGCTCGAGCAGGCCGAGCGGGCCGAGGGCGTGGAGATCGGGCTGCGGGTGTTGATCGGCGGGCGGCAGGCCTGCGTTTCGGCCTCCGATGTCTCGGCGCGGACGATGGGCGATATGGCCGAGCGGGCGGTGGCGATGGCGCGGCTCGCGCCGGAGGATCCCTATGCCGGGCTCGCCGCGCCCGAAGATCTCGCAACCTCTTGGGATATCTCGGTTTTCGAGCTTGAGGATTTCGCCGAAGACCCCGCGTCGCAGGCGCTTGAGCGCGATGCGCTGGAGGCGGAGGCCGCCGCGCTTTCGGTCGCCGGCGTGGCGCAGGTGCAATCGGCCTCGGCCTCGTTTACCCGCCGGCGCGTGCATTTCGCCGCGACGAACGGCTTTTCGGGCGGCTACGGGCGCAGCTCGCGCTCGATCTCGGCCGTGGCGATCTCGGGCGAGGGGCTCGGGATGGAGCGCGACTGGGCCGCCGAGAGCCGCACCTTTCAGGCCGATCTGCCCGCCGCCGCCGAGATCGGCCGCCTCGCGGGCGAGCGCGCCGTTTCCCGCGCCGCGCCGCGCCGCCCCAAGACCGGCAGCTACCCGATCCTTTTTGACGAGCGGATCTCGGGTAGCCTGATCTCGCATCTCCTCGCCGCGATCAACGGCTCGGCGATTTCGCGCGGCGCCTCGTGGCTGCGCGACGCGATGGAGACGCAGGTTCTGCCCGCGGGGATGTCGCTGATCGAGGAGCCGCATCGGCCGCGGATCTCGGGTTCGCGCCCCTTCGATGCCGAGGGTCTGCCGACCTCGCGGCGGGTGATCGTCGAGGATGGCGTGCTGAAGAGCTGGACGCTCGATCTCGCCACCGCGCGCAAACTCGGCCTGCAAAGCACCGCGAACGCCGGGCGCGGCCCGTCCTCGCCGCCGGTGCCCGGGGTGGGCAATGTCACGCTGACGCCGGGGCTGGCCAGCCGCGAAGACCTTTTGCGCGAGATGGGCACGGGGCTTTTGATCACCTCCTTCATCGGCGCCACGATCAACGCCAATACCGGCGATTATTCGCGCGGGGCCTCGGGGTTCTGGGTCGAGAACGGCGAGATCCTCTATCCGGTCAATGAATGCACGGTGGCGGGCAATCTCCATGACATCCTGCGCCGGATCATCCCGGCCAATGACGCGCGCGCGCATCTGAGCCATCTGGTGCCCTCGCTTCTGGTCGAGGGGCTGACGCTTGCAGGCGAATGACCATGAAGCCGATCTCGCGCTTCTGACCGAGGCGGCGCGGGCGGCGGGCGAGATTGCGCTCAAATATTGGCGGCGCGCGCCCGCGGCCTGGGACAAGGGCGATGGCGCGGGGCCGGTGTCGGAGGCCGATCTCGCGGTCAACGAGATGCTCGAGGCCGAGCTTGGCGCGGCGCGGCCCGGCTATGGCTGGCTCTCCGAGGAGAGCGCGGACAACCCCGCGCGGCTGGGTGCGGAGCGGGTGTTCATCGTCGATCCGATCGACGGCACGCGGGCGTTTCTGGCCGATGAGGGCGGGTTTGCCCATGCGCTCGCGGTGGTCGAGGCGGGGCGTGTGGTCGCAGGGGTGGTGCATCTGCCAGCCCTCGGGCTGACCTATGCGGCCCATGCGGCGGGGCCCGCGCTGCTCAACGGCGCGCCGATTGCCCCGAGCGCCGCGACCCGCGTCGAGGGGGCCTCGGTGCTCACCTCGAAGCTCTCGGATGCCGCCTCGAACTGGCGCAACGGCGAGCCGGGCTATCGGCGCAGCTTCCGCCCGTCGCTTGCCTGGCGTCTATGTCTTGTGGCTGAGGGGAAGTTCGACGCCACGATCTCGTTGCGGCCCTGCTGGGAATGGGACATCGCCGCCGCCAGCCTGATCGCGGAGCGGGCCGGGGCTCTCGCGACCGACCGGGCCGGCCGGGCGCTCGGCTTCAACGGGGCGCATGCGCAAAACAACGGGCTGATCGTGGCGCCGCCCGCGCTGCACGCCGATTTCCTCGCCCATCTGCGGCCCTGGCCGCTCTGACCGGCCGGCGGTTACCTTTTCTAAAGACTCTCGCCCTAGCCTGAGCGCAGCAAGAATTGCGTTTACGGGGCGAATCCCATGTCGATCCTTTGGCGACTCATTTTGTTTGTCATGGCTCTGTGCGGGTTCGCCCTGCCGCAGATCGCATTTGCGACCAACATCGGCCTCTCCCAAACCTGCGAACAGGTCGCGACGGAAGCCTCGCGCCGCACCGGCGTGCCGGTTTCCGTGCTCAAGGCGATCTCGCTGACCGAAACCGGGCGCAAGCTCGAGGGGCGTTTCGTGCCCTGGCCCTGGACGGTGAACATGGAGGGCGAGGGGCATTGGTTCGACACGCTCGACGAGGCCCGCGCCTATGTCTTCAAGGAGTTCAAGCGCGGCGCGCGCAGCTTCGATGTCGGCTGCTTCCAGATCAATTACAAATGGCACAACGAGGCGTTTTCCTCGATCGACGAGATGTTCGATCCGCTCTCGAACGCGCTTTATGCGGCGAAGTTCCTGGGCGAGCTCTATCAGGAGATGGGCAACTGGAACGCGGCGGCGGGGGCCTATCACTCGCGCACGAAGGAAAACGCCGATAAATATTCGGCCCGCTTTGCCGAGTTGCGCCAGCGCTATGCCGGGGAGGATGGCAACACGCCGATGCTTGCCCAGGCGCAGGGCGGCTATGGCGATATTCCCGAGATCCCCGATATCGTTGCGGTCGCCAATGGCGCGGTCGAGGTTGCGCCGCCGCGGGTCAATACCTACCCGCTCCTGCAACGGGCCGAAGGCGCGCAGGCGCCGCCGCTCGGGGGCGCGTCGGGCGCGAGCCTCTTTGCCTCCGCGCTGCAGAAGGTCGAGGTCAACTGATGCTGCGCCTGAGTATGCGCGACGTATTCCAGCCGACGATCCTGCTCGCGCTCGCGCTGATGGCGGTCATCGTGATGATGATCCTGCCGGTGCCGTCCTGGGTGCTCGATGTCGGCCTCGCGACCTCCTTCGCGATCGCGATCCTGATCTTCACCGTGACCCTGTTCATCGAGCGCCCGCTGGATTTCTCCGCCTTCCCGACGGTGCTGCTCGCCTCGCTGATGCTGCGGCTCTCGCTCAACGTCTCTTCGACGAAGCTGATCATCGGCCAGGGCCATACCGGCACCGGCGCCGCGGGCGATGTGATCCAGGGCTTTGCCAATTTCATCATGGGCGGGTCGGTGCTGATCGGCCTTGTGGTCTTTGGCGTGATCCTGATCGTGAACTTCATCGTGATCACCAAGGGCGCCGGCCGGATGGCCGAGGTCGGCGCGCGTTTCGCCCTCGATGCGATGCCCGGCAAACAGCTCGCCATCGACGCCGACATGAACGCCGGCGCCATCGATCACGCCGAGGCCCGCGCCCGGCGCGAGCGCGAACAGGCGGAGACGACCTTCTTCGGCTCGCTCGATGGCGCGTCGAAATTCGTCAAG
This sequence comes from Rhodobacter xanthinilyticus, assembly GCF_001856665.1. Taxonomy (NCBI): domain Bacteria; kingdom Pseudomonadati; phylum Pseudomonadota; class Alphaproteobacteria; order Rhodobacterales; genus Rhodobacter; species Rhodobacter xanthinilyticus. The sequence goes on along the minus strand of NZ_CP017781.1, from coordinate 52,296 downwards.
GGCGACGCGGTTGCCGGCCTGATGATCACGATGCTGAACCTCGTGATGGGGCTGATCATCGGCACGATGGTCCATGGCATGCCCGTCGGCCGCGCGCTCGAGACCTATGCGATCCTGACCGTTGGCGATGGTCTCGTCAGCCAGATCCCGGCGGTGATCATTTCGATCGCCTCCGCGATCTTGCTCTCGCGCGGCGGTGCGAAGGGCTCGGCCGATCACGATCTCTTCCAACAGCTTGGCAAATACCCGCCGGCGCTGATCACGGTGGCCGTGCTCATGGCGCTCTTTGCGCTCGTGCCGGGTCTGCCTTTTGTGCCCTTCATGATCGGGGCGATGGTGCTCGGCGGCGCGGGCTATCTGCTCAAACAGGCCGATCTCAAGCGCCAGCGCCGCGAAGCGATGAAGATGCCTCTGCCCAGCGAGCCCGCGAAAAAGAAGTCGCTCGGCGATGTGCTTGATGTCGATGATATTCATGTCGAATTCGCGCCGGATCTGGTTGCCATGGCGCTCGATCCTGCGACCGGGCTCGATGCTCGGATCGCGAATATGCGCAACCATGTCGCGGCCTCCTATGGGCTGATCCTGCCCGAGATCCGGCTGACCGATGACGGCTCGCTCGGGCATGGTGTCTATCGGATCCGCATCCAGGGCGTCGAACAGGCGAAGGACCACCTGCGCCCCGAGGGGGTGCTTGCGCTGATCGCCGACAACCGCGAGTTTCTGCCCCCCGGCGAAGATGTGCGCGAGCCCGTTTATGGCGCTCCGGCCCGTTGGATCCCGGCGGCCGAGCAAGAGGAGGCGGCGCTCTCGGGCTCGACCGTCGTGACCCCGACCGAGGTTCTCGCGACCCATCTGCTCGAGGTGATCAAACGCAACTTCGGGCGGCTGATGAGCCTGCGGGCCTTGCGCAGACTGCTGGAGGAAACCTGCAATCTCTCGGACCCGGTGCGCGCCGATGCCAACCGCCGGATCCTCGACGAGTTGATCCCCGACAAGGTTCCGATCGACCTTCTCCTTTCGGTCTTGCGCCTGCTTCTCGAGGAGCGCGTCTCGATCCGCAATCTTCTCCTCATCGTCGAGGCGATCGCCGAGGCGCGGAACCTGCAATCGCCCGAGGCGATCTGTGAACATGTGCGCCAGCGGCTCGGGTTCCAGCTGATCGCGGATTATCGCCGCGACGATGGCACTTTGCCGCTTCTGCAGCTGGCACCGGAGTGGGAGGATACGTTCACCGCCTACCAATTGCCGAATGATCGCGGCGCCGGCGATATCGCCCTGCCCCCGGACAAATTCAATCGCCTCGTCAACAATATCGCGGAGAAGGTGGCGCGGGCGAGCGAGAGCGGTGTCTTCCCCGCTCTGATCACCTCGACCCGACGTCGACGGTTCCTGAAAACGGTGCTGGCCGCCAAGGGGATGTCGACGCCGGTTCTCAGCTTTGAGGAAATCGGGCTCGACGCAAAACCCGCGATGGTGGGCGTGGTGCCGGTATGATCGAGGCGCTCGCCGAACTTCTGCAGATTTCACAGCAGGCCCTGCTGATCGGGTTTGCGGTGTTCTTGCGGATCGGGAGTGCGATGGCGTTGCTGCCGGCCTTTGGCGAGCAAACGGTTCCGAACCGCGTCAAACTGGTGCTCGGCTTTTCGTTCACGCTCATCGTGGCGCCGGCGGTCGCGCCCGATCTCTTCGCCTTTCAGGGCCGTTTTCCGCCAACCTGGTTCATCGCGGAAATCATGATCGGCCTGATGCTGGGGATCTTGCTGCGTCTCTTCATCATCGCGCTGCAGACGGCGGGCGCCATCGCCGCGCAGGCGACCTCGCTCTCGCAGCTTTTCGGGGGCAGCACCGGCGAGCCGCAGCCGGCCGTGGGGCATCTTCTGGCGATCGCGGGGCTTGCGCTGGCGGTGCAGCTTGGCTTGCATGTGAAGCTCGCGGCGCTATTCATCGGGTCTTACGACGCGCTGCCGCCGGGCGCGATCCCGGACGCCGATCTGATCAAGGCCTGGGGGCTTTCCGGGGTCGCGCAAACCTTCGGTTTGAGCTTTTCGATCGCGGCGCCGTTCGTCCTGGCGGGGCTCGTCTATAACGTCGCGCTCGGGGCGATCAACCGAGCGATGCCACAGCTGATGGTGGCTTTTGTCGGCGCGCCGGCGCTGACGGCGGGCGGGCTCGTCTTGCTGTTCCTCGCGGTGCCGACGGGGCTCATCGTCTGGCATGATGCGTTTGATGCGTTCGTGGCCAACCCGTTTCAGGTGGCGCCATGAGCGAGGAAGACGACAGCGAAAAGGAGTTTGAGCCAACACAGCACAAGCTCGACGAGGCCCGAAAACGCGGCGATCTGGTCAAATCGACGGAGATCTCGGTTGCGGCGGCCTATGCTGGGGTGCTGGTCGCGGCCCTCGGGCTCGGCACCGCGAGCTTTCGCGCCTTTGGCGAGCGCGCGATGGTTCTGATCGATCAGGCCGAGTCTCTGTCGCATCTCATCTTGGCCGATGGCAGCGGCGCGACCGGCGCGATGATCGGCGGGTTCGTTCTCGCGATTGCGCCTTGGTTCGTGCTGCCGATGATCCTGGTCATGGTGTCGTTGCTCGCGCAGCGCGCTCTGGTCTTCGCGCCCGAAAAGCTGATGCCAAAGCTCAGCAGGATCGATCCGATCAGCAATGCGGGGCAGAAATTCGGGCGGAGCGGGCTTTTCGAATTTGCCAAGAGCACCGTGAAACTCGTGATCATCGGGATCATCCTGGGCAAATTCCTGCTCGATCGCATGGACACGATCTTGCTGTCGCAACGGCTCAGCGCGCCGATTGCGACGGTCACGCTGCTCGAGATGCTGAAAGATTTTCTGATCCTGCTGATCCTGATCGCGGTGGTCATCGGCGGCGTCGATTACCTCTGGCAACGCGCGGAATTTCAGCGCCGCAACCGGATGACTCGCAAGGAGCTCATGGATGAGATGAAGCAATCCGAGGGCGATCCCCATATGAAGGCGCAGCGGCGCCAGCGCGGGATCGCGATTGCGATGAATCAGATGATCAGCGACGTCAAGAAAGCCGATGTCGTCGTGGTCAACCCGACCCATTATGCGGTTGCGTTGCAGTGGGAGCGCAAGAGCGGTCGCGCGCCGACCTGTCTTGCCAAAGGCGTGGACGAGATTGCCGCGCGGATCCGGGAGGTGGCGATGGAGAATGGCGTGCCGATCCACTCCGACCCGCCGACGGCGCGCGCGATGTATGCCACGGTCGAGGTCGGTCAGGAGATCCGCCCGGAGCACTACAAGCCCGTTGCCGCGGCCATCCGGTTCGCCGAGAAGATGCGCCGCCGTGCCAAAGAGCGGGGGGCAAGATGAGCTCGATGAAACGGCTTCAGGCGCTACGCCGAATCGCCCAGATCAAGCAGGATATCGAGCTCGCCCGGCTCGCGGCCCTCGCGGCAGAAGAACGCGGGATCAAGATGGAGCAGGAATCGCTTCGAGAGGATCTGCGCAGCGCGTGGCGCGTGACTGAGACGGCGCCGGAAACGGGGGTTGTCGCCATGCAGTTCGGGCGCTGGGTTGATCAGCGTCAGACGGTCCTCGCGCAGGAGGCTGCGCGTCTCTCGGCGCAGCTTGAAGCGCAGCGCGCGGCGTCGGTAAAAGCGCTCGGTCGCGCCGAGGTCATGAAGAAGCTCATGGAAAAGAGCCGCAATGAGATTGCAGCCCTCAAGTCTCGCGGTTGAGATTTACTTGTTGTCCTGCCGGACGATGTCCGAGATCAGCACGGCTTTGACCGACTCACCCAGAGATTGCCGCGCGGCCTCGAGCAGCGCGACGCGCAGGTCATCCATGTTGCTGGTCTCGGTGAAGGTGCCGCGGAAACCACCGGCATTCGCGTGATCAAACAGAACCTGCAAGAACAGATCGCGCAGTTTTGGCTCGACGGCATAGACCTTTTCGGTCGAGCCGATCGTGACCTCGAGGTTCAGCGAGAGAATGATGAGCGCGGTGACCGAGCCGGACTCGACGATCGGCACGACGAACTGGTTATTAAGCTTAACATATTCGACGGTCGGCTCCCCGGGAGGCACCTCCTCGCCATGGCTCTCCGTCGGCGCAGGGGGCACCTCTCCGCAGGGGTTTTCGGCGAGCTTTTCCTCGGGGGGCGGGCGCAGGAAATATCCCGCACCTCCGCCGAGCGCGAGGCCGATGACGGCCAGAAGAATTGGAATGATCTTGCCCATCATGCGCCTCAGAACGGCAAGAGCACGTCGGCGATCTGCTGCCCGATCCGCGGCTGTTGCACATCGGTGATTTGTCCGCGTCCGCCGTAGGAGATCCGCGCGCCGGCGATCTTGTCATAGGTGATTTCGTTTTGACGGCTGACATCTTCGGGCCGGACGAAGCCGGTCACGATCAGCTCGCGCACTTCGTAATTCACGCGAACCTCCTGGCTGCCCTGGATGCGCAAGATCCCGTTGGGCAGGCGGTCGAGCACGGTCGCGGCGACGCGCAGCGTGAGCTTTTCCTTGCGGCTGACGCTGCCGTTGCCTTTGTAGGAGGAGCTCGAATTCGTCGAATAGGCGTCGGCCATGCTCGCGCCGGTAGGCAAATTCTCGTCGATGCGCTGCGGAATGCCGAGCATCGAGGGGATGCCCATCGAATCGGATCCCGCGCGGCTCCGGCCGGTCGAGTTCGAGATTTCGGCTTTGTCGTCGATCTCGATCACTACGGTCATGATGTCGCCGCGCTGCGCCGCGCGCCGGTCGCCCAGCAGTGAGCCGCGCGTGCCCGACCAGAGCGAGGCTTGCTCGGCGGGGGCGGCGGCGCCGACCGTGGTCTCCGGCATCGGCACGGTGTTCATCGCGAAAAACTCATTGCCGGTTTCCACCGGGGTGAAATCGGGGGCTTTGCCAACATCTTCAAGGCGCTGGCAGGCCACGAGCGAGGTCGACAGGAGAAGAATCAGGAGGGGACGCATGGTTTCGGCTTTCATGTTCATTCAACAAACGCGGTGCCATCCGCTGCTATTCTGGCGTAGACGATGGTTTTCGAGGCGGCATTCATGACGCGGATCACGTCGCCCGCGCCGCCGCGCTCCAGCGCGCGGCCTTCGGTCTGGATATTCAGGCCGCGTTTTCGGTAGGCGAGCGGGATCAGTTGATTGCGCTCGACGAGGGTTGGCGGGCCGAGATCCTCGGCGCGCACCGGGCGGCCGGCGTAGAGCGCCACGCGGGTTTCGAGGCCGATGGCTTCCTCGGGATGGGTCAGGGCGCCGATCACCGTCTCGTTGCTCAACGTGACATGCTCGGGGGTGATCAACGTATGGGCGCGGATCGTTGCCGTGGCGATGACCGACTCGGCCGCGGCGGGCAGGGCTCCGAGGGCCAGGGCCAGCAAAACAAGGGGTTTCAGCATCACCGCACCTGTGTCGTTGCGCCAAGCATCTGGTCGGCGGCGGTGATCACCTTGGCGTTCAGCTCGTAGCCGCGCTGGGCCTTGATGAGCTCGGTGATTTCCCGCACCGGATCGACCGAGCTTTCCTCGAGATAGCCTTGGCGCAACGTGCCAAGCCCGTTCTCGCCGGGGTTTGAAACCTGCGCGGCGCCGGAGGCGGGGGTCTCGAGAAAGAGGTTCGAGCCGATGGCTTCGAGGCCCTTTTCGTTGGTGAAGCCCGCGAGCGTGAGCTGGCCGAGGAGCTGCGGATCCACCTGATTGGTGAAATAGGCGTAGACCTCGCCGGCGGCATTGATCGCGAGGCTGCGCGTGTCATCGGGGATGGTGATGCCGGGGACGACGGGGTAGCCGTCGGAGGTGACGATCTGCCCATCGGGGGAGCGTTTGAGGGCGCCATCGCGGGTGTAGGCGGAGACGCCGGAGGGCATGGTGACCTCGAGGTAGCCAAAGCCGTCGATCGCGACATCGAGATCGCCGCCGGTCGAGGAGAGCGAGCCTTGCGAGAGGTTCACGGTGACCGCCGAGGGGCGCACGCCGAGGCCGAGTTGCACGCCGGCGGGGACCACGGTGCCGTCGTTGGCGGTGATCGTGCCGGGGCGGGTCAGCTGTTGATAATGCAGGTCGGCGAATTCGGCGCGGCGGGCGTTGTAGCCCGTCGTCGACATGTTCGCGAGGTTGTTCGAGATGACTTCGACCCGCATTTGTTGGGCGCTCATCCCGGTGGCGGCGATTTGCAGGGCGCGCATGGTCAGGCCTCCTTATCGGCTGAGCGTCGAGATGACGCTGCGGATGCGTTCGTCTTCACGGTCGAGGAAGGTCTGGCCCATTTCATAGGCGCGCTGGACCTCGATCATGCGGGTGATTTCCGAGACGGGGTTGACGTTTGATTCTTCCACATAGCCCTGCAGGAGGGTTGCGCCCTCGGCGGGTTCGGCGCCGGCCTCGATGCTGAAACGGGTGCCGCCGGTGTGGACGAGGCCGTTCGGGTCGCTGGGCAAATAGACGCCGACCTGGGAGAGCAGGTTGCCGTCGGCCGAGAGGGTGCCATCTTGCGCGAGCGAGATGGTTTTCGCATCGGGCGGCACGAAGATCGGGCCGCCGCCGTTGTCGAGGAGGCGGTAGCCGTCGGGGGTCACGAGCTCGCCTTCGGGGCTTGGCGTGAAGGAGCCCGCGCGGGTGAGCTGATTGCCCTGCGGCGTTTCGATCATGAAGTAACCCTCACCTTCGATCGCGAAATCGAAGGTGCCGCCGGTGGCGGCGAGGGGGCCCTGGGCGGTGTTGATATTGCGGCCATGGGCGAAGGCCATCGAGAGCGATTCTTGCTGCCCCTCGAGATTGGCGACATGTTCGGAGAAGATCACGCCCTCGCGGCGAAAGCCCGTGGTCGAGACGTTCGCGATGTTGTTCGCGACGGTCTGCATCTCTTGCATCAGGCCCGATTGGCGCGCGAGGGTGGCGTAGATCGCATTATCCATGGCTCAGCCCCCCGCGATCATCGGGATGATTCGGGTGGTGAAGAAATCCACCAGCGTGTCCGACATGAAGGACATCGAGACCCAGAAAACGACCAGCATCGCGCCGACCTTGGGCACGAAGGTGAGCGTCATTTCCTGCACCGAGGTGAGCGCCTGGAAGAGGCCGATCGCCACGCCGGCGATCAGCGCGACGGCGAGCATCGGGGTCGAGATGATCACCGCGATCCAGAGGCCTTGACGCATGGTGTCGAAAAAAACCGTTTCCTGCATGGCTTACACCGGCATCCTGAGGATTTCCTGGTAGGCCTCGACGACCTTGTTGCGCAGTGTCACCGCGGTTTCGACCGCGAGCTCGGTCTGCGCGAGCGCCTGCACGAGCGAATGCGGGTCGGCATCGCCCACCATCGCGGATTTCGCGGTTTCCTCGCCGTTGCGCAGGGTGTCGGCAAAGCTCGACGCGGCTTTGGAAAACGCGCTTTGCTCAGAGCCCGAAGCCTCCGGGCGCGGGGCCGCGGCGTTGCGGGCCTGAGCATAGCCTTGCGTGGCAAAAGAGGTTCTCACATCCATTCTGGATCTCCTCTAATCAGCGGCGAAGGATATCGAGCAGATCCGACGACATTTGCCGCGTCTGGTCGAACATCCGAAGATTCGCCTCGTAGCTGCGCTGCGCTTCGCGCGCGTCAGCGATTTCAACCACCAGATCGACATTCGAGCCGTCATAGTAGCCGTTGTCATCGGCCAGAGGGTGACCCGGGTCATAGATCCGGGTGAGCTCCTTCTGGTCGAGGTCCACCTTGCCCAGCGTGACTTTGCCGGTCTTCTGCCCGCCTTCGATAACCTCTTCAAAAGAAGCGGTTTTTCGATGGTAGCCGGGGGTATCTGCGTTGGCGATATTCTCCGAGACATGGCGCAGTCGGAGCGACTGGGCCTTCATCCCGGAGGCGGCGAGGGAAAGGGTGCTGGAAAAATCCGACATGGTCAGGTCCGCCCGAGGCTGGTGCGCAGGATGCCCATCGAGGTCTTGTAGATGGTGAGCGCGAGGTCGTGCTGCCGCTTGGCATTCACGCTCGAGACCATCTCCTCCTCGAGGGATACGGCGTTGCCGTTGGGCGACATCGCGCTTTGATCGGCGCGCGCCCGGATTTCTGCGCTGTAAGTGGTATCCGCGCCGATGTGGCCCGACCGCGTCTTGCGCAGGCCGGCGGCATCGTCGCTCTCATAGGTATCGGCGAAGGTCGCGACATCGCGGGCGACATAGCCGGGCGTATCGGCGTTGGCGATGTTCTGCGTCACCGCGGTCTGGCGCAGGCTCGCATTGCTCGCCATAGCCTGAGCCATTTGCATGATCTCGAGTTTCTCGAACATCGGGGTTTCTCCTCCGAGCTATCAACTAAGGCTTAAGAGAGAATCGTTTAGAAAAGGTTTCGACAGCTCAGGAGGCCAGAATGGCATTCGAAGGATTCGACCTGCTCCGCGCGGAGATTTCAGATATTGGCGCCATCCGGCCGGTGGGCCGCGTGTTCGAGGTGAACCGGGGGACGATCGATGTCTCCGGCCTTTCCAGCCGCGCGGCGCTGGGCGACAGGGCGGTGATCCGCTGTCAATCCGGGCGCGAGATCGGCGCCGAGGTGCTCACCTTGCGGCGCGGGGCGGTCACGCTTCTGGCCGATGGCGCGATCGACGGGATCGCGATGGGCGATCAGGTCGAGCTTCTGGGCCAGACCGGGATCGCGCCGGATGATTCCTGGGTCGGGCGGATCGTCGATGCTTTCGGGCAGCCGCTCGATGGCCGGCCCCTGATGCGCGGAGCGGTGGAGCGGTCGCTGCGCGCGAGCCCGCCCGCCGCGGCGCAAAGGCGGCGGCTGGGCGAGCGGGTCGAGACCGGGCTTTCGGTGTTCAACACGCTGCTTCCTCTCGTGCGCGGGCAGCGGATCGGGCTTTTCGCGGGCTCCGGCGTGGGCAAATCCTCGCTGCTGGCCAAGCTCGCGCGCGGGGTGTCGGCCGATGTGGTGGTGATCGCGCTGGTGGGCGAACGCGGGCGCGAGCTGCGCGAGTTTGTCGAGAAGGTGCTCGGCCCCGAGGGGATGGCGCGCTCGGTGATCGTGGCGGCGACCTCGGATCAATCGCCGCTCGTGCGGCGGCGCTGTGCCTGGGCGGCGATGACGGTGGCCGAGCATTTCCGCGATCAGGGCAAGCATGTGCTCTTCCTCGCCGATTCGGTGACGCGCTTTGCCGAGGCGCATCGCGAGGTTGCGCTCGCGGCGGGCGAGCCGCCGAGCCTGCGGGGCTTTCCGCCCTCGACCTCGCATTCGATCATGTCGCTGGCCGAGCGCGCCGGGCCGGGCCTCGAGGGGGCGGGGGATATCACCGCGATCTTCTCGGTTCTCGTCGCGGGCTCGGATATGGATGAGCCGGTCGCCGATATCCTGCGCGGCGTGCTCGACGGCCACGTCGTGCTGGATCGCGCGATTGCCGAGCGCGGGCGGTTCCCGGCGATTGATCTCTTGCGCTCGGTGTCGCGTTCGCTCCCCGATGCGGCGACGGCGGAGGAAAACCGGCTGATCGGTGCAGCGCGGCGGCTTCTGGGCGCCTATGCCAACGCCGAAATGATGATCCAGGCGGGGCTTTATGCCCATGGCTCCGACGCGCAGATCGACAAGGCGATCGCGGTTTACCCCGATCTCGACCAATTCATCGCGCGCGAGGAAGAGGTCGATACCGGCGCGAGCTTCACCCGCTTGGCGGAGATCCTTCGACTTTGAACGAATCGGCTATTTCTGATATCTGTGAAATATGGAAACAGATATCACCGCCCCGCTCTCCGCCCTCAGCCACCCCGGCCGGCTCGAGGTGTTCCGCCTGTTGATGCGCCGCTACCCGCAATCGGTGCGTGCGGGCGAGATCGCGCAGGCGCTCGACACCCGGCCGAGCACGGTTTCGGCCTATCTCGCCGCGCTGATGCAGGCCGGGTTGATCACCCAGCGGCGCGAGAGCACGACGCTTCTCTATCGCGCGGCGCTGGGGCCTTTGCGCGCGATGGTGGGGGAGTTTCTCGAGACGAGCTGCGCGGGGCGGGTCGATCTGGTGCCGCCCGCGGCACAGTTTCCGCAGGCGCGGCGGCTCGGGCTGCTATTCATCGGGCAGGGAAATGCGGCGCGATCCCTGATGGCCGAGGCTTTGTTGCGCGCGCGCGGTGCGGATCGCTTCCACGCCTATTCGGCGGGCGTGGCGCCGGCCGAGGCGCCGAGCCCCCATGCGCTCGACGTTTTGCGCGCCCATGGGGTCGAGGCCGGGCGGCTCGTGCCGCGGGGGCTGGCGGAATTTGTCGACCGGGCCGCGGTGCAGATCGACATCGTGATCACGCTGAGCGATGCGGCCGCGACGGCGCTGCGCGGGCCTTGGCCCGGCGGGCCGGTGCGCAGCCATTGGGGCTTGGCCGACCCGGCGCGCGCCGAGGGCACGGGGGCCGAGCGGCGCGGGGTCTTTGAGGCCGCGTTCGAACAGATCGAGGGGCGGATCGCCAAGCTCGCCGCGCTGCCCGTCGGCACGTTCGGGCGCGGCGCGCTGCAACAGGCGCTCGACGAGATCGGCGCTTAGAAGGTCGGCGGGGTGCAGGCGCTGACGACGTGGCAGGGCTCGGGCCCGACCGCGCGGAACCGGTGCGGGCGGTCGCTCTCGAAGGCATAGGCATCGCCCGGGCCGAGCACCTTGCGCTGGCCGTCGACGGTGACCTCGAGCCGGCCCGAGAGGATGATCCCGGCCTCTTCGCCCTGATGGGTGAGCGGCACGCGGCCGGTATCGGCGCCGGGCTGGTAGATCTCGCGCAACATCTGCAACGCGCGGCCCGCCCGCGGCTCGCCGACCTGACGGTAGGAGATCGGGCCCTTGCCGATCTCGACGAGCTCTTCGGCGGCGAAGAAGAACCGCCGCGGCGCATCCGGCTCAAAGGCGAAGAACTCCGCCAGCCCGATCGGCAGCCCGTCGAGGATGCGCTTGAGCGCGCCGACCGAGGGGTTGATCGTGTTCGATTCGATCAGCGAGATCGTCGAATTCGGCACGCCGACGCGTTTTGCCAGCGCGCGTTGCGACAGGTTGCGCGCCTCGCGCAGCGCGCGCAGCCTGCCGCCGATGTTCACATCCATGACCATGCCCATTTGTTCTGTTCAATATCTGCTAATCTTGTGTTTGCAGATCCATAAAAATCAAGCCCTTGACGGCAGCAAGAAACAGAATTGCGCCGGGGGCAGAACCGTGGCGAGGTGGAGGCTTGAACCGCCGCGCGCCGGCCCCTTCAGGACGCTTCCGATGAACCTTTCCACCAACGATCTGCGCCATGTGATCGAGGCCGACAAGGCCCATGTCTGGCACCACCTCTTCCAGCACAAGGCGCTCGAGACCGTCGACCCGCGGGTGATCATCGAGGGCAAGGGGATCCGGGTCTGGGATGCGACCGGCGCCGAGATGATCGACGCGGTTTCGGGCGGCGTCTGGACGGTGAACGTCGGCTACGGCCGCGAGAGCATCGCGAACGCCGTGCGCGATCAGCTGATCAAGATGAACTATTTCGCCGGTGCGGCGGGCTCGATCCCCGGCGCGCTCTTCGCCGAGAAGCTGATCTCGAAGATGCCGGGGCAGAGCCGCGTCTATTATTCCAACTCCGGCTCGGAGGCGAACGAGAAGGTCTTCAAGATGGTGCGCCAGATCTCGGCGCGGCATTACGGCGGCAAGAAGAACAAGATCCTGTTCCGCGAGCGCGATTATCACGGCACCACGATCGGGGTTCTGGCGGCCTGCGGCCAGCCCGAGCGCGCGGCGATGTATGGGCCCTTCCCCGGCGGCTTCGTGCAGGTGCCGCATTGCCTCGAATATCGCAAGCAATGGGATGTCGAGAACTACGGCGAGCGCGCGGCGGATGCGATCGAGGAGGTGATCCTGCGCGAGGGGCCCGAGACCATCGGCCTGCTCTGCCTCGAGCCGATCACCGCGGGCGGCGGCGTCATCACGCCCCCCGAGGGCTATTGGGCGCGCGTGCAGGAGATCTGCCGCAAATATGATATCTTGCTGCATATCGACGAGGTCGTGTGCGGGCTGGGGCGCACCGGCACCTGGTTTGGCTATCAGAACTACGGCATCGAGCCCGATTTCGTGACCATGGCGAAGGGCGTCGCCTCGGGCTATGCGGCGATTTCCTGCACCACCACCACCGAGCGCGTCTTCGAGATGTTCAAGGATGACGCGGCCGACCCGATGAGCCATTTCCGCGATATCTCGACCTTCGGCGGCTGCACCTCGGGCCCGGCGGCGGCGCTCGAGAACATGCGGATCATCGAGGACGAGAACCTGCTCGAAAATACCCTCGCGATGGGCGAGCGGCTGATGGGCAACCTCTTGGCGCTGCAGGAAAAACACGCGGTGATCGGCGATGTGCGCGGCAAGGGCCTGTTCCAGGGCGCCGAGCTCGTGACCGACCGCAAGACCAAGGAGCCGGTTGCCGAGAAGCTCTGCCAGCAGGTCGTGGCCGAGGCGAGCAAGCGCGGCGTGATCATCGGGGTGACCAACCGCTCGCTGCCGGGGTTCAACAACACGCTCTGCCTGAGCCCGGCGCTGATCGCGACGGCCGATGATATCGACCAGATCACCCATGCGATCGACGGCGCGCTGACGGCGGTTTTCGGCTGAGATCCGGGACATTCGGCGACGGCGGCTCTTCGGGGCCGCCGTTTTGCTTTGCGGAATTCTCCGAAAATGCGAGGGAAAACGCGGCCTCGGCGCCCGATTGCCAAGGGAATTTCCCGCGCTGGCCGCATTTGCGGCGCAATTCCTTACGAAGGTTGAAGACAAGAAACCAAAGCCTCGGAGGAAGCCATGGCCCACGTTTACGCGATCTTCGCCCGGATTGGCCTGTTTGACGGCGGCCGCGATGCGCTGCTCGAGGCGCGCTTTGCGGCGCTGACGACGCGCCAGGCGCGTCTGGCCTCGCGCAAACGCGTTTCGCCGTTCAAATTCGTTTCGAAAGCGGCCTGAGGCGGCTCAGAAATTCACCTCGACCCCGGGCAGACGCAGCTCTTTCATCAGATCGCGCAGCTCCTGCCGGGCGGCGACGTTGGAGATGTTGAGGTTCTCGACGCCCACGTCGCGCAGGTCGAGCAGCGTCAGCCCGCGGGGGAAGAGCTCGCGGAAGATCACGCGCTCCGAAAAGCCCGGCGCCACGCGGAAGCCGATCCGCTTCGAGAGCTGTTCGAGCGCCTCGCCGACCTTGCGTTTGTTGTGCATCTGCTGCGCGCCGAGGCGGTTGCGCAGCACGATCCAGTCGATCGGCTTGAGGCCCGCGCGGGCGCGCAATTGCCGCGCCGACCAGACCATTTCCGAATAGATCGAGGGGCCGACGACCTTGCCGGTCTCGGCATCGGTGCGCGCCAGCAGGTCGAAATCGATGAAGCTGTCGTTGAGCGGCGTGATCAGCGTATCGGCGAGCGAATGGGCGACCTGGCTGAGGCGGGTATGCGAGCCGGGGCAGTCGATCACGATGAAATCGCAGATCGGTTCGAGCTCGGCCACCGCGCTCGAGAGGCGATGGTCATAGGGGTTCTCGCCCTCGGGGAGCGTCGCCGGGTCGACCTCGGGCAGCAGGCGGTAATCGGGGGTGGGCAGGTTCAGCCCCTCGCGTTCGGCGAAGGCGCGGCGGTTCTCGATATAGCGGCCGAAGCTGCGCTGGCGCAGGTCGAGATCGAGCGCGCCGACCTTGTGGCCCATCCGCGCGAGGGCGGTGGCGACATGCATGCAGGTCGTCGACTTGCCCGAGCCGCCCTTTTCGTTGCCGGTCACGATGATATGCGCCACGTCTCTCACCCCGTCATCTCGCGCCTCGCGCGCGTTGCGACACTATAGGTGGCCGGAGCTACCGAGGAAAGCGGCTCCGCGCAAGGGGGCGCACAAGTCGCGCCGCCGTGCCAGCCGCGCCACATAGCAAAAGGGCGCCCGCGGGGGCGCCCTTCGCAAACAGTCGCGGTCGGATCAGAAGCCGAGGCCCGCGTATTTGTTCTTGAACTTCGACACGCGGCCGCCGGTGTCCATCAGCTTGGCCGAGCCGCCGGTCCAGGCGGGGTGCGAGGTCGGGTCGATGTCGAGCGACATGGTGTCGCCTTCTTTGCCCCAGGTCGAGCGGGTCTGATATTCGGACCCGTCGGTCATCTTGATGTTGATGAAGTGATACTTCGGGTGGATGTCGGCTTTCATCGGTCCGCTCCTCAGGCCTTGGCTTTGTAGTTGCTGTCTTCGGCGATACGGGCCGATTTGCCGCGACGCGAGCGCAGGTAGTAGAGCTTGGCGCGACGCACACGGCCACGACGCACGACTTCGATCGAGTCGATGTTGGTCGAGTAGAGCGGGAAGACGCGCTCGACGCCTTCGCCGAAGGAGATCTTGCGCACGGTGAACGACGCCGCGAGGGTCGAGCCGCCTTTGCGGGCGATGCAGACGCCTTCATACATCTGCACGCGCGAACGGGTGCCTTCGGTCACTTTGTAACCGACGCGGATGGTGTCGCCGGCCTTGAAATCCGGGATGTTCTTGCCGAGGGCGGCGATTTGTTCCGCCTCGAGTTGCGCGATCAGGTTCATCGCATGTCCTTTCGTTGCTCGCGGTAGGTCCGCGATGGTCTGAGCGCCTCAGAGCTCTCGGTCTTCCCTCGGGTCCGGGGCTTGCCCGCCCGCCAGAGATAAGGCTTCGTTTTTCGTCCTGGCCTCAGGCCTTGCCCCGTGGAAGAACCGGCGCATCGGCAAAAGGCATCACGGTCCGGCTGGCAGATTCTGCCCCGAACCCGCGCCGTATATGCGCGCGCGGGGCGCCGGTCAAGCCTCTTGCGGGGGCTCCGCGGCCTTTCTGCGTTGGCGTTTTGGCTTTTCCGGCGGCAGGGTGGCGGCATAGGCCTCCCACATGTCGGGGCGGCGTTCGCGGGTCAGGGCCTCGGCCTCGGCGCGGCGCCATTTCGCGATCTCGCCATGGTGGCCGGAGTTCAGAACGGCCGGGATCTCGCGGCCCTCCCATTCCGCCGGGCGGGTGTATTGGGGGTATTCCAGAAGGCCCGAGGAGTGGCTCTCCTCCTCGGTCGAGACGGCGTTGCCGAGCACCTTCGGGATCAGCCGCACCGTCGCGTCGAGCACCACCTGCGCCGCGATCTCGCCGCCGGTCAGGACGAAATCGCCGATCGAGACCTCCTCGATGCCGTAATGGTCGAGCACCCGCTGATCGACGCCCTCGAAACGCCCGCAGAGGATCGTCATCCCCTCGGCCTCGGCAAAGCGGCGCGCCATGGCTTGTGTGAAGCGCTCGCCGCGGGGCGACATGTAGACGACGGGCCAGCGCGCGCGGTCCACCGGCGTGCCGATCGCGGCCTGGTCGAGCGCCGGGCCCACGACATCGGCGCGCAGCACCATCCCCGCGCCGCCGCCCGCGGGCGTGTCATCGACGTTGCGGTGCTTGCCGATCCCGAAGGGCCGCAGCTCGATCGTCTCGAGCGCCCAGAGCCCCATGTCGAGCGCCTTGCCGGTCAGGCTCAGGCCCAGCGTACCGGGGAAGGCATCGGCGAAAAGCGTCACGATCTTCGCCGTCCACGCGCCCTTCAGGCGTTGCTCGGCGCCGAGCTCGCGCGGTTTCAGCGAGGCGGAGATGCTCAGCCGGCCATGCGACTTGAGCGGGAGTTTGGGGGCGTCATCACTCATACGGGGTCCGCGAATGCAAAAGCGCGTCCTTGCGCCGTTTCAGCTCGGCCTTGTCGGAGATTTCGCGGTTGAGCGCAAGAAAAGCCTCCGAAAGCGCAGGCGGGTTGCCGATATTCGTGCGCCGCGCGGGCGGCAGCGCGGCGATCTCCGCCTCGCTCAGCCCGATCAGCCGCAGCGCCGCCGCCGCGGGCCCTTGGGGCAGGGGGGTGAGATCCTCGAGCCAGGCGGTCTCGACCGGGGTCGGCGCAAGCGCGCGGGCGAGGAGGGCGGCTTCCTCCTCCAGCGACGGCGTATCTTTCATCATTTCCAGAAATTCGGACATATCATGCCTGATCTGAATCGAGCGCACGACATGCCCCCAGACCGAGCGCAACCAGCTTTCCCGCCGCCGCAAAGTGTAGAGAAACACGATCTGAGCTTGCGGGCCAAAGCGGCGGCGCAGCTCATCGCGGGTGATCTTCGCAAGCGGGATCGCGGCGCGATCATAGCCCGAAACGAGGCCCGTCAGCGGCCGTCGATGCCCTGGCATGATCCCGCTAAAGCCCTCCCAAGACAGGAAAATCTGATCGTCGTCAGGGAGGCCCGCGAGAAAGGCCCGCAGCGCGCGCCGAAACCGCCAACGCCGCCAGAGCGAGGGCCGAAACCCGAAAGCGCGCGTCGCGTAGCCGACCTCGGGGAAATCTTCCTTCAGATAGATCGCGGCGCGTTCGCGTAGCTCCGCGCGATGGTGGCGCAGATAGTCTTGCAGACTGGAGGTGCCGGTCTTGTGAAAGCCCGCATGCACCACAATCCGGGTCATTCGGCCTCCTCGGGCGGGTCGGCGACGATGCGCCCGGCCTTCAGATCGACGGTGGGGACCACCGTGCGCGTGAAGGGCAGCATCAGCGTCGTGCGGCGTCCCGGCGCATAGATCTCGAGGATGTCGCCCGCGCCGAAATTCTGCACCGCGCGCACCTTGCCGAGCGCCGCGCCGCCGGTGTCGAAGACCTCGAGCCCGATCAGATCGCTGTGGTAGAACTCGTCATCGGGGAGCGAGGGCAGCCGGTCGCGATCGGCCCAGAGGGTGACGCCCTTGAGCGCATCGGCCTCTTCCTTGGTCGCGACGCCGCTCAGCCGCGCGCCCAAGCCCCCGGTCACCGCGCGGGTCAGCCGCACGGTGAAGCTGCGCGCGCCGTCCTCGCTGTAGAGCGGGCCGTAGGCGGCGATATCCTCGGGCATGGTGCAAAAGCTCTTGAGCCGCAACTCGCCCTTCACGCCGAACGAGCCGGCAATCGCGCCGACGCAGATACGATCGGGTTTCGGCATGGGGCCTCCTTTTATGACACGGGCCGGACATTGCTGCCCGGCCCATATTTCTAGCCAAACTCAGAGAGTTGACCAGATTATTCTTCAGCGCCGGCGGCAGCCTTGGCGGCTTTTTCCTCGGCGCGTTTCTTCGCCTTGGCGCCCGGCTCGGCTTTCTTCATGTTCTTGCGCTCGGTTTTCGCGAGAACGCCAGCGGCTTCGAGGAAGCGCGCAACGCGGTCGGTCGGCTGGGCGCCCTGGCCGAGCCAGTATTGCACGCGCTCCATGTTCATCTTGACGCGCTCTTCCGAGTCTTTCGCGAGCAGCGGGTTGTAGGTGCCCAGCTTCTCGAGGAAGCGGCCGTCGCGCGGCATGCGCGAATCGGTCGCGACGATCGCGTAGTGCGGGCGTTTTTTCGAGCCGCCACGGGCGAGACGGATTTTCATAGCCATGGTGTTTCTCCTTTGGATGGCTGTTTGCGGGCTAAACGCCCGTCATTTCTGGAATTTTTCGTGGTGCCGGATGACTTCCGAGATCACGAAGTTGAGGAATTTGCGGGCGAATTCGGGGTCGAGGTCGGCCTCTTTCGCCAGCCGTTCAAGCCGCTCGATCTGCTGCGCCTCGCGGGCGGGGTCAGACGGCGGAAGGTCGTGCTCGGCCTTCAGGCGCCCCACGGATTGGGTGTGCTTGAAGCGCTCGGCGAGCGTATAGACGAGGATCGCATCGAGCCGGTCGATCGAGGCGCGATGTTCCTTGAGCAGAGCGGCGGCGCGGGAAACGGCGTCGGTCATGCGAGATCCTCCGGTTTGGGGTGTCGGTAGACGGTGATCGGCGGCGTACCCGGGAAGGGCGCGGCGGCGTCGGGGGTCGCGCCAAGCCGGCGGGCGAGCGCGACCGAGCGGGTGTTCTCCGGGTCGATGTAGCTCACCGCGGTCTGCCAGCCGAGGATGCGGAAGGCGTGGTCGCGCGCGAGCCGCGCGGCCTCGGCCATGATCCCGCGACCCTCGTGTTCCGGCGCCCAGATCGACCAGGCGATCTCGAATTCCGGCCAGTTGATCGGCGCCCAGGGGCCGACGAGGCCGAGCCCGCGGTCGCTTTGCTGCGTCGTGATGACGAAGGGCCCCCAGCCGCGCAGCACCCAATGGCCGATCACGCCGGCCCAGCCGCGCCAGGCGGCCTCCTCGGTCGGCGTGCCCTCGGGGCGGATCCATTGCCCGCGCGCGGAGAGGAAAAAGTCGCGCCAATGCGCCCAGTCGCGCGCCGCGGGGGCGCGCAGGACGAGGCGGTCGGTCTCGAGAACCGGGGTGGGCGACAGCGCGACGGTCATGCCGCCCCCGCTTTCAGCGCGGCGGGCGCGGGGTGGCGCCAGACCTGCATCGGGCCCTGCCGCTCATGCTGGAAGACGCCCTCGCGGATCGCGCCGAGCCGCTCGGCCACCGCCATCGAGGCGGTATTGCCCGGTTTGATCACGCTGATCAGCGTCGGCAGGCCCATCGCCTCATAGGCATGGGCCCGCACCGCGCGCCCCGCCTCGGTGGCGAAACCGCGGCCCTCGAAGCCGTTGAAGAGATCCCAGCCGAGCTCGATCTCGGGCCAGCCCTCGGGGTTGAACAGACCGACCATGCCCGCGGTGAGGCCGGTCGCCTTTTCCTCGACGATCCAGCGGCCATAGCCGCGCAGGAGCCAATGCCCGGTCTCCATCGCGAGGATCCGCCAGGCGAGCTCGGGCGTCGTCGGGCCGCCGACAAAGCGGGCGCGCTCCGAGCCGTAGAAGTCCGCGAACGTCTTGAAATCGCTCTCGCGCGGGGCGCGGAGCACGAGACGTTCGGTCTCGATCACCGGGATATGGAACACCCCGTCGGTCATTTCTTCTTGCCGAGCCCCAGACCCGAGAGCCCGCCCGGCAGACCAAGCCCGCCAAGCCCCGGCAGACCGCCCATGCCGCCCGGCATTTTCGAGCCGAGCGCCTTGGCGGCCTCTTCGACCTGCGCGGGGTCCATGTTGGCGAGATCGGGCATACCGCCCTTGCCGCCCATCATCTTCACCGCCTGTTTGAGCATGCCGCCTTTGCCCATCTTGCCGATTTTCTTCATCGTATCAGCCATTTGGCGGTGCATTTTCAGCAGGCGGTTGAGCTCGGCCACGTCGAGACCCGCGCCCGCCGCGATCCGTTTCTTGCGGCTGGCCTGCAGGAGATCAGGGTTGGCGCGCTCTTTCTTGGTCATCGAGTTGATCAGCGCGATCTGACGGCGCACCGAGGTGTCGTCGAAGCCCGCGGCCTCGGCGGCCTTGGCCATCTTGCCCATGCCCGGCATCATCGACATGACGCCCTGCATGCCGCCCATCTTGAGCATCTGCTCGAGCTGGCCCTTCATGTCGTTCATGTTGAACAGGCCCTTGGCGAAGCGTTTCGCCATCCGCTCGGCCTGTTCGGCCTCGAGCGTTTCTTGCGCCTTTTCAACGAGGGCGACGATATCGCCCATGCCGAGGATGCGGCCCGCGATCCGGCTCGCCTCGAAGGTTTCGAGCGCGTCCATCTTCTCGCCGAGGCCGACGAAGCGGATCGGCTTGCCGGTGGTGGCGCGCATCGAGAGCGCCGCGCCGCCGCGGCCGTCGCCATCCATCCGGGTCAGGACGACGCCGGAGATGCCGACCTTGTCCTCGAATTCCTGCGCGACCTCGACCGCGACCTGGCCGGTGAGGCCGTCGACGACGAGCAGCGTCTCGCGCGGGGTGACCGCGTCGCGCACGGCCTGGACCTCGTCCATCAGGACTTCGTCGATGTGGAGCCGGCCCGCGGTGTCGAGCATGTAGACGTCATAGCCGCCGAGCGTCGCCTGTTGCTTGGCGCGTTTGGCGATCTGGACGGCGGTTTCTCCCTTCACGATCGGCAGCGTGTCGACGCCGACCTGGGTGCCGAGGATGGCGAGCTGTTCCATCGCGGCCGGGCGATAGATGTCGAGCGAGGCCATGAGCACGCGCTTGCCGTTGCGCTCCTTGAGGCGGCGGGCGAGTTTCGCGGTCGTGGTGGTTTTGCCCGAGCCCTGCAGGCCGACCATCAGGATCGGCGCGGGCGGGTTGTCGATTTTCAGCGCATCGGCCTCGCCTTCGCCCGAGAGCATCGCGACGAGCTCGTCATGGACGATTTTCACGACCTGCTGGCCGGGGGTGATCGATTTGGTGACCGAGGCGCCGGTGGCCTTGGCCTCGACCTTCTTGATGAAATCGCGCGCAACCGGGAGCGAGACGTCGGCCTCGAGCAGCGCAACGCGCACTTCGCGCAGCGCGGTGCGCACGTCATCGGCCGACAGGGCGCCCTGTTTCGTCAGGCGCTCAAAGACGCCGCCAAGGCGTTCGGAGAGACTTTCGAACATGTGCACCTCCTCAGGTGGGCCGAAACCGACCGGACAAACGACAAGCGCACCAGTGGGCGCAACGCGCTGACTGGTGGCGATCCCCGCGTCATGCAGGGACCGGAGGGGACTGCCTCCGGGGAATCTCGGGTTGCTTATGCAAAATGGCGCGTGGAGTCAACCTTTGCTGCGGTTTCGTGGGTGGTTGACGGCGGCGGCGGGCAAGTCAGCTGGCGGGTCTACTGATCCTCGGTCGAAAGTTTGTCCATGAGCGCACCGAAAGCCTCGCGCTCCGCTTTGCTCTGTTCGAGAAGAGAGCGGGATTTCGTGAGCAGGCCTTGTTCCGGCGCGGGGTCGGTCTCGGGGGTTGCCGGTGGCGCAAGCCCGTAAAGCTCGACGATCCGCTGTTGTTCCTCGGCCCCGCCCGCGCCAACGCTGGCCCAATCGCCGGCGCGCCAGGCCTCGGCGACGGCCGCTTCGGAGTTTCCGGCTTTGCGAAACGCGGCCTGCGCCGCCATATGTTCGCCCAAGGCTTTCAGCGCCTGCGCGCGCAGTTCCTCCGCTTCCGGGGAGGGCACACCATCCAGATGCGCGAGCGCGGACGGCGCGTCATGATCTTCGAGCGCGGCGCGCGCCAGAAGAACGCGCCCCGCGTCGAAAGAGAAAGCCTCGGCGCCAAGCGCGGCTCTCGCGGCGCGACCAAAGCCTTGATCCAGAAGGCGATTTGCCAGTTTTACGCGCAGATCTCGCGACAGGGCCGCCGTAGGCACACGGCGGCTTTGCGCGAAATAGCTCCGCAAGAAGATCGCATCGTCAGGCACATCCGCCAGTTGGGCGAACAGATCTCGAGTGGTTTCCTGTTGAAGCGCCTGCTCCTTGCCCTCCGGCCAGGATTGCATCGCCGAGAAGGCTTCCCCGAAACGGCCCACCGAGCCGAGACCGAGCATATGCGCGCGCAGCAGCGCGATCCCGTCGTCAGAGGGAAGAAGCTCGTAAGCGAGCCCTCCGGTCTGATCGATCGTCGCATCGTCGACCGCTTCCCCCCGCTCGAGGCGCCCCTGGACCAGAAGAATCAACGCGGTAAGAGCCGCATTGTCGTTGTTCTTGACCAGTTTTTCCAAGAGCGGTTCGGCTTTCTCGGGGGCCCCTTCGGCATGGGCCACCCTCGCCTCCACGAGATTGAGCGTTTCCGAAGGTTGCCCGGAACCGCGTTGCAGAGCGAGGCGAATAGAATCCGCGATGTCAGGGGCACCGATGGCGATCAACCGCTCGACCAGCCGTTCCCCAATGATGGTGCGCAACACTGGCGGCAGGGAGGAATAGGCCCTTTGAATGGCGCCAACGTTGTAATCGCTTCGCAATTTTGGAGACTCACTGGCCAGCAGCGCCCAAAGCGCGACTTTTCCATCGCAGCCGCCCATCTTGCGCAGATCGGATTGCTCGCCGACGGGTTGTTCGTCGACAAGCTTCGCGAGTTCGTTGATCGGAGCGCTTTGATCCGGCGGGATGTCGAGGCTCTGCAGGACCGAGCGCGCTTCGAAGCCGAACCCATATGCCACGTAGATCTGCGCGAGTTTGATCGCGTCCGCAACTTGCGGCTCGTCGAACTCTCCAACGAGCGCCCGTCTTGCCTCACCGATTTGCGTTTCCGGTGGGCGGTCATCAATCCATGACGCGGGATCGACATCCGTGTCATCCCAACAGCCCGCGCCGCTGTCGCTGAAAGAAGTTCCCAGCGCGAGGTCGAGTGTTTCGCGATCGATCGCGGTCTCGGATTGGATGGCGATATGGTCCGCGGCGCGATAGGTCGGCTCCTCTGACGGAGCGGGGGGCTGGGTCTCGCTTGTTTCGGTGCCGGGGGCCTTCGGTATCTCGTGTTTAGGGATATCGAGGCTGAGCAGCCCCTGCGACGCGGCGCGGCTCAGTTGTTCGAGAAGCTCTGATTCTGCCTTCTGGATGCGCGGATCAGGGGCCTCCAGGGGGAGGGCTGCGCGCGCCGTCGTCTCGGGGGACGTCTCGGCGCTTTCCAGACTTTCCGTTACCGGGAAACTGCGACTTTGCAAGAACTTGTCAAGGTTCGGTGCAAGCGGCCGGCTCGGCATCGGCAAGGCCACCTGGTTCTGAGATCGCTCCTGCAGGGGTTGGGGGCGTGTCCCCTCGCGAAAGTCGATGACGACCGGCCCATCCGAAAGCTGGAATGCTTCGGCGACAACAGTCTCGGGGATACTGAAGCTGAGCCCCTTGCCTGCATTCTCGGCGGAGATGCCTTGCACGCGGGTTTTCGGGATGAAACGGAAAACGTTAGTTAAATCATAGTCATGCTTTGCGCCCGGGGTCTCAAGTCGATAGCCGCGCTCATCCGCCTCGAGCGTCCAGGTGCTGCCAGCCGGCAACATCACGACCAGCCGGGTGAATTCTTCATGCTCGCCCGAGCGCACCAGAACCTCTTGGCCGAAGGCTGGCACCGCCAGAACAAGAAGGGCTGCTGTGAGGAGCGATTTCATGCGGCCTCCGATTTCACCGCCTTGAGGGCTTCCTCCAGGTCGGAAAAGCTCGGCCGGATATGATGCGGCGTGTTCTGGCGACCAACCTCGATGCAGATGTTGGTGGCGTGATTGTGCAGGTTCGCGACCAGTACCTCCCGAATCAGCTTGTAGAAATGGCTGTCCTCCTCGATCACGGCCTTGATGCGCGTTGCGAAAGGCGCCACGAACCCGTAAGCGAGAAAAACGCCCAGAAATGTGCCGACGAGCGCGCCACCGATCATCTTGCCAAGGATTTCGGGCGGTTGGTCAATCGAGGCCATGGTCTTGATAACGCCCAAGACCGCGGCGACGATCCCAAGGGCTGGCATGGCATCTGCGATTGACTGGATCGCATGGCTCGAATGCATGGCGTGGTGGAAGTTGGCGTCGAGTTGCTTTTCGAGCACCTCTTCCACCTGATGGGGGTCATCGTAGTTCATCGATGCGGACCGCATCGTGTCACAGATCATCTCGATCGCTTCATGGTCGCCGAGGATCTTCGGATATTTTCCGAAGATCGAGGAGTTCTCCGGCGCTTCGATGTGCTCTTCGATCGCGACCGGGTTTTGACGGGCAAGGCGGATCAGTTCGAAGAGAAGGCACAGAAGGTCACGGTAGTCGCCGGGTTTCCACTTTGGTCCTTTGAAAACCTTGCCGACGTCTTTCAGCGTATGCTTGATGGCCGCAAGATCATTGGAGAGCACGAAGGAGCCAGCGGCGGCACCGCCGATCATGATGAACTCGAAAGGCAGGGCTTTCAGAATGATCCCCATCTTCCCGCCCGCGGCGACATAGCCGCCAAAGACCATCACGAAGATGATCACGATGCCGACAATACCAATCATCGGGCTGCCTCCTTGAATTTTCCTGATCGTGTCAGATTGTCGTTAACAAAGCCTGATCAGATCAATTTTTCGGGGCATTTGCGTTGCGCCCCGCCATGATCACGCTGATCGAATACGCCGTCTTTGGGTCAAGCCCGGCGAGAACCGCCGCAGCCGCATCGGGACGCATGCGGGCCAGGAAGCCTGCTGCGAAATCCGGAGCCATTTCCTCGAACAGCGGCGCGGCCTCCTTTGGCTTCATGTTCTCGTAAAGGGTCACGAGCCGGGTCACATCCGCATCCGCGGCGCTGTCTGCGATCGCAACGGTCTTGGCCAGCTCCTCCTCCGCAGCCTTCAGCTCTACCAGCCGCGTTTCGAGCTGCTTTTGGGCGAGCTTCACCGCTTGATCGCGGTCGGCCAACAAACCTTCTCGCTCCGCCAGCCGTTTTTCACGCGCCTGAATCTCGGACAGAAGCGCGAGCGTTCCGGCATCCGTCGTACATTCCTGCTGCGCCTCATCTGCCGTTGCGGTCGGCTCGGCGGCGCGCGCGAGGGCTGCGCCGACGCCATTTCCGAGCCGGATCAAGCCGGCGGACAGAAAGAGAGTCGCGATCAGGATGAGACTGCCACGTCCGGGCCTGAACTTGCGTTTACGCTTGGCTGGTGAGGGTTTCGAGGCGGGTTTCGGCTTCATTCTGCGGCCTCCAGATCATTGGTCCGCCCGCGCCGCCGAACCACCCGGTGGCGCCGTGAGTCGGTATCGGAGTCGGGAAGATCGTGCAGGGAGGCGAGCATGATCTCGAGTCTCTCGGCACCGTTTTCGGCGCGCTCGGTCAGGGCCTTCAACTGCTCCGCAGAGGCGGCTGCCGTCGCCTGGGCACGCACGAGCGCCTTTGTCATGTCGTCAACCTGCGCCGAGAGCACCGCGATCGCCCCGCCCATGCCGCTTTCGAGCTGGTTGAAGCGGGTGAGTCGCCGCGACAGAACGATGCAATAGACTGCGGCGGCCAAGGCGGCGGCGCCCAGCAGGATATCGGAAATCAGTTGCATGGGCGTCCTCCTCAGTTCAGCACGAATTCGATGACGAGAAGATCGTTGACGCGACCCTCCCCCACGACGATCTGGATCCGGCGCAGCATCTGCGCGCGCATCCGGAAGAGCGCGGTTCTATCCTCCAGTTCGGAGACCTCGATTGCGCGCAGGTAACCGTTGAGAATATCCATGATCCGCGGCTTCAGAAGCTCTACATCCTTTTGATATTGAAGGGGAACTTCGAGCTGCGCGGAGAATCGCAGATGCCGCGCATTGCCGCCGGAAAGCGAAATCACCATCGGGTCCAGGGGCACGAAGGCGATCGCGGGAAGCGCCTCGGGTGTGTGTTCCTCGGCGGGGGGGCCTCTTCATGCGCGCCACCGCCCAGGATCATCCCGGAATACACCGCAAAAAATGCCCCGCCCCCAAGCGCCAGCATCAGCACAAGACCGATGATGAGCGGGAGCTTCGACTTCTTCTTGGGGGCCTCTTCGCCCTCGATCGCTGGTTCAGACATGGCGTCACCGATTTCTTCGTCGCTTAACGCTATACCCCGAGATCCACTAACCGATTGTTAAGGCCAATCTGAGAATGATGGCCAAGACGACAGGGCAGAAGTCCAATCGCAGGAGGTGGATCTTGCAACAGCTGATGGCCGTTTGGCAGGCACTCGACACGCGTCGGCGCATCATCGTGGCGGGGGCGACAGCTCTCATGTTTGCGGCCGTTCTTGCGCTTTCGAGCGTAGCGTCCAGGCCGGATATGGCTTTGCTTTACGCGGGGCTCGAGGGGGCGCAGGCCGGTGAGGTTGTGGCGGCGCTAGAACAGCGTGGCGCGAAATATGAGGTGCGGGGCGATTCCATTTACGTCGAGGCGCCGATGCGCGACGAATTGCGGATGAATCTCGCCGCGGAAGGGCTGCCGGCGACCGGCGGCGCGGGCTATGAGCTCCTCGATTCGCTTTCGGGTTTCGGGACGACGTCGCAGATGTTCGATGCTGCCTATTGGCGCGCGAAGGAAGGCGAGCTCGCTCGGACCATCGTGTCGAACCCTGCTATCCGCTCTGCGCGCGTGCACATCGCGAACCCGGTCGGCAAGCCTTTTCAGAAGGATCTTCACCCCTCGGCCTCGGTAACGGTCATCACCGCGACCGGAACATTGCCGCCGAATCAGGCGAAGGCCCTGAAATATCTTGTGTCTTCAGCGGTTTCCGGGATGACCCCGGAAGATGTCTCGGTGATCGACGGCGCCGGAGGGCTGATTTCCTCGGGTGATGAGGGCACGCCTGCGCAGGCAGGAGAGGATCGCGCGGCGGAGCTCAAGCGGAATGTGGAGCGTTTGCTGGAGGCCCGCGTGGGCTATGGAAAAGCCGTTGTCGAGGTTTCGGTCGAGACGGCCACGGAGCGCGAGGCAATCACCGAGCGTCTCTTCGACCCCGAAAAACGCGTCGCGATCTCGACCGATACGGAGGAGCGCAGCAATAGCGCCGATGATACCAAGCCCGGCTCGGTGACGGTTGCCTCGAATCTGCCCGAAGGAGCGGGTGGCGCCGGCGGCAAGTCGCAAAGCAATTCCTCCGAGACGCGGGAGCGGACCAATTACGAGGTTTCCGAGACTACGCGCGAGGTCTTGCGAGCGCCGGGGGCGATCAAGCGTCTTACGGTGGCTGTTCTGGTTGACGGTGTCGAGGCAACGGATGCGAATGGGGCGACCACCTGGCAACCCCGCCCGGATGAAGAGTTGACCGCGCTGCGCGAGCTTGTCGCATCGGCCGTTGGCTTCGACGAGCAGCGCGGGGACGTGATTACCCTGCGCTCGATGGTGTTCACGCCCGCGCCCGAAGCCGGCAGCGAAGCGACGGCGAGCTTCCTCCCCTTGGCCAATCTGAACATCATGCAGTTGATTCAGGTTGCGGTCCTCGCAATCGTCGCGCTGGTCCTGGGTCTGTTCGTCATGCGTCCGATCCTCACGCAACCGGCGCGCGACGCCGTCGCCGAGCTTCCGCCGCCAGCGCGGAGCGGTGAAGAGTTCCCGGCGTTGACGGGTGAAATCGCGGAGGATGACCTGCCGATGGGCGATATGGCCGTGGTTTCCGACTTCAACCTCGGGGATCTGCAAATGCCGATGGCGATGGGCCCCGGGTTCGGAGATGACTCCGTCGATGCGGATCCGGTCGCCCGACTGAAACGCCTCATTGAAGAACGTCAGGCCGAGACCGTCGAGATTCTCCGCAGCTGGATGGAAGATCAGGAGGAGAAAGCGTGACGCAGAATCGCTTGAAACTACAGTCCTTCGAGATTGCGGAGGTGCCTTCGCCGCAGATCTCCCTTGATCCCGCTGAGTTTGAGGAGGCGCGTTTGGCCGCCTTCGAAAAAGGTTACACTGCAGGCTGGGATGATGCGATTGCCGCGCAAGACTCGGAGGCAGCGCGTTTGCGCGCTGATCTGGGTCAGAATCTGCGAGATCTGTCCTTCACCTACCATGATGTGCGGCAGCATGTCCTGAGTGCGCTGAAGCCGCTCCTCGAAGATATGGCCGCAAAAGTTCTGCCGGTCGTCGCGCGCGAAACGCTTGCGCCGATCATCGCGGAACAACTCGCTCCGCTGGCGGAGAGTTTGGCCTCGACCCCAATCACGGTTGTCAGCAATCCGCTCGCCATGCCGCAAATCCGCGAGATTCTCTCGGCGGAAACCGAATTGCCGCTGGTATTTCAAGCGGAGCCGACGCTCGGCGAGAGCCAAGTCTATCTTCGCTTCACCGAGACGGAAACCTGCATCGACCTCGATGGTGTGATCGCGCTCATTCAAGAGGCGATCGCGACCTATTTCAATACGCAATCCAAGGAGCAAGCTCATGGATGACAGCTTCAAAGCGGATGGTCACAGCGGAAACCCGTTCTCTCAGGTTCCCATCGAGATCACCATTTCCGTCGGCAAGGCCCGCCCGTTGATCCGCGACCTGCTTCGCATGAAGCAGGATGCCATTCTCCCTCTCGATCGGCGGGTCGACGACCCGGTCGAGCTTTACGTCGGCGATAAATTGATCGCGCGCGGTGAGTTGACCGAGATTGAAGGTGATAGTGGGCAGCTTGCGGTGCGGCTCACCGAGGTCGTCGATCTGCAGAACGGCCTCTGATATGCGTCTCGTCCTGATATTAACGTTAATTCTGGTGGCCAGCCCGGCGGCCGCACAGCAGATCTCCTTCGATCTCGCGGGGTCTGAAAGCCTCGCCGGCCGGTCGATGTTGCTGATTGCCGCGATCACGCTTCTCAGCATCGCGCCAGGCCTCGCGATCATGGTGACCTGTTTCCCGTTTATCGTAACGGTCTTGTCGCTCTTGCGCCAAGCCATGGTGGAAACGGCGGTGCAAAATTAGGCCACGGTAGCGGCGGGATCGTCTCGCTGCGGGCGGAGTAAAATCCTGCCACTTTTCCCTTCTTGCGGCAGCAGGGAGGGTGGGGAGATTTATACCGTGGAACTTTACAAGAAGGTTCGCTTGGCGTGTGCCGAGGGCATGAGCGCGCGGGCGGCGGCGAAGCATTTCAACATTTCGCGCGGGACGGTTGAGAAGATGTTGGCCTTCTCGGTGCCGCCTGGCTACCGGCGGGACAAGCCGATCAGGCGGCCGAAGCTGGACGGGTTCACCGAGTTCATTGACGCCTGGCTTGAAGCCGACAAGGCGGTGCATCGCAAGCAGCGTCATACGGCCAAGCGGATATGGGAACGGCTTCAGGCCGAGCATGGCTTCACCGGCGGCTATACGATCGTCAAGGATTACGTGCGTGAGCGTGAGCGGCGGACACGGGAGATGTTCGTGCCACTGGCCCATCCGCCGGGCCATGCTCAGGCCGATTTTGGCGAAGCGGTCGTCGTCATCGCCGGTGTCGAGCAGAAGGCGCATTTCTTTGTCATCGACCTGCCGCACAGCGATGCCTATTTCGTCCGGGCCTATCCGGCGGCGACGGCGGAGGCCTGGATAGACGGGCATGTCCGCGCCTTTGCCTTCTTCGGCGGGGTGCCGCAGTCGGTGCTCTACGATAACGACCGCTGCCTGGTCTCGAAGATCCAGCCAGATGGCACGCGCATCCGCGCCACGCTGTTCAGCGGCTTGCAGTCGCATTACCTGTTTCGGGATCGCTATGGTCGGCCCGGGAAGGGGAACGACAAGGGCGCTGTCGAGGGGATGGTCGGCTACGCCCGCCGCAACCACATGGTGCCGATCCCCCACTTTGCCAGTTGGGACGCCTTCAACGCCGACCTTGAAGGGCAGTGCTGCGCACGCCTCACGCGCATTCTTCGGGGTCACAAGGAGACGATCGGCGAGAGGCTGCAGCGCGATCTGGCGGCGATGCGCCCATTGCCTACTGCCCCGTTCGACGCCTGCGACCAAGCGAGCGGCAGGGTCAGCTCGCAGTCGCTCGTGCGCTATGACACCAACGATTACTCGGTCCCGGTCGCCTATGGCCATCAGGATGTCTGGATCCGCGGCTATGTCGATGAGGTCGTGATCGGCTGTCGCGGGGAGGTGATCGCCCGACACCCGCGCTGTTACGATCGCGAGGACATGATCTTCGACCCGGTTCACTACCTCCCGCTGATCGAGCGCAAGATCAATGCCTTGGACCAGGCTGCGCCTCTGGCGGAATGGGACCTGCCCGAAGAGTTCCAGACTTTGCGCCGCCTGATGGAGGCGCGCATGCTCAAGATGGGGCGCCGCGAGTATGTGCAGGTGCTGCGGCTGCTTGAGACCTTTGGCATGGATGACCTGCATGCCGCCGTGAAGAAGGCCCTGAAGCTGGGCGCGGTCGGCTTTGACGCCGTGAAGCACCTCGTGCTTTGCCAGGTCGAGAAGCGCCCCCCAAGGCTTGATCTCGATGTCTACCCCTACCTGCCGCGGGCGAACGTCGAGACGACGCGTGCGGCCAGCTACATGGCCTTGATGTCGGAGGCGGCGGAATGAGCGAGGCTCCGAAGATCCTGCTTGCCCACCATCTGAAGACGCTGAAGCTGCCCACCTTCCTGCGGGAACACGAGAAGGTTGCGCGCCAATGCGCCGCCGAAGGGTTGGACCATGTCCAATTCCTGTCGCGCCTCGTTGAACTGGAACTCATTGACCGCGAGCGGCGGATGGTCGAGCGCCGCATCAAGGCTGCGAAGTTCCCGGCCACCAAAAGCCTCGACAGCTTCGACTTCAAGGCGATCCCGAAGCTGAACAAGATGCAGGTGCTGGAACTGGCGCGCTGCGAATGGATCGAACGGCGTGAGAACGTGATCGCCCTTGGCCCCAGCGGAACCGGCAAGACCCACATTGCCTTGGGCCTCGGGTTGGCGGCCTGCCAGAAGGGCATGTCTGTCAGCTTCACCACCGCCGCCGCGCTGGTCAACGAGCTGATGGAGGCGCGAGACGAACGTCGGCTGCTGCGCGTCCAGAAGCAGATGGCTGCCGTCAAGCTGCTGATCATCGACGAGCTCGGGTTCGTGCCCCTGTCAAAGACCGGCGCCGAGCTGCTTTTTGAGATGATCTCCCAGCGCTACGAGCGCGGTGCCACGCTGATCACCAGCAATCTGCCCTTCGATGAATGGACCGAGACCTTCGGCACCGAGCGGCTGACCGGCGCGCTCCTCGACCGGTTGACCCACCACGTCAACATCCTCGAGATGAACGGCGAAAGCTATCGCCTCGCGCAAAGTCGCGCGCGCAAGACCGGCGACAACACCTGATCCAAAGTATCAGACTTGGACCTGACGGTCCAAGGCGGCCAGTCACCCGCAAGCTATATGGAGAGCGCGGCTGACTGGCCGCCGCCCATCAGCCGCGTCTCGCGCAAACCCAAAGTGGCCCAATTTTGCGCCGCCCCGTGGCCCAATTTTACTCCGCCGTTGACACATGGGGTTGCAGCAATCACCACCCAATATGCTGATCATCAGTCTCGCGCTTTTCCTGACTTGGTTCATCATGGAGCCGGTCTTCATGCAGAGCTGGACGACAGGGATCGAGCCGTTGGTTAACGGCCAGCTCGAGCTCGCACCGGCCTTCGACCTTGCCATGGCACCCTTCCGGGGCTTCATGGCAAACCGCGTCGACACCGATACCTTCGCGACGTTTTCCGCCCTGCGCGACGGAGTGCCGTTCGTCGGCGAACTGAAAGACGCCCCGCTCTCGACGCTCGTTCCGTCTTTCATGCTGTCGGAGATCACGCGCGCTTTCGAAATCGGGTTCCTAGTCTATCTCCCGTTCCTGATCATAGATCTTGTGGTCTCGGCCATTCTGATGTCGATGGGTATGATGATGGTGCCCCCGGCGGTGGTCGCCATGCCCTTCAAACTCGCCTTTTTCGTCGTAGCGAATGGCTGGGTTCTGATCTCTGATGCCCTGGTCAGAAGTTACCTCTAGAGACGGGTTCACGGGGCAAGCCGTCTCATTCGGCGGCCTTTGGCTGGCTGAACCGATTGATCAGATTGGCGAGCTCCGGCCTGCAGGAGCCACAGGAGGTTCCCGCGCCGAGCGCCTCCCCCAAGGCCGCAACCGTTAACGCGTGGCCACTCTTGATCGCGCGGCGAATTTGGTTCAGCCCGACGTTCAGGCAGGCGCAGATCGTCGGGCCCGGATCTGGCGCATCCGCCCCCGGCCGCCCGGCGAGCACTATCGGCGCATTCTCTCCCCCCACCTTGTTGACGATATGGCTGCGCGCCAGGGAAATCGGCTCCGGCCCGACAAAAATTGCGGCCAGCAGGCGCCCCGCATCATGGAATGCGATCCGAGCCGTCCCGCGGGCGGCGTCGATCACGGTCGCAACCTCGGCATCGGGCAGGGAAAAAAGCGCGCGCGCCTCTTCCACCCAATCCTCCGGCGCCGCGTCTCCGGCCAGCTCCATGCGCCATCCGGTCGCGGAGCGCACTTTGGTCCAATAGCGTGACTTCGGAAATGGTTCGGTCGCCCCGGCGACCGCAAAGGCATGCCAGCGCGCTTGGAATGGGGTGATCGAAACCGCCGTTGCCTTGCTTTCCGGCTGCCCGGAAACCGGATCCGTCACCGCGCTCACAACCGCATCGATACGCGCGGCCGAGGCGGTTTCGCCGGTCCAGTGCATCGGCGCGAAAACCTCGCCCGGGCGCACCGCATCCGAAAGATAGACCCGCAGCAGGGCTTCACCATCTGCGCTGGCTACCCGCGCGATGCCCGCCGCCTCGAGCCCGACCCTGGCGGCATCGTCCGGATGGATCTCGAGATAGGGCTCCCCGAGATGTTGATTGAGGCGGGCCGATTTTGCGGTGCGCGTCATCGTGTGCCACTGGTCGCGCGTCCGGCCGGTGTTGAGACGAAACGGAAATTCCGCCGAAATCCGAGAGACCGGGGCGCGCGGCGTCACGGCGATCATGCGCGCTTTGCCATCGGGCGTATAGAACTGGCCATCCGCAAAAAATCGCCCGCCCTTGCGCCCGGGCCCCTGTGGCCAGACGAAGGGTTCAAGCGCGGCATAATCCGGCAGGGATATTTCTGAATATTCGGAAATATCGAAATCAACGCCTAGCCGACCGCCCACCCCGCTCAACGCCGCGTATTCGGCAAAAACCTCGGCCGGTGAGGTCCAACAGAACTCCCCACGCCAACCCATCCGCTGCCCGACCTCGGCCAGAATGCGCCAATCATGCCGAGCCCCCCCGGGCGCCGGCAGCACGCGCCGCTGCCGCGAGATCCGCCGCTCGGAATTTGTCACGGTGCCATCCTTCTCGCCCCAGGCCGTCGCCGGCAGGAGAACATGCGCGAGCGCGGCGGTATCGGTGCGCGCCGTGACATCGCTCACCACGACGAAATCGCACCCCCGCAGCGCCGCGCGCACCGCATCGGCATCGGGCATCGAGACGACCGGGTTGGTGTGGATGATCCAGATCGCCCTGATCTTGCCGTTGCCCACCGCGCGGAACATGTCCACGGCCTTCAGCCCCGCCGCCTCGGGCATCGCGGGCGCGCGCCAGAAATCCTGCACCGCGGCGCGATGGGTCGGGTTTTCGAGATCCATGTGGCAGGCGAGCATGTTCGCCAGCCCGCCAACCTCACGCCCGCCCATCGCGTTGGGCTGGCCGGTGATCGAAAACGGGCCCATCCCGGGCTGCCCGATCCGCCCCGTCGCGAGATGACAATTCAAGATCGCGTTCACCTTGTCGGTGCCCGAGGAGCTCTGGTTGATCCCCTGGCTATAGACCGTCACGACCTTCTCGGTGCCGATCCAGAGGTCGCAAAACCGCGCCAACTCCGCGTTCGAGACCCCGCTCATCGCCGGGTCCGAGGCCTCGGCCGCCGCGAGCGCCGCGTCAAAGCCGGTCACATGGGCGAGATACGCGCGGTCGACCGCGCCGCGCCGGGCGATTTCGGCCAGAAGCGCGTTGAAGATCGCGGCATCGCCCCCCGAGGCCACTGCAAGATGCAGATCGGCGATGTCGCAGGTGGCCGTGCGCCGCGGGTCGATCACCACAACGCGCATCTCGGGGCGCGCGGCTTTCGCGGCGACGAGGCGTTGGTAAAGCACCGGGTGGCACCAGGCGAGGTTCGAGCCGGTCAGCACCACGAGATCGGCAAGCTCAAGATCCTCATAAAGCCCCGGCACCGTATCCGTGCCGAAGGCGCGGCGATGCCCGGCCACCGAAGACGCCATGCAAAGCCTTGAATTCGTGTCGATATTCGCCGAGCCGATGAACCCCTTCATCAGCTTGTTGGCGACATAGTAATCCTCGGTCAGGAGCTGCCCCGAGACATAAAACGCCACCGAATCCGGGCCATGCTCCGCGATCGTCTCGGTAAACCGCCGCGCCACGAGCTCGAGCGCCTCGTCCCAGCCCGCCTCGCGCCCGTCGATCTGCGGCGCCAGAAGCCGGTCCTCGAGGCCCAGCGTCTCGGCCAGCGCCGTGCCTTTCGAGCACAGCCGCCCGTAATTCGCCGGATGCTCCGGGTCGCCCTTGACGACGATCTCCCCCGCGCCATCGCGCCCGATCAGAACCCCGCAGCCCACCCCGCAATAGGGGCAGGTCGAGCGCGTCATCGACGCAGGATCGGGGCGGGCGGCACGCGGGGGGCGGGTCATCAGGCGGCACTCCGGGCAGTGAGGCGGCGCGCGTCGAGCAGGATGCGGCCGTTTTCAACGCGGGCGGGATAGGTGGCCACATGGCCCTGGTCGGCGCCCTGCGCCTCGCCCGAGGACATGTCGAAGACCCACGAATGCAGCGGGCAGGTCACCGAATGGCCATGCACGATGCCTTCCGAGAGCGGCCCGCCCTTGTGCGGGCAGCGGTCGTCGAGCGCGAAGACCTGATCATCGCCGGTGCGGAACACCGCCACGCAGCCCTGCGCCGTTTTCACCACGCGCGCGCCTTGCGCCGGGATCTCCTCCAGCGCGCCAATATCCACCCAGCTCATTGTGCCGCCTCCACAAGGGTAAGATCCGCGATCGGGGCCCATTTCGCCCGCTCGGAAGGTTTCGCATGTTCCGCCCAGGGGTCGGTGCGATAGACCGACTGGGAGATCTCGAACCGCTCGGCCAGCGCGCGCCGGTTCGCGAGATCCTCGACGACCTGCGCCTTGCACCACTCGAGCCCGACCTTCGCCAGCCATTTGTAGATCCGGTGCAGGTAGCGCGCGTTCTCGCGGTAGAGCTGGGTGAAGGCGGCGATGATCTCCATCACCTCGTCCTCGGTCGCGACCGTGCACAGAAGCTCGGTCTCCTTGACCTCCATCCCCGCCGCGCCGCCGACCACGATCTGATAGCCGCTCTCGACACAGACCACGCCGATATCCTTGCAGGTCGCCTCGGCGCAGTTGCGCGGGCAGCCGGTGACCGCGAGCTTGAGCTTGTGCGGCGTCCACGAGCCCCAGAGCATCTTCTCGAGCCTGATCCCGAGGCCGGTCGAATCCTGCGTGCCAAAGCGGCAGAACTCGGTGCCGACACAGGTCTTCACCGTGCGCAGCCCCTTGGTATAGGCATGCCCCGAGACCATGCCCGCCGCGTTCAGATCCGCCCAGATCGCCGGCAGATCCTCCTTCTTCACGCCCAGAAGGTCGATCCGCTGGCCGCCGGTCATCTTCACCATCGGCACGTCGTATTTCTCCGCCGCATCGGCGATCGCGCGCAGCTCGGCGGGCGTGGTGACCCCCCCCCACATCCGCGGAACGACCGAATAGGTGCCGTCCTTCTGGATATTGGCGTGGTTGCGTTCGTTGACGAAGCGCGCCTGGCGGTCGTCCTTGTATTCGAGCGGCCAGTCGGCGAGCAGGTAGTAGTTCAGCGCCGGCCGGCACGAGGCGCAGCCATCGGGCGTTTTCCAGCCGAGCTCCTGCATCACCGCCGGCATCGATTTGAGCGCTTTCGACTTGATCAGGAGCCGCACATCCTCATGGGTGAGCTCGGTGCATTTGCACATCGGCGTCGCGCTCGGCAGGACGAAGGCATCGCCCATCGTCACCGCCATCACCTGCTCGACGAGCCCGGTGCAGCTGCCGCAGGAGGCCGAGGCCTTGGTGCTCGCCTTGATCGCGTCGAGGGTCGTCGCGCCGTTCTGGATCGCTTCGACGATCTTGCCTTTGCACACGCCGTTGCAGCCGCAAATCTCCGCCTCAGGCGGCAAGGCTGCAACGGCTGCCAGAGGGTCCGAGGAGGCGCCCCCCTGGAAGCTCGGCCCGAAAATCAGCGTGTCGCGCATCGCCGAGACATCGGTGCCGTCCTTGATCAGCCCGAAGAACCAGTTGCCATCCGCCGTATCGCCATACATCACCGCGCCGACGAGCCGATCGCCCTCGAGCACGAGGCGTTTGTAGACCCCGCGGCCGGGGTCGCGGAACACGATATCCTCGCGGCCCGGCGCCTCGGCGAAATCGCCCGCCGAGAAGAGATCGCAGCCGGTGACCTTGAGCTTCGTCGAGACCTCGCGCGCGACATAGGCCGCGGCCTCGCCCTGCAGGGTTTTCGCAAGCACTTTCGCCTGGTCATAAAGCGGCGCGACGAGGCCGAAGATCTGGCCGTTATGCTCGATACATTCGCCGAGCGCGAAGATCGAAGCATCGGAGGTGACCATCGCGTCATCGACGATGATCCCGCGGCCGCAGTCGAGCCCGGCCTCCTTGCCGAGCGTGACCCCCGGGCGGATGCCCACCGCCATCACCAGACTATCGCAGGGCAGCTCGCGCCCGTCCTTGAGCTTGAGCGCGCGGACATGGCCGTCTTCGCCCAGGATCTCCTCGGAATTGGCCTCGCAGAGCACCTCGATGCCCCGATCCTCGAGCGCTTTCTTCAGCAGATAGCCCGCCGAGGCGTCGAGCTGGCGCTCCATCAGGTGGCCCATGATATGGACCACGGTCACCTCCATGCCGCGCAGCTTGAGCCCCGCCGCCGCCTCGAGGCCGAGGAGCCCGCCGCCGATCACCACCGCGCGCCCGCCCTTGTCGGCCGCCGCGATCATCGCATTGGTATCCTCGAGGTCGCGATAGGCGACCACGCCCTTGAGCTGATGGCCCGGCATCGGGATGATGAAGGGCGTCGAGCCGGTCGCGAGGACGAGCTTGTCATAAGCCACCTCGCCCTTCTCGCCGACCACGATCTTGGCCGCGCGGTCGATCGCGACGACCTTCTCGCCAAAGCGGGTGTGCACGCCCTGCGCCGCATACCAGGCCTCGTCATGGGTGACGATGTCCTCGAAGGTCTTTTCCCCCGAGAGCACCGGCGAGAGCATGATGCGGTTGTAATTGCCGCGCGGTTCGGCGTTGAACAGCGTGACCTCATAGGCGCCGGGCGCCTCTTCGAACAGGTGCTCGAGCATCCGGCCAGAGGCCATACCGGCACCGATGACAACCAGTTTCTGGGCCATTAGGCAGCATCCTTCTTATGTGCGCCGTGTTCATATTCTTCAAGGAAATCGAGGACTTCCTGGCGGTAATGGTAATAATCGGGGTGGTCGAGCAGCGCCTTGCGGGTGCGCGGACGCGGCAGGCCGACCTCGGTGATCTTGCCGATCGTGGCGCGCGGGCCGTTGGTCATCATCACCACGCGGTCGGCGAGCAGGATCGCCTCGTCGACATCATGGGTGACGCAGATCGCGGTGACATTGGTGCGCGACCAGACCTCCATCAGCACCTCCTGCAGCTCCCAGCGGGTGAGGCTGTCGAGCATCCCGAAGGGCTCGTCGAGCAGCAGCAGTTTCGGCGAGAGCGCGAAGGCGCGGGCGATGCCGACACGCTGGCGCATGCCGTTCGACATCGAGGAGGCGGGTTTGTCCATGCTGTCGGCAAGGCCCACGCGCTCGAGGTAATATTCCACGACCTCCTGACGCTCGGCCTGGCTGGCCTTCGGGTAGACCTTGTCGACGCCGATCGCGACGTTCTCCTTGGCGGTGAGCCAGGGGAAGAGGTTGGGCGATTGGAACACCACCGCGCGCTCGGGGTCGGCGCCCTCGACATGCACGCCATCGAGCTTGATCGCACCCTTGGAGATCGAGTTGAGGCCCGCGGTCATCGTCAGAACCGTCGATTTGCCGCAGCCCGAATGCCCGATCAGCGAGATGAACTCGCCCTTTTTCACGGTCAGGTTGAAATCCTCGACCACGGTCAGCGGGCCTTTCGGCGTCGGGTAGATCTTGTAGAGCTGCGAGAATTGCAGGTAGCGGTCGTCGGCGAGGCTCTGGGCGACCGAGGCGTCGGCATAGGCCTTGGGCATCGCGTGGCGCGGCGTTACGTCGGGCAGGCGGCGGGTTTCCTCGGCCTTGCCCTGAATGCCGACATCCATCAGGTAAGTCGTGACCGCGGCGCGCAGGCGCATGAATTCCGGGTCTTCGTTCATCCCCGAGCGGTCGCGCGGGCGGGCAAGGCCCACCTCGAACATCTCGCCGAGCGTGCCATCGGGGTTTAGGCAGACGATCCGGTCGGCGAGCACCAGCGCCTCGTCCACGTCATTGGTGATCAAGATCGCGGTGCGGCGGTCGGCCTCCCAGATCTGCTCGATCTCGGTGGCGACATTGGCGCGGGTGAGCGCGTCGAGCGCCGAGAGCGGCTCGTCCATCAAGAGCACCTCGGGTTTCATCGCGAGCGCCCGGGCCACCGCGACGCGCTGGCGCATGCCGCCCGAGAGCTCGGCCGGGCGGCGCTCGACCGCGTGCGACAGGCCCACCATCTTGATCGCCTCGGCGACGATCCGGGCGCGCTCGTCTTTCGATTTCTTGCCATGCACCGCCTCGACGGCGAGGGCGATATTCCCCTCGACGGTCAGCCAGGGCATCAGCGCGTAGCTTTGGAACACGAGCCCGCGGTCGGGGCCCGGGCCGGTGACCGGCGCGCCCTTGAAGATGACCTCGCCGCGGTCGGGCCGCTCAAGCCCGGCGATCAGGTTGATCAGCGTGGTCTTGCCCGAGCCCGAGAAGCCGAGGATCACGAGGAACTCGCCTTCCCGGACCGAGAGCGAGATGTTCTTGAGAACATGGGTCGCATGCGCGCCCTCGCCGAAGCTCTTGGAGACGTTTTTCAGCTCAAGATAGGACATCTGTTCCCCTCAGCGGTTGTTCGAGAAGGTGAAGAGCGACTGGAGCGCGAACATCACGCGGTCGAGCAGGAAGCCGATGATGCCGATGGTGAAGACCGCGACCATGATCCGGGCGAGCGACTGCGAGGAGCCGTTCTGGAACTCATCCCAGACGAATTTGCCAAGGCCGGGGTTCTGCGCCAGCATCTCGGCGGCGATCAGCACCATCCAACCCACGCCCAGGCTGAGCCGCAGGCCGGTGAAGATCAGCGGCAGCGCCGAGGGCAGAACCAGCCGGGTGATCTTCTTCCGGGGCGAAAGTTTGAGCACTTTCGAGACGTTGACCAGATCCTTGTCGATCGAGGCGACGCCGAGCGAGGTGTTGATCAGCGTCGGCCAGAGCGAGCAGAGCGTCACGGTGACGGCCGAGATGATGAAGCTCTTGGGCAGCGCGTCCGAGCCGCCGACATAGACCGCCGAGACGACCATCGTCACGATCGGCAGCCAGGCGAGCGGCGAGACCGGCTTGAAGACCTGCACCAGCGGGTTGATCGCGGCATTGGCGGTGGGCGAGAGGCCCGCGACGATGCCGAGCGGCACGGCGACCACGGTGCCGATCAGGAAGCCGAAGAACACGGTCTGGATCGAGGTCCAGATCTGTTGGTAATAGGTCGGCTTGCCGGTGTATTGGCGCGTTTTCACCTTGCCGGTCTTGCCCTCGGCCGTGAGCTTGGCGTTGCGCTCATCCTGACGGGCGTAGAAATCGGCCTCCTTGGCCTTCTCGGTCATCGCGTCCTGGTGCAGCACGCCGACCTGTTCCCACACCGCCGCAGGGCCGGGGATCGCGCCGAGCGAGGTCTGCACCATCGGCGCGAGGGCCGACCAGAGCGCGAGGAAGGCCGCGATCGCGACGACCGGCACGCCGAGCAGGCGCCAGATATCCTTGAGCTGGCTGCGCGGCGTATCGCCGGCGGCGAGCCGCAGGATCGGGGTCAGCCAGGGCAGGCCGAGCACCTTGAACCAGCCGTCGAGCCGGGAGATGCGGGCAAACCGTTTGGCCCGGCGGTCTTCGCGCGCCTTCGAGGCGGCGGCGTTGGTGGCAATGGGGTCAATCGCGGTCATGGTCTTGTCCTGGCTGAGAATGGCGGGGAGGGGGCGCCCCGCAGGGCGCCCGGCAGGGTCAGTTCGCGACGACTTCGCCGCCCGAGACGGTTTCACCGTCCTTCAGGCCGATGGTCAGGCTGTCGAGATAGGCGTTGGGCTGGTGGCCGTCGTAGGGCACGCCGTCGATGATGTCGGCCGCCGGGGTCGGCTCACGATAGCCATCGGCGTCGAAATCGAAGGCCTCGGCCGGCAGGGTGCCGTCCTCGATCAGCGATTTCGCGGCTGCTTCATAGATATCGGGGCGGTAGACCTTCTTGGCGGTCTCGTCATACCACGCATCGGGCTTGGCTTCGGCGATCTGGCCCCAGCGGCGCATCTGGGTCAGATACCACACCGCGTCCGAGTAATAGGGGAAGGTCGCGTTGTAGCGGAAGAACACGTTGAAATCGGGCACCTCGCGCTTGTCGCCCTTTTCATATTCGAACGTGCCGGTCATCGAATTCGCGATCACCGCCTTGTCGGCGCCGACATATTCGGGGCGCGACAGGATCTCCACCGCCTCGGCGCGGTTGGCGTTCATGTCCGCGTCGAGCCATTCGGCGGCACGGATCAGCGCGCGGGTCAGCGCCTTCACGGTTTCCGGGTTCTCGTCGTTGAAGGCCGCGGTGACGCCAAAGACCTTCTCGGGGTTGTTCTTCCAGATCTCGTAATCGGTCACGACCGGCACGCCGATCCCCTTGAACACAGCCGCCTGGTTCCAGGGCTCGCCCACCGAATAGCCATGGATCGTGCCGGCCTCGAGGGTCGCGGGCATCTGCGGGGGCGGCGTGACCGAGAGCAGCGCATCGGCGCCGATCTG
Source organism: Rhodobacter xanthinilyticus (assembly GCF_001856665.1). Classification (NCBI taxonomy): domain Bacteria; kingdom Pseudomonadati; phylum Pseudomonadota; class Alphaproteobacteria; order Rhodobacterales; genus Rhodobacter; species Rhodobacter xanthinilyticus. Next base: position 12,196 of record NZ_CP017781.1, on the reverse strand, counting down.
GCCCGAGACATCCTCGGGGCTGTAGAGGCCCGGGTTGATCCCGCCCGCGGCGAGCCAGTAGCGCAGCTCGTAGTTATGGGGCGAGACCGGGAACACCATGCCCATGTTGAAGGGCTTGCCCTCTGCCTTGAACGTCTCGATCACCGGCTTGAGCGCGGCGGCCGAGATCGGGTGCTTGGGCTTGCCGTCGGCGCCCATCTCGACATGGGGCTTCATCATCTCCCAGATCTCGTTCGAGACGGTGATGCCGTTGCCGTTGAGGTCCATCGAGAAGGGGGTGATGATGTCGCCCTTGGTGCCGTAGCCGATGGTCGCCGCGGTCGGCTGACCGGCGAGCATATGCGCGCCATCGAGCTCGCCCGAGATCACGCGGTCGAGCAGAACCTTCCAGTTCGACTGGGCCTCGAGCGTCACGAACAGGCCCTCATCCTCGAAGAAGCCCTTTTCCTTGGCGATCGCGAGCGGCGCCATGTCGGTCAACTTGATGAAGCCGAGCGTCAGTTCGTCCTTCTCGACATCGAACGCCATCGCCGGGGCGGCAAGGATCGTCGAGGTCAGCAGCAGAGTGGCAAAACGTTTCATGGTGTCCCTGTTGGTGTCGCGGTGTGTCGGTGGGCGAAAAAGAAAAAGCCGCTCAATCGGTCTTCACGGGAGGAGAAGAAGACCAGATCGAACGGCTTTGTTCGGTATCCCCTGCGTCGGGGATGCTTTGGGCGGAGCACATCGTTGCGCTCTCGCGTTACCCTAGTGATGCCGTTGCCGCGGCGCAGCGTCAATAAATCGCAGGGGGATTTCTGCCCGGCGGCGCGGGGCTGCGTAAATTTTCAGCCGACCGGGGCCGCGGGGTCAAAAACCCGGCAGTCGAAGAACTGATCGACGGGGAGAATCATCCGCCCGCGTTCGGAGGAGACCGCCGTCGGCGCCGCCAGCGCGCCTTCGAGCTTCTCCGAAGCGCCGGGCAGATCGGCCCCCGCGCCGCGCAGATGCAGCCGGTAAAGATCGGCGCGGAACACGGCGGCGGCCTTCTTCGCGGCCTCGGCCGGGTCGAGCCCGTGGCGCGCGGCGAGGCGCGTTCCGATCCAGGCGGCCTGGCTGCGCCAGGGGAAGGTCGCGGCCCCCGAGTAGAACTCGATCAGCCCGGGCACCGCGCGTTCCTCGCCCGAGGGCGAGATCAGCATCCGCCCCGACAGCGCGCGGTCGATGATCTCGGGCGCGATCGGCAGCCGGTCGGGGCCGGAGAGGATATCGGAGACGAGAAAACGGTTGCCCGGATCGCCGAGCCAGCGGCAGGCCCGCCAGACCGCGCGCATCATCCGCCCGGCGAGATCGGGGTTTTCATCGGCCCAGCCGCGCCGCACCGCGAGCACCTTCTCGGGCGAGAAGGCCCAGATCGCGGTGCCGGGCAGCAAGAGCTCACCCACGCCGCGCTCGACCGCGTAGGAGCCCCAGGGCTCGCCCACCGCGAAAGCGTCGATCTCGTCGGCCTCCATCGCCTGCGCCATCATCGCCGGCGGCACGGTATGGATCGAGAATTCCGCCGGCAGTTTCTGCCCGAGATTCTCGAGCCAGTACTGCACGAGCTCCATATGCATCGAGAAGGGGAAGGGCACCCCGATCCGCAGCCGCCCGCCCGCCGCCGCCAGAAGCGCGCGCCCCGCGGCGTAAGGGTCGCGGAAGTCAAAGCCGAAGCCCGCGCCGCGCATCTTCGCCGCGAGCCGGGGCGAGACGCCGATCACATCGCCATTGGCGTTGAGCAGTTGCAGCGCGTCGAACTCGACCCGCGCGCCGCCGAGCCCCAGCGCCAGCGCCACCGGCACCGGCGCGAGCATCTGCGCCCCATCGACCATGCCAAGCGCGAGCATATCGCGCAGCGCCGACCACGAGGGCGCGGGATGGAGCGCGAGATCGAGCCCCTCCTGTTCGGCAAAGCCGAGCGCCTTGGCGATGAACAGGGGCGCCGCATCGACCAGCGGCAGATAGCCCATCCGCACCGGCAGCACGCTCATTTGAGAAGCTCCGCCGCGGTGACGAGCGCTTGCGCCACATCGCCGATCTTCTTGCCCTGCGCCATCGCGGTCTTGCGCAGGAGCGCATAGGCCTCCTCCTCGGGGATATTGCGCGCGCGCATCAACAGGCCCTTGGCGCGGTCGATCACCTTGCGCTCCTCGAGCGCGCGGCGCGTGGCGGCCAGCTCGGCGCGCATCTTCTGCACCATCTGGAACCGCGCGATCGTGGCGTCGAGGATCGGCTTGATCCGCTCGGGGCGCAGCCCGTCGACGACATAGGCCGAAACGCCCGCCTCGATCGCCGCCTGGGTCAGCCCGCCATCCGAGCGGTCGACGAACATCGCCACCGGCCGCTCCATCGGCGAGGTCGCGAGCGTCAGCTCCTCGATCATGTCGCGCGAGGGCGAGGCGAGGTCGATCAGCACGAGATCAGGGCTGCGCTCGGCGATCCGCCGCGCCAGCCCGCTTTCATCGCCAATCACCATGACATCATGTTCGCCCGCCTCGCGCAGCCCGTCGACGATCATATGGGCGCGTTCACGGTCTTTCTCGACGACGATGATGGAGAGCGGTCTGGTCATTTCGGCCTCGTTTGCCCAAGGTTTGGGCGGGCTGCGGCGCGCTGACAAGAGAATTTCCCGGTTTTTGGCGCGCCGGCGCGGCTCAGGCGGCGCGTTGCGCGGCAAACGCGCGCCCGGCGCCCAATTTCCGGGCGCGTCGGAAAAGGCGGGCGGGCGCGTAATAGGCTTGAACGGCAAGGAGAGGCAGAGATGGCGGACAAGACGCGCGAGGAGATCGCCCGGACATTGGCGGCGGGGCGTGCGACGGGGCGTGGGCGGGTCTGGCTCGGCGTGGGGCTCGTGGCGGCGGTGGCGCTGGGCGGGTGGCTCGCGCTTGGGCCCGGCTCCGGCGCGGGCGGGGTGAGCTACACGACCGAAGCCGCGACGCGGGGCGATCTGACGGTGACGGTCACCGCGACCGGCACGGTGCAGCCGACGACCGAGGTCGAGGTTTCCTCGGAGCTTTCCGGCACGCTCGCCACGGTCGAGGTCGATTACAATGACGCGGTCGAGGTCGGGCAGGTTCTCGCGCGGCTCGACGATACGAAATTCAAGGCGCAGGTCGCCAATGCCGAGGCCGCGCTCGCCTCGGCGCGCGCCCAGCTCGCGCAGGCCGAAGCCACCGAGACCGAGACCCGCGCGATCTATGATGCGCAAAAGGCGCTCGCCGACCGGGGCGTGGTCAAGCACACCGATTTCGTGACCTATGAGGCGAATTACCTGCGCGCGCAGGCCTCCGTCGAGGCGGCGCAGGCGGCGCTGACGCTCGCGCAGGCGAACCTCGCGCTCGAGCAAGATGACCTCGACAAATCGGTGATCCGCTCGCCGATCAAGGGGGTGGTGCTCGACCGCGCCTATTCGGCCGGGCAGATCGTCGCGGCCTCGCTCAATGCGCCGACGCTCTTCACGCTGGCCGAGGATCTGCGCGAGATGGAGGTGCAGGTCGATATCGACGAGGCCGATATCGGGGTGGTGAAGGTCGGCGACAGCGCGCGCTTCACGGTCGATGCCTATAGCGGGCGGGCGTTTCCGGCGGTGATCAAACAGGTGCGCTACGCCCCCGAGGAGACCGATGACGTGGTGACCTACAAGGCGGTTCTGACGGTGGATAACGCCGATCTCGTGCTGCGCCCGGGGATGACCGCGACCGCGACGATCACCGTTGCCGAGGCGCAAGATGTGCTGATGGTGCCCAATGCCGCGCTGCGCTATGCGCCGCCGCAGGCCGAGACCGCGACGGGCGGCGGCGCGGGCGGGCTTGTGGGGCTGGTGATGCCGCGCCCGCCGGGGCAGAGCGGCCAGGCCACCAAGACCAGCGACAAGACGATCTGGGTGCTGCGCGCGGGCGTGCCGACCGAGATCGCGGTGACGCCCGGCGCGACGGATGGCAAGCGCACGATCGTCACCGCCGAGGGGCTCGCGGCGGGGGATCTGGTGATCACCGATCAGCGCGAGGCGGCGCAATGACCGCGCCCATCGAGCTGATCGGCATCACGCGGACCTATGGCGAGGGCGAGGCGATGGTGCGCGCGCTCGACGGGATCGACCTCAGGATCGAGGCGGGCGAGTTCGTCGCGATCATGGGGCCCTCGGGATCGGGCAAGTCGACGGCGATGAACATCATCGGCTGTCTCGACCGGCCGAGCGCGGGGCAATATCTCTTCAACGGCGTCGAGGTGGCCCGCCTCGATCAGGATCAGCGCGCGCTTCTGCGCCGCCATTATCTTGGTTTCGTGTTTCAGGGCTTCAACCTCCTGGCCCGGACAACCGCGCTGGAAAACGTCGAATTGCCGTTGATTTACAAGGGGATGGCGAAGGCCGAGCGGATCGCTCTGGCGCGCGATGCGCTCCATAAGGTCGGGCTCGACGGGCGCGAGGATCACACGCCCGCGCAGCTTTCCGGCGGCCAGCAGCAGCGCGTCGCGATCGCGCGGGCGCTGGTCAGCCAGCCGATGGTGATGCTCGCCGACGAGCCCACCGGCAACCTCGATACCAAGCGTTCGGTCGAGATCATGGAGCTGATGCAGCGGCTCAATCGCGAGGAGGGGCTGACGATCGTGATGGTCACCCATGAGGAGGATATGGCCGCCTATGCGAGCCGGCTGGTGGTGTTCACCGATGGCCGGGTCGTGCGCGACGAGAAGGTGGAGGCCCGTCATGCTCTTTGAAACCGTCCGCCTCGCGCTGACCGCGATCATCCGCAACGCGCTGCGCTCGTTTCTCACCGTGCTCGGCGTGGTGATCGGGGTGGCGGCGGTGATCGCGATGGTCACGGTGGGGCAGGGCTCCTCCGAACAGGTCGCGGCCAATGTCGAGGCGCTGGGCACCGATGTGCTGATCTTGCGCCCCGGTGCGCGGATGATGGGGCCCGGCGCGCGCGACAATGCGCCCGCCTTCAAGCTCGCCGATGTCGAGGCGCTCGAGGGGCTTGGCGCGCTCAGCGCGGTGGCGCCGGTGGTCTCGACCTCGGAAACCGCGGTCTTCGGCAACGCCAACCGCACCACCACCGTCACCGGCACCACCTCGGCCTGGCTCGAGATCGGCGGATGGGAGATCGCGCGCGGCCGCGCCTTCACCGCGACCGAGGACAAATCGGGCGCCAATGTCTGCATCATCGGCGAGACGGTGCGCACCACGCTGTTCGGCGCCACCGACCCGACCGGCGAGACGATCCGCGTGAAGGCGGTCTCGTGTCAGGTGATCGGGCTCTTGACGGCGAAGGGCGCGGGCTCGTTCGGGCAGGATCAGGACGATATCGTGGTGATGCCGGTGCGCACGGTGCAACGCCGGCTGGTCGGCGCGCAGGATGTCGCCTCGATCAGCCTGCAGGTGGCGCCCGGCGCCTCGACCGACCGCGCGATCGCCGATGTCCAGACCCTGATGCGCGAGCGCCGCCGCATCGCGATCGGCGAGGACGACAATTTCTCGGTCACCGACATGAAGGAGATCGCCTCGATGCTGAACTCGGTCAACACGGTGCTGACCGGGCTCTTGTCCTCGGTGGCGGCGGTGAGCCTGCTTGTCGGCGGGATCGGGATCATGAACATCATGCTCGTCTCGGTCACCGAACGCACGCGCGAGATCGGCATTCGCCTCGCGGTGGGGGCGCAGGCGCGGCAGGTGCTGACGCAGTTTCTGGTTGAGGCGGTGGTGCTCTCGGTGCTCGGCGGGGTGCTCGGCATCGTGACCGGGCTCGCGCTCGCGGCGGTGGCGGCGCAGATCATGGCGATCCCCTTCGCGCCGAGCCTTGGCGTGGTGGCGATGGCCTTCGGCTTCTCGGCGCTGGTGGGGGTGATCTTCGGCTATTTCCCGGCGCGCGCGGCCGCTCGGCTCGACCCGATCGACGCGCTGCGCCATCAATGAAAAGGGCGCCCCGGGGCGCCCTTTGATCAGAAGTCGAGGTTTTCGACGCTGAGCGCGTTTTGCTGGATGAAGTCGCGGCGCGGCTCCACCACATCGCCCATCAGCTTGGTGAAGATGTCGTCGGCCTCGGCCACGTCGTCGATCTTGACCTGAAGGAGCGTGCGCGCCGAGGGGTCGAGCGTGGTTTCCCAAAGCTGCTCGGGGTTCATCTCGCCCAAGCCCTTGTAGCGTTGCAGCGTCAGCCCCTTTTCGCCCTCGGCCAAGATCGCGTCGAGCAGGTCGAGCGGCCCGTGCAGAAGCTGGCTGCGGTCCTTGCGCACGAGCTTGGCGGGGGTGCCGTAGGTGTCGCGCAGATCCTGGGTATATTGGCCAAGACGCCGCGCCTCGCCCGAGCGCAGCACCGCGCCATCGAGCACCCGATGTTCCTCGACCCCGCGCAGCACCCGCGCGAGCCGCAGCCCGTGGTCCTGCGTCGGCCGCCCCGACCAGCCGCGCTCATATTCGAGCGCGATCTCGTCGAGCCGGGTCGCCACCGCATCGGCCACGCCCTGCGGATCGGCCTCCATCGCGCCGGTCAGCATCGCCCCCGCGATCGCGGCCTGTTCGAGAATGTTGCGCGGGTAATGCGTCGGGAAGGAGCCGAGGATGCGCTTGATCACGCGGGCCTCCTCGACGACGCGCAAAAGGTCTTGGCCCGAGATTTCCTCGCCAGTGCCGAGCCGCAGGATCGCGCCCTCAACCCCTTGATGCACAAGGTAATCATCGAGCGCGTTCTGGTCCTTGAGATAGACCTCGGATTTGCCGCGCGCGACTTTGTAGAGCGGCGGCTGGGCGATGTAGAGATAGCCGTGCTCGATCAGCTCGGGCATCTGGCGGAAGAAGAAGGTCAGCAGCAGCGTGCGGATATGGGCGCCATCGACGTCGGCGTCGGTCATGATGACGATCTTGTGGTAGCGCAGCTTGGCGAGGTTGAACTCATCGCGGCCGATGCCGGTGCCGAGCGCGGTGATCAGCGTGCCGATCTGGTCGGAGCTCAGCATCCGGTCAAAGCGCGCGCGCTCGACGTTGAGGATCTTGCCGCGCAGGGGCAGCACGGCCTGGTTCTTCCGCTCGCGGCCCTGTTTGGCCGAGCCGCCGGCCGAATCCCCTTCGACGAGGAAAAGCTCGGAGAGCGCGGGGTCTTTTTCCTGACAATCGGCGAGCTTGCCGGGCAGGCTCGCGACATCCATCGCGGTCTTGCGGCGCGTCAGCTCGCGCGCCTTGCGCGCCGCCTCGCGGGCAAGCGCGGCCTCGATGATCTTGCCGACGATCTGCTTGGCCTCGGCGGGGTGCTCCTCGAACCATTCGCCGAGCTTTTCGTTGACCAGGTTCTCGACCGCCGGGCGGACCTCGGAGGAGACGAGCTTGTCCTTGGTTTGGCTGGAGAATTTCGGATCCGGCACCTTGACCGAGAGCACGCAGGTCAGCCCCTCGCGCGCGTCATCGCCGGTGAAATCGATCTTCTCTTTCTTGGCGATGCCGCTGTCCTGGGCGTATTTCGTCAAGGTCCGCGTCAGCGCGCCGCGCAGGCCCGCGAGATGGGTGCCGCCGTCGCGCTGGGGGATGTTGTTGGTGAAGGGCAGCACGCTTTCATGGTAGCTGTCGTTCCACCACAGCGCCACCTCGACGCCGATGCCGCGCACCTCGCCGATCATGTAGATCGGCTCGGGCATCACCGGGGTTTTCGAGCGGTCGAGATATTTGACGAATTCGCGCACGCCGCCGTCGTAATGCAGCTCGATGCGTAGCGGCTCGGCGGGGCGTTCGTCCTCGAGGATGATCCGCACGCCAGAGTTCAGGAACGCGAGCTCGCGCAGGCGGGTCTCGAGCGTCTTGAAGACGTAATCGAGGTTCGAGAAGGTGCCCTCGGGGTCGGTGGCCTTGGACGAGGCCATGAAGCGCACCTCGGTGCCCTTCTCGCCCGGCGCATCGCCGATCTCGCGGACATGCTCGACACATTCGCCCTTCTCGAAGCGGGCGAAATAGACCTTGTCGTTGCGCCAGACCTTCAGCTCGAGCCAATCGGAGAGCGCGTTCACCACCGAGACGCCGACCCCGTGCAGACCGCCCGAGACCTTGTAGGCGTTGCCGCCCTCATCGGTGTTGTTGAATTTGCCGCCCGCGTGCAGCTGCGTCATGATCACCTCGGCGGCGGAAACGCCCTCCTCGGGGTGCATGTCGACCGGGATCCCGCGGCCGTTGTCGCGCACCGAGACCGAGCTGTCGGCATGGATTTTCACCGCGACGTAGTTGGCATGGCCCGCGAGCGCCTCGTCGATGCCGTTATCGACGACCTCATAGACCATGTGATGCAGGCCCGAGCCATCGTCGGTATCGCCGATATACATGCCCGGCCGTTTGCGGACCGCCTCCAAGCCCTTGAGAACCTTGATGGAATCGGCGCCGTATTCGGCTTTTTTCGGGGTCGTCTCGGTCATGCCTGCTGATCCTGTTACTTGCCCGCGATTTATAGGGGTTTGACGCGGGAATGTCACGCCAAAGCCACAAGATTTGGGGCTCAGGCGGGGGCGCGTTCCGCAACGGTTGAGAGGCCGGCGGTCTCGCTGACCTCCCAGAAGCGGCCGCGCGCGCCCAAGCTGTCGAAAAGCTCGGCGCCGGTGCCGGTCATCGCGGCCTGGGCGGGCAGCGCGCAGATCTCGTCGTAGAGCGCCGCGCGGCGGGCGGCGTCGAGATGGGCGGCGACCTCGTCGAGCAAAACCACCACCGCCTCGCCCGAGAGCGCGCGTGCATTGGCGAGGACGAGCGAGATCAGGAGCGCCTTTTGCTCGCCGGTCGAGCACAGCGCCGCGGGGATCTCCTTCTCGGCGTAAACCGCCTCGAGATCGGCGCGGTGCGGGCCCTCGAGGGTGCGCCCGGCGGCCATGTCGCGCCGGCGCCCCTCGGCCAGAGCGGTGGCCAGATCCTCGGCGCCGCCCTGGGTGATCGCAAGCCGCGCGGCGGGGAAGGCGGTGGCCGCCCCCGCCTGCGCCGCGCCGATCCGCGCCAGCGCCTCGGCCCGATGCGCCGCGATCTGCGCGCCCGCCTCGGCCATCTGCCCCTCGAGCGCCTGATACCAGCGCGCGTCGCGGGCCTCTTCCTTCAACAGCCGGTTGCGTTCACGCATCGCCTTTTCATAGGCGAGCGTGGCCTCGGCATGGGCCGGAAAGAACGAGAGCGTCACCCGGTCGAGAAACCGCCGCCGCCCCTCGGCGCCCTCGATCCAGAGCCGATCCATCGCCGGCACGAGCCAGAGAACCCGCAAGATCCGCGCCAGCGCCACCTGCGGCGCGAGCTTGCCATCGATGCGCACCTCACGCGCCGCGCCGGGGAGCGCCGAGGTCTCGATCTCATGGGGCTCAGTCTCGGCGCGGATCTTCCAGCCGACAGCCTCGGCGCGCCGCATCAGCTCCTCACTGCCCGCGCGCCGCAACCCGCGGCCCGGGCTCAACAGCGAGAGCGCCTCCAAGATATTGGTTTTGCCCGCGCCATTCGCCCCATATATCGCGGCTGGCCGGCCATCAAAGGCCAGCGCGGAGCGCCGATGCGAACGGAACTGCAACAGGTTCAGCTCCCGCAGCATCGGCCCCTCTTCTTCTTGGCAAAAATACGCAAATCCCCGCGAGGGGCTTGCGCTGCCCGTTCTCAGACGCGCATCGGCATCACGACATAGACCGCCGAGGTATCATTGCCCTCGCGCATCAGCGTCGGATCGCCCGCCGAGTTGAACAGGAACACGGCGTTCTCGCGGTCCACCTGGCTCGCGATCTCGAGCAGATATTTCGCGTTGAAACCGATCTCGAGCCGCTCATCGGCATAAGCCACGGCAAGCTCTTCCTCCGCCGCGCCGGCATCGGGGGCATTGACGGACAGCACCAGCCGATCCTCATCGAGCGCGAGCTTCACCGCGCGCGAGCGCTCCGACGACACCGTCGCCACGCGGTCCACCGCCTTGGCGAACTCGCTCGCATCGACCTCGAGGCGGCGGGTGTTGCCCATCGGGATCACGCGCGTGTAATCGGGGAAGGTGCCGTCGATGACCTTCGAGGTCAGCGTGATCACCGGGGTCGCGAAGCGCACCTTGGTTTCCGAAACAGAGACGGCGATATCGGCATCATCATCGTCGAGGAGCTTGCGCAGCTCGTTCACCGTCTTGCGCGGCACGATCACGCCGGGCATGCCCTGCGCGCCCTCGGGCAGCGCCGCGTCGATCCGCGCGAGCCGGTGGCCATCGGTCGCGACACAGCGCAGCGCCGGGCCCTCCTCGCCGGTCGCCACATGCATGTAGACGCCGTTGAGATAATAGCGGGTCTCTTCCGTCGAGATCGCGAATTTCGACTTGTCGAAGAGGCGCTTGAGCACGCCCGCCTTGGCGGCGAAATTCGCGGAATATTCCGAGCTCGCCATCACCGGGAAATCTTCGCGCGGCAGGGTGGCGAGGTTGAAGCTCGAGCGCCCGGCCTGGATGGTGAGCCGCCCCGCCGCCGGATCATCGGTCAGCGAAATCAGCGCGCCATCGGGCAGTTTGCGCACGATTTCATGCAGCATCACCGCCGAAACCGTGGTCGCGCCGGCGCGTTCGACCTGCGCGGGGGCCTTGTCGACCACCTCGATATCGAGGTCGGTCGCGCGGAAGGAGACGGTATCGCCCTCCGCCTCGATCAGCACATTCGCGAGGATCGGGATCGTGTTGCGCCGCTCGACGACCGACTGAGCCTGAGCCACGGCCTTGAGAAGCGCGGCACGTTCGATGCTGAATTTCATATCCATCCCTCACGGCGGACCGGCAGGAGAACCCCTGCGCGGATCAAGTTTTTACGGACATTCGGCCGGATCGGGCCGGGCGTCAAGCCTAGCTCAGCTTTCGAGCAGCCGCTTGAGGAGAACGATGTCCTCGGCGAGCTGCCGATCGGCGCCCTGAAGCTCCTCGATCTTGCGGATCCCGTGCATGATCGTGGTGTGATCGCGCCCGCCGAAGCGGCGCCCGATCTCGGGGAGCGAGCGGGTGGTGAGCTGCTTGGCGAGATACATCGCCACCTGCCGCGGACGGGCGATGGTGCGCACGCGCTTGGGCCCGATCATGTCGGAGAGGCGGACGTTGTAATGCTCCGCCACTTTACGCTGGATCTCCTCGATGGTGACCTTGCGGTCGGAGACGCGCAGGATATCGGTGAGGCATTCCTGCGCCAGATCGAGGGTGATCTCGCGGCCGACGAGCGAGGCGAAGGCGAAAAGCCGGGTCAGCGCGCCTTCGAGCACGCGGACGTTCGTCGTGATCCGATGCGCGAGGAATTCGAGCACGCCCTCGGCGATTTGCAGGCCCGGATATTGCGCGCGATAGGCCTCGGTCTTGGTCTGGAGGATGCCCAGCCGCAGCTCGTAATCGGTCGGGTGCAGGTCGACCACGAGGCCGCATTGCAGGCGCGACTTGATCCGCTCCTCGAGATCCTTGATCTCGCCCGGCGCGCGGTCGGCGGAGATCACGATCTGTTTGCCCTGATCGACCAAGGCGTTGAACGTGTGGAAGAATTCTTCCTGAGTCGAATCCTTGCCGGCGATGAATTGCACGTCATCGACCATCAGCACGTCGACCGAGCGGAACATCTCCTTGAAATCCATGATCTGGCGTTCGCGCAGGGCCTGAACGAAGCGATACATGAATTGCTCGGCCGAGAGGTAGAGCACGCGCGCCTCGGGGCGGCGGATCGAGAGCTCATGGGCGATGGCGTGCATCAGGTGGGTCTTGCCGAGGCCAACGCCGCCATAGAGGAAGAGCGGGTTGAAGGTCACCGGGCCGCCCTCGGCCACGCGGCGCGCAGCGGCATGGGCGAGCTCGTTCGGTTTGCCGACGACGAAGCTGTCGAAGGTGAAGCGCGCATCGAGCGGCGCGCCGGGCAGATCGGCCGCCTCGGTGGCGCGGGCGGGCGCACGGCGGGCGGCGGCGGGTTTTGCCACCTCGGCGGCGGGAATCGGGCGCGCATCGGGGACGCGAATCTCGAGCCGCTCGGCCACGATCCCGGCCACGCGCAGCTCGCGCAGGATCTGGTCGGCGAAATTGCGCGACACCCAGTCACGCAGGAATTTGGTCGGCGCCTCGACGGCGACGATGCCCTCGCTCAGCTCCAGCGGTTTGAGCGGCGCGATCCAGGTCGTGTAGTTGTTCTTGCCAACAGTCTTGAGAAGTTCATTGCACACCTGCCCCCAGGTTTCTTCGGTCATGTTCTTGCCTAT